>NZ_DASRXZ010000026.1:0-43496 GCF_035687345.1 Microbacterium sp.
CGTGACCACCGTGGCGCCGACCGCCGCGGGGTTGAAGATGTGGCGCCCGCGCCACGCGAGCACGTACTTCGACAGCGACGCGGCGGCGCCGGCGATCGCGATGCCGGCGAGCCCCGCGATCTCGAGCGTCGGCCGCAGCACGAACAGCAGGATCTGGGCGGTCACGAGCGACGACTCGAGGCGCCACGGCAGGCGCAGCACGGCGTGGGCCGCGGCATCCGTCGCCCCGCACACCACGACGAGCACCGCGAGCGTCGCGACCAGCTCACCGGGCCCCGGGCCCACGAGACCGAAGAACGACAGCACGAACGCGATCGCGGCGAGCGCGGCGAGCGCGAGCAGCACGAGCCGGTACATCGACACGCGGCCGAGGAGCGCGAAGACGCGGTTCCACGCCGCGGTGAGCCACGCCGGCACCGTCACACCACCGGGAGCGGCTCGTGCGGCGCGTCGGGAAGGGTGACGCGGATGCCGTCGCCGGGCCGCACCACGCCGCCGCGGATGACGACCGACATGACGCCGGCGAGGCGAACGGTCTCGCCGTCGTCGTCGACGTAGACGAGCTGCTTCATGAGCCCGGCGGAGAGGCCGTTGATCTGCGTGCACGGATTGCGCAGCCCCGTGACCTCGATGACGGCGTCGGCGCCGAGCGTCAGCCGCGTGCCGCGTGGCAGCGACAGCAGATCGATGCCCGCTGTCGTGACGTTCTCGCCCAGTTCGCCCTGTGCTACCTCGTGCCCGCGCTGGGCGACGAAGTCGAAGAGCTCCGAGTGCATCAGGTGCACCTGGCGCAGGTTCGGCGCTTCCGGGTCGCGGCGCACGCGCGAGCGGTGCTTCACGGTCGCGCCGGCGTGGGCGTCTCCTTCGACCCCGATCCCCTCGATGAGGGTGATGCTGTCGCGGGTGGGCTTGCTGAATCGATGGCCGTCATCGCGCGCCACCGCGACGACGGTCCCTGTGAGGCTGTCGGTCACGGTTCAACGCTAGCGGTCGCGCCGAACACCTCGGCTCCGCAGCCCGGCGACCACTCGACGCGCCCGTCGGTGAGCATGCGCACCCACTGCACGCCCCACTCGTGCGCGAGGCGCGCTCCCCCGTCGAAGAAGAGCGCCGTCGCGATCGCATCCGCCCGCATCGCCGTCGGCGCGACCGCCCACGTCGCGGCGACCGCGCGCACCGGCCCGCCCGTGCGCGCATCGAGCACGTGGTGCAGACCGTCGCCCCACGAGCGGCGGTTCGTGGCGGACGCGCACAGCGCGGCATCCGCCACGGTCCACACCCCGATCGCGCGGGTCGGATCGAACGGATGCTCCAGCCCGACCCGCACGGGGCGCCCGCGCACCGCGAGGTCGCCGCTCGCATCGACGACGAGGTCGCCGTCGACGTGCGTTGCCACGAGCGCAGCGACGCGGTCCACAAGCCGCCCCTTGCCGATCGCGCCGACGTCGATGAGCGCGGGTTCGGCGACGGTGAGGTGCCCGTCGTCGAGTCGCACGCGCTCGCGCCAGTCCGCCGGTGCGGGGACGGGAACGGATGCCGCGAACGAGTACGCCGTGTCGTAGCCGAGCCGCTCGAGCGACGCCCCCACGAGCGGGTTCACCGCGCCGTCCGTCGCGTCGGACAGGGCGGCGTACGTCTCGAGGAGGTCGGCGGCGTCACGCGGCGCCGGGACACTGCCCGCGCCTCGGGCGAGCGCCGCCACGAGGGAGTCGTCGCGGAAGCGCGACCATGCGGCGTCGAACGCCGCGAGGAGCTCCTCGACCGCGCTGCGCGCCACCGCGGGCAACGGTGCGGAGGTCTCGATCTCCCACGACGTGCCGATCGCCTCGAAGCGCCACACCGACACGGGATCTCCGTTCAGCCGGCGGCCTCGGACGCCTCGACGCGGATGCGCTCGATCGCCTGGTTGAAGCCGCCGCTCGTGAGCGACGAGCCCGCAACACGGCTCACCACGAGGTCATCGATCGGTCTGCCCACCACCTCGTCGGCGATGCCGCCGATGAACTCGCCCTGGAACTGCTCCGACTCCGGCCGCTGCGGGGATCCTTCGACATCGACGTCGGTGATGAGGCCGTCCGCGAGCGTCACCGTCACGAGGATCGTCTCCACCGTCTCGGGCGTCGAGTACGACCCCTCCGCCGAGTACGTGCCGTCGGCGAACTCCTCGCTGCCACCCGCCGCGCCCGCCGACGACTCGGGCGTGCAGGCGGTGAGGCCGAGGGCTCCCGCGACACCCATGAGGGCGCCGAGGCGGATGACGGAGCGGTGCGGGGCGCGTGTCATGCGACTCCTCGAGGGGACGACTTCGGGCACGGGAACGATCTTGGCGATCGAGGCTATGAGGAGCCTATGAGCGGACGCCGCGGCGCCGGCGTACGAGCTTCAGGAGCTCGATCGCGAGGAACAGGACGGTCGATAGTCCGAGAGGCAGCAGCCACGACCGGAGGGCGAGCGGGCGCGAGTCGAACAGGTCGTTCATGAACGGGGCGTACGTGTAGACGAGCTGCAGCACGATGAGCGCGAGGGCGGACCACCACACGACGCGGTTGCCGCGGAAGACGTCGAACGTGAGACTCGAACGCGTCAGGAATCGGCAGTTGAACAGGTACGCGAGCTGCCCGAGCGCGAGCATCGCGACCGCCTCGGTGCGCGCGTACGGGATGTCTGCGCCGGCGGCGACGACGCTGTAGAACACTCCGAGCGTCGCGCCGCCGATGAGCAGCGACACGACGAGCACGAACCCGAGTTCGCGCAGGTTGATGATCGAGCCGCCGGGCGGACGCGGCGGGCGCCGCATGATTCCCTTCTCGGCCGGCTCGTACGCGAGTGCGAGCGACAGCGTGATCGCGGTGACCATGTTGACCCACAGCACCTGCACGGGCGTGAGCGGCAGCGCGATGCCGAGGACGACGGCGACGAGGATCACGAGCGACTGCGCGCCGTTGGTCGGGAGCAGGAAGACGATCGACTTGCGCAGGTTGTCGTAGATCCGCCGACCCTCGCGGATCGCGCTGCGGATCGTCGCGAAGTTGTCGTCGGCGAGGACGATCTCGGCGGCCTCCTTCGTGGCCTCGGTGCCCTTGATGCCCATCGCGATGCCCACGTTCGCGCGCGTGAGCGCGGGCGCGTCGTTGACGCCGTCGCCGGTCATCGCGACGACCTCCTCGTGCGACTGCAGCGCGCGCACGATGCGGATCTTGTGCTCGGGACTCGTGCGCGCGTAGACGTCGACCTCGCGCACGACCTCCTTGAGCTGCTCCTGCGACAGTGCCTCCAGCTCGGTACCGGTGATCACGTGCACGTCTTCGCCGTCGGGCACGAGCCCCATCTCGCGACTGATCGCGAGCGCCGTTCCGGCGTGGTCGCCCGTGATCATCTTGACCCGGATGCCGGCGGTGTGGCAGTCCGCGATCGCGTCGATCGCCTCGGGCCGCGGCGGATCGAGGATGCCCCACACCCCGAGGAATTCGAGGTCGTGCAGGTCGTCCAGGCTCACGTGGTCGAACATCGGAGCGACGGGACGACGGGCCGCCGCGAGCACGCGCAGCCCTTGTGCGCTGAGCTCGTCGATCACGCTCCCCCACAGCGCCAGATCGAGGGGCTCCGTGCCGGTGCCGCCGCGCTGGCTCGACGACCGCTCGAGCAGGCGGTCGGGCGCCCCCTTGACGAGGATCGCGCGCGAGTGGTCCGCGGACTCGTTGACCGTCGCCATGAGCTTGTTCGCGGAGTCGAACGGCAGCACGCCCACGCGGCGCGTGCCCTCGCTCGTGACGCCGCCCTTCATCGCGACGACCTTGAGCGCCCCTTCGGTCGGCTCGCCCACGAGCGACCAGCGCCCCGCGGACGTGTCGGCGACCTCCTCCGCCGCGGCCGGCGCATCGCGCACGATGTGGGCGTCGTTGCACAGGGTCGCGACGGCGAGAATCGCTGCGAGGTCGGGCGCGGGGCGGGCCGGGGCATCCGTCTCATCGCGTCCGTCGGGTGTGATCGCTCCCCGTGGGTCGTAGCCGAGCCCCGACACGCCGTACGCCTGCACGCGCGTGACGATGCGCCGCACCGTCATCTCGTTCCTCGTGAGGGTGCCCGTCTTGTCGGAGCACACCGTCGTGACCGATCCCAGCGCCTCGACGGCCGGCAGCTTGCGGGTGATCGCGTGGCGCTTCGCCATCTGCTGCACGCCGATCGCGAGCGTGATCGTCACGAGGGCGGGAAGCCCCTCCGGGATCGCCGCGACCGCGAAGCCGACCGTCGCCGAGATCAGGTCGCCGAAGGGCATGCCGTGCAGGAACCGCCCGATCGCGAGCATGACGACCGCCATGCCGAGGATCACGAGCGTCAGCACGCGCCCGAAGTCGGCGAGCTGCTTCGTGAGGGGCGTGTCGAGGGAGCCCGCCTCTCCGACGAGGCTCTGGATCTTGCCGATCTCGGTCGCGGCCCCCGTGCCGGTCACGATGCCGCGGCCTTGCCCTGCCGCGACGATCGTGCCGGAGAACGCCATCGACGCGCGGTCGCCGACCCCGGCATCCGTCGCGACCGGATCGACCGACTTCGACGCGGGCACCGACTCGCCCGTGAGGGCCGCCTCGTCGATGCGCAGCTGGAACGACTGGAACAGCCGGAGGTCGGCGGGCACCTTGTCGCCCGGGGCGAGACGCACGACGTCGCCGGGCACGAGGTCAGCCGCGGCCACGGTGACCCAGCGTCCGTCGCGCCGCGCGCTCGCGTCGGACGAGAGCATGCCGCGGATGCCGGCGAGCGCCTTCTCGGCGCGCCCCTCCTGCACGTAGCCGATGACCGCGTTGATGATCGCGACCGACATGATGACCCAGAAGTCCAGCCAGTCCTGCATGATCGCCTTCACCGCGGCGGCGCCCAGCAGGATGTAGATCAGCGTGTCGTTGAAGTGCGCGAGGAACCGGAGGATCGCGGGCTTGCGCTTCGGCTCGGGGAGCACGTTCGGCCCGTGCGCCTCGAGACGGTCCGCGGCGGCCGCGGACGACAGGCCCTCGAGCCCGGTCCCGAGTGCGTGGGCGACCTCGTCGATCCGCTGCGCGTACGGTCGCTCGGGCGCGATGTCGAGCGTTCCCACGGTGTTGCTCTGCTCTGCCATGGAGGCTCCTCGCGCGAGCGGAACGATGGGGTCAGGCGGCTCCGTCGAACATGCGGGTCACCGAGCCGTCTTCGAAGACCTCCTTGATCGCGCGAGCCAGCAGCGGCGCGATGGGCAGGATCGTAAGGCTCGGGAAGCGCTTGTCGAGCGGGACGGGGATCGTGTCGGTCACGACGACCTCGTCGATCGAGTCGCTCTGCAGACGCTCGGCGGCGGGATCGCTGAAGACCGGATGCGTCGCCGCCACGATCACGCGCTCGGCGCCGTTCGCCTTGAGGGCCTCGGCCGCCTTCACGATCGTGCCGCCCGTGTCGATCATGTCGTCGACGAGGAGGCACACACGCCCCTTCACCCGGCCGACGATCTCGTTGACGGTGACCTGGTTGGCGACGTTCGGGTCACGGCGCTTGTGGATGATCGCGAGGGGTGCGCCCAGGCTGTCGGACCACGTGTCGGCGACGCGCACGCGCCCCGTGTCGGGCGAGACGACCGTGAGCTTCGCGCGGTCGTCCTCGCTCAGGGTGCTGCGGAAGTACTCGAGCAGCACGGGCTTCGCGAACAGGTGGTCGACCGGCCCGTCGAAGAAGCCCTGGATCTGCGCCGCGTGCAGATCGACGCTCATGACGCGGTCGGCGCCCGCGGTCTTCAGCAGATCGGCGATGAGCCGCGCGCTGATGGGCTCGCGGCCGCGGCCCTTCTTGTCCTGCCGGGAGTAGGGGAAGTACGGCGCGACGACGGTGATGCGCTTGGCGGATGCCCGCTTCGCCGCGTCGAGCATGATGAGCAGCTCCATCATCCACTCGTTGACCGGGTGGCCGAACGACTGGACGAGGAACACGTCGCATCCGCGGATCGAGACCTCGAACCTCGTCAGGATCTCACCCGACGCGAACGTGCGGTACTCCGTCGGGACGAGCTCCGTGCCGAGCGCCTTCGCGACCTGGCTCGCCAACTCGGGATGGGAGCGACCGGATGCGACGACGAGACGCTTCTTGGTCTTCGCGACGAGCCCTGGGGCGATGTCGTGCTCTCGATCGAGGTCAACCGTCTTGTTCTTGCGCCCCATCGTCCGCCTTCTGTGCGGTCCGGGCCTTCGCCGCCAGTTCGGCCGCCGCGGTTCCCGGTCTGTTCTTCTCGACCCAGCCCTCGATGTTGCGCTGGGGTGAAACGCTCAAGGCCAGGGCGCCAGCGGGGACATCCTTGCGGATCACGGCCCCCGCCCCGGTCTTCGCGCCGTCTCCGATCCTAACGGGCGCGACGAACACGTTGTGCGACCCGGTGTGCACCTCGTCGCCGATCTCGGTGCGGTGCTTGGTGATGTCGTCGTAGTTCGCGGTGATCGCACCGGCGCCGAGGTTGACTCCCGCGCCGATCGTCGTGTCGCCGATGTACGACAGGTGCGGCACCTTGCTGCGCTCGCCGATCGTCGAGTTCTTCGTCTCGACGAACGTGCCGATCTTGCCCTTGTCGCCGAGGTACGTGCCCGGACGCAGGTACGCGAAGGGCCCGACGTTCGCGCCGGCGCCGATCACGGCGAGCGTCGCGTCCGTGCGGCGCACCGTCGCGTTCTCGCCGACCTCGCAGTCGACGAGCGTCGTGTCGGGGCCGATGACCGCGCCCGTCGCGACGGTCGTCGACCGCAGGATGTGCGTGTTCGGCAGGATCACGGCGTCGGGTGCGAGGGTCGCGGTGACGTCGATCCACGTCGTGGCGGGGTCCTGGATGGTCACGCCTTCGAGCTGCCAGCGCCGGACGATCCGCTGGTTGAGGATGCGTGCGGCCTCGGAGAGCTGGGCGCGGTCGTTCACGCCGAGCGCCGCCGCGGCATCCGGCGCCTGCTGCACCGAGACGACCTCGCCCTCGCCGCGCGCGAGACCCACGACGTCGGTGAGGTAGCGCTCGCCCTGCGCGTTCGCGGAGTCGAGACGCGGCAGGTGCGTGCGCAGCGTGTCGGCGCGGAAGACGTAGACCCCCGCGTTGATCTCGTTGACGGCGATCTCGTCGTCGCTCGCGTCCTTCTGCTCGACGATGCGGCGGACGTCGCCGGAGTCGTCGCGGATGACACGGCCGTAGCCCGTCGGATCGCCGACGACGGCGCTCAGCAGCGTCACCGCGGCGTGGCGCGCTCGGTGCGTGGCGATGAGGTCGGCGAGCGTCGCGGGCTCGAGGAGCGGCACGTCACCGCTCAGCACGAGCACATCGCCGCCGAACCCGTCGAGCACGGGAAGCGCCACCTCGACCGCCCGCCCGGTGCCGGGGATCTCGTCCTGGTCGACGACCACCGCGGCCGGGTCAAGCTCGGCGATCGCGGACGCGACGGCCTCGCGCTCGTGGCGCACCACGACGATGAGGCGCTCGGGCGAGAGCGTGTGCGCCGCGTCGAGCACGTGCGCCACGAGGGGCCGGCCGCCGATGCCGTGCAGCACCTTCGGCGTGCGGGACTTCATACGGGTGCCCTGGCCCGCGGCGAGCACGATCACGGCGAGCGAGGATGCGGTGTTCTCCATGCTCCGCCGCCAGGACTCGAACCTGGACCTCACAGCTCCAAAGGCTGTCGTGCTGCCATTACACCACGGCGGATCGCGGTCATCCGATGCCGGACGAGCGCCCCGACAAGTCTGCCAGACCCCGCCTGCGCGACCCTCCGCGGTCGGGGTCGGCGAGGCGGGTTCGGGGCGGATTCCGTGGGTTGAGGCGCGTTTCTTGCGCCCCAACGTCGGAATTCCGCCCCGAACCCCGGAACAATGGGGGGATGCCGAAGGAGACGGACGAGGTCGACCGGATCGTCAGCGCGTGGACACGCCAGCGTCCCGACCTCGACTTCTCACCGCTCGAGGTGCTCTCGCGCGTCGACCGCCTGTCGCGCCACCTCGACCGCGCGCGGCGCGACGCGTTCCGCCGCAGCGAGCTCGAGCCGTGGGAGTGGGACGTGCTGTCGGCGCTGCGCCGCGCGGGCGAGCCCTTCCAGCTCAGTCCGAAGCAGCTCCTGCAGCAGACGCTCGTCTCGAGCGGCACGATGACGAACCGCATCGACCGGCTCGTGGGCCGTCGGCTCGTACGGCGCGAAGCCGATCCGGACGACGGGCGCAGCATCCTCGTGATCCTCACCGAGGACGGCCGCACGCGGGTCGACGCCGCCATCACGCGCCTCGTCGACGCCGAGGCGCTCCTGCTCGACGCCCTGTCGCGCGCCGACCGCGAGCGCCTCGCGTCGCTTTTGCGCAAGCTCAGCCTGAGCTTCGACACCGCCGACTGAGTCCTCGCTGCGGGTCGGGGCTCAGCCGATCTGCTCGCTCAGCTCGTACCAGCGCGCCTCGAGGTCGTCCCGCTCCGACTCGAGCGCGCCGATCCGCTCCATCTCGGCGCCGAGCGCGACATAGTCGGACTGGTCGCGGTCGGCGAGCGCGACCCGTGCGGCGTCGATCTCCTGCTCGAGCCGCTCGAGCCGACGCTCGAGCGCGGCGAGCTCCTTCTGCGCCGCGCGCAGCTCGGCCCCGGTGAGTCCGGCCGAAGCGGGCGAGGCGGATGCCGCGGCATCCGTCGCCTTCGCCGGCGCAGCCGCGGCACTCGATTTCTCACGCTCGCGCAGACGCAGGTATTCGTCGACGCCGCCGGGCAGGTGGCGCAGGCGGCCGCCCAGGATCGCGTACTGCTGGTCCGTCACCCGCTCGATGAAATAGCGGTCGTGCGAGACGACGATGAGCGTGCCGGCCCACGAGTCGAGGAGGTCCTCGAGCGCGGCGAGCATGTCGGTGTCGAGGTCGTTCGTCGGCTCGTCGAGGATCAGGACGTTCGGCTGCTCGAGCAGGATGAGCAGCAGCTGCAGGCGGCGCTTCTGACCGCCCGACAGGTCCTTCACGGGGGTCGAGAGCTGCGCGCTCGCGAAGCCCATGCGCTCGAGCAGCTGACCCGGCGTGAGCTCCTGCGCCTTCGAGCCCGTGCCGAACGTGTAGGTCGTGCGAAGGCGCGACACGACCACGCGCACCGGGTCGTCGAGGTGGTCTTCGAGCTCGTCGAGGCGCTGAGTGAGCGTCGCGACCTTGACCGTCTTGCCGCGCTTGACGCGACCCGCCGTGGGCTCGACGTCGCCGGAGACGAGTCCGAGCAGCGTCGACTTCCCGGCGCCGTTGACACCGAGGATGCCTGTGCGCTCACCGGGAGCGATGCGCCATTCGACGTCGTGGAGCACCTCGGTGGAGTCGTACGACACCGAGACGTCGAGAATGTCGACGACGTCCTTGCCGAGGCGCGTCACGGCGAGCGACTGCAGTTCCGTCTTGTTGCGGATCTCGGGCACGTCGGCGATGAGCGCGTTCGCGGCTTCGATGCGGAACTTCGGCTTCGATGTGCGCGCCGGAGCCCCGCGGCGCAGCCATGCGAGTTCCTTGCGGGCGAGGTTCTGGCGGCGGGCCTCGATCGCCGCGGCCTGACGGTCGCGCTCGACGCGCTGCAGGATGTAGGCCGCGTACCCGCCCTCGAACGGCTCCACGATGCGGTCGTGCACCTCCCACGTCTTCGTGCACACCTCGTCGAGGAACCAACGATCGTGGGTCACGACGAGCAGACCCCCGACGTTCGCCGCCCACCGACGCTTGAGGTGAGCCGCGAGCCACGCGATCGCCTCGACGTCGAGGTGGTTGGTCGGCTCGTCGAGGAACAGCACGTCGTCGTCGCGCGACAGCAGGGCCGCGAGCGAGACGCGGCGGCGCTGACCGCCCGAGAGGTCGGTGACGGGCCCGTCCCATTCGATGCCCTCGAGCAGCCCCGCGATGACGTCGCGCACCCGGGCGTCGCCCGCCCACTCGTGCTCCGGACGGTCGCCGACGACCGCCTCGCGCACGGTCAGCGAGTCGTCGAGCGTGTCGGACTGGTCGAGAACGCCGACGGTGACTCCCCCGCGCACCGTCACCCGTCCGGAATCGGGCTCGAGGCGGCCCGCGAGCATCGCGAGCAGGCTCGACTTGCCGTCGCCGTTCCGCCCGACGATCCCGATGCGGTCGCCCTCCTCGACGCCGAGCGAGACGCCGTCGAAGACGACCTTCGTGGGGAACTCCAGATGCAGGGCCTCGGCCCCGAGAAGATGTGCCATGTCCGCTCCAGGCTAGGCGACACGGCGGACCGGCTCGCGCCGGGTCAGTACCAGAAGCTCAGGCGCGGCGGCGTATGCCACGAGAACACGCGCGCGGCGGCCACCGGATCGTCGGTGACGACCCGCCCGGCGCGGTGCAGCGTCGCGAGCGAGACTCCGCCGAGATAGACCGCCGAGAGCTCGGTGATGCCGAGGCGCACCACGACCGCGTCATCCGGCGCTGCGTCGCGCTCGACCGGTGTCACCCGCCCGACGCCGTCGGCGTCGACCTCGAGCACGAAAGCGCCGTCCGCGAAGCCGAGCGGGTCGGACACGTCGAGGAGCAGGCGCCCGGCGGCGCCGAACCGCCGCGTCTCGAGCGCCGCGACGAGGTCGAGGATCCGGACGTACTGGTGGTCGCGCATCGTGATGGTCGCGGCGCGCTGGTCGGCGATCATCCACCACAGGGGCTCCTCGACCGACAGCTCGTGCGCGCTCACCTCGGCGACGAGGTCGAGCTCGAGCAGGAAGCGCCACAGCGCCGCGTACGCGTCGTCCGTCTCGGCCAGCACGTAGTGGACCGACACCTTGGCCTTCGTGAAGTCGTCGTGGTTCTCGTGCACCGCGTACACCGCGAGCCCGCGCACCTCGCCCGAGGCATCCGTGTACTGGACCGCGCGCTTCTCGCCCGCCTTCTCGGCGACGGGGCTCGTGCCGGCGAAGTTGTCCCAGTGACCCGGCGGCACGTCGATCTCGCCCGCGAAGCGCCGCCGTGCGCGCTCGTGCAGCGCGGGACCGAGCTCGCGGAAGCGCTGGCGCGGGATGAAGTCGATGCGCCCCTCGGGGACCGGCCCGATCCATCCGGCGCGCCGCGTCTCGATGCGCCACGTGGCGCTGGCCGCCGCGGGCGCGAAACCGTAGCGGCCGTACAGCGTCGACTCGCTCACGGTGAGCATCGCCATCGGGACGCCGGCGGCGTGCGCGGAGCGCAGCTCGCCCTCGAGCATCGCCCGCGCGATCCCCCGGCGGCGGTGCGTCGGGGCGACCGTGACCGCCGTGATGGCGCACGACGGGATGAGGGCGCCGCCCGGCACCGTGAGCTCGCCGATCCATGACGCGATCGTTCCGACGGGCGCCTCCGACACGGGGGCCGCGGGGTCGTAGACGCCCGTCACCCTCCGGTAGGACGAGCGCTCGCGCGCCGACGCGATGTGCTCGTCGCTGCGCTCGGAGTCCTGGAACCCGCGCGCGACGGACTGCAGCCACGGCCCGAACGCGTCGCTGTCGACCGGCACCCGCCGGTACGCGAGGCCGTTCGCCGCGAGTCGCTGCTGAGACTGCTCGTCGACGGGTCCGGCGCGGAACGCGGCGCGATCGTCTTCGGAGGCGACGACGGGGATCTCGGTCGTGCTCATGTGGGGTGTCCTCCTCGCCCAGGCATGGGATGGGTCGGGCGGGCCCGGCGTCGAAGGTGGGCGCCCGATGTCCGCCGCGTGCCCTCGACAAGGGTACGCGGAGCCGCGAGTCAGCCGCTCGTCTCGACGAGGGCCGCGCCCAAGGCGGCGTCGAAGCGACTGATGTCGTCCGGCGTGTTGTAGAAATGCGGCGAGACGCGCACGAGTCCGCCCTTCGACACGACGTCCACTCCGTCGGCGCGGAGCCGCTCGACGACGGCATCCGCATCCCGGTGCGCGAAGGATACGATCCCGCCCCGCTGCGGCGGTGTCACGATGACGAGCCCGTGTCGACGGACGGAAGCATCGACCATGGCCGTCAGCTCCTTCACACGCCGGTGGACCGTGTCCCAGCCCACGTCCTCGAGATACGCCAGGGTGGCATCCAGCACCGCGAGCCCGGGGAAGTTCGGCTCGGAATACTCGAATCGCCGACTCGGCGGTGGGTTGCGATAGCCGCGGCACGCCGGTGTCAGCACCGCACGAGCGCGCTCGCGGAAGACCCCGATCGCGGTCCCGAAGCCCGACAGCAGCCACTTGAACACACCCGCGCCGTACACGTCCACGGGGCCGAAGTCGACGGGGATGGATCCGAGCGCCTCGATGCCGTCGACGACTAGGAGCGCCCCCACGTCGCGGCAGGCCGCACCCAGGCGATCGAGATCGACGCGTGTGCCGGTCGTGGCGTTGACGTGCGTGACGGCGACGACGCGCGTGCGAGAGGTGACGGCCGCCAAGAGCAGGTCCGTGCGGCGGGCTTCGTCGTCGATCGGAACGGAGACGAGGTGTGCGCCCGCGGCCCGCGCGCCCTGCCACGCCAGCACCACCGTCGGGAAGTCGTCGGCGGGGAAGACGACCTCGTCTCCGGCCTTCCACGCCATGCTCGCCGCGGCGAGGCTCATCACTTCGGTCGTGCTGTGCAGGAACGCGATGTCGGCGTGCGGGAGCCGCAGCATCCGCGATACACGCTCTCGAGCCGACTCCTCCACCTCCAGCCATCCGGATCGCGCCTCCGCGCCCCGTCGCGCGATGTCGGCGAAATGAGCGGCCGCGGCGCGCTGCGCGCCCACCCACGGCAGACCTGCTCCGGCCGAGTTCAGGTAGACGCGGCCGGTGCGGTAGGGGAAGTCGCGCCGAAGGCGCCGGTCGAGGTCGTGCGGCATCTCACATCGTCGCGAGGACGTCGTCGAGCGCGTCGATGAAACGGTCGATGTCGCGCGTGGAGTTGTAGAAATGGGGTGAGACGAGGGTCCGGCCCGCACGATCGGAGACCGAGACGCGACGCTCCCGCAGCGCGTCCGCGACGCGGGCGGAATCAGGGGTCTCGATCGCGACGATGCCTGCGCGCAGCTCCATCGGCGTGACGACGGGAATCCCTCTGCTCTCGAGGCCGGAGATCACGCTTCCCGCGAGATCGCGGACTCGTGCGTGGATCCACGGCCACCCGACTTGCTCCAGGTAATCGAGCGTCGCATTCAGCACGTACAGGCCCGGGAAATTCGGCGCCGCGTAGCTGAAGGAGGCACTGGGAGCGGGGTTGCCGTAACTGCGGAAGATCGGCGTCAGCGCCTCTCGCGCCCGCTCCCGGAACACTCCGATCGCGGTGCCGAACCCGGACAGGAGCCACTTGAAGACGCCCGCGCCGTACACGTCGACGAGGGTGAGATCCACGGGGATGGCGCCGAGCGCCTGGATCCCGTCGACGAACAGCAGAGCGTCCACGTCGCGACACGCGGCACCGATCCGGGTGAGGTCGAGCGCGACACCGGTCCACGGGTGGACGTGCGAGACGCACACGACACGCGTGCGGGGCGTGATCGCGTCGAGAAGATCGTCCTCGCGAGTCGCCGGGTCGCGCGGGCGCACCCGCACGATGGTGGCGCCGCGCTGCTCAGCACTCGTCCACGCGAGGACGTTGCACGGATAATCGTCCGCGAACACCACAACCTCGTCGCCCGGGGACCACACCACACTGTTCGCGGCGAGGTTGATCACCTCGCTCGTGTTGCGGAAGAAGCCGACCTCGTCCGCGGGGACGCTCAGCAGGCGGGCCGATCTCTCCTTCGCGCCATCGGCTTCCGCCCGCCACCTCTGCTGCGCGTCGCAGCCGAGGGCGGCCACATCGCGGAAGTACCGACCCGCCGCGTCGGCGGCCCCGGGAAAGGCGAGTCCGGCGCCGGCGGACTGGAGGTAGACCCACCCGTCGCGAACGGCGAAGTCCTTCTCGACCTCGGCGAACACATCGTCCGCGCCGTCCCTCTCGACCCGACGCGGAGTCGCGAGACCCGATCGTCGCATCAGCGTCTCACTTGACCGCCGTCGCCTCGAACTCGCAGAGCACGTCGGGGTGCGCGAGACTCGCGACCGCAAGAAACACGCCCGCCGCCTTGCATCCGGCGTCCGCGAGGAATCGGCCCACCGCGTCGTTCCCGACCGCCCAGAACTCGTCCAGATGACTGGCCTTCACATACCAGTTCAGCCGGACGACGTCCGACCATTCGTAACCGGCTTCGCGCAGCGACTCGCCGGTCTTCTCGAGGGCGAGGACGGCCTGGGCCGCGATGTCGCCGACATGCTGCGCCTGGCGCTCGCGCGTCGCGGTCGTGCCGGACAGCCAGAGGATCTTGCCCCCCGTCGTCTCGATGCCTCCTTGCAGGTAGGCGATCTGGTCATCGCCGGGCCACGGCGCGATCACTCGGCGGCTGCTGGTCATCGGTATCGTCCTCCTTCGCGAAGCGATTCCCGTGATCATCGGCCACGCCGGTCGCGAAAGGAAGGACGTTCCCGCGCGGCGGAAGCGGCGATGCGGGTGTCGTCGGAACGGCGTCGAACAGCGCACGACGAGTGACGCCCCCGCCCGCGGTCTCCGCGCGGGCGGGGGCGTCCTTCGAGAGCGACTCGCGTCAGACGAGCCCGTTCTCCTCCAGCCACTGCGACGCGATGTCCTCCGCCGAGAGCTGGTCCTGCGTGCTCTGGACGTTCAGCGCCACGAGACCCTCGGGCGTGAGCGCCGCGCTGACGGCGTTGATGACGTCGGCGATCTCGTCGGCGATCTCGGCGTTCGCGACCGGCACGACGTTGGACGCGAGGAACAGGCCCTCGGGGTCGTCCAGCACGACGAGGTCCTCGGTCTGGATGCGCGGGTCGGCGGTGAAGACGTTCGCGACGTTGACGGTGCCGGCGACGAGGTCCTCGACCGTCGTGTCACCGGTCGGCGTGAACTCGACCTCGATGCCGTACGTGTCGAGCAGGCCGGTCGGACCGTACGGGCGCTCCGCGAGCTCGGGCGGGCCGCCGAGCTTGAGCGGCTCGGTGACGTTCGCCAGGTCGGGGATCGTCGCCAGCTCGTACTGCTCGGCGAACGCGGCCGTCACGGTGTACGAGTCCTGGTCGCTGGCCGTCGACTGGTCGAGCACGACGAGCCCGTCGGGGAGCGCGTCGGGAAGGGCTGCGTACACGTCCTCCGAGGTGCGGGCGGTCGTCTCCGGGTCGAAGAACTGCAGCAGGTTGCCGCTGTACTCGGGGAACAGATCGACCTCGCCGTTCTCGAGCGCCGGGATGTACGCGTCGCGCTGACCGATGTTGAACTGGCGCTCGACCTCGAAGCCGGCGTTCTCGAGCGCCTGGGCGTAGATCTCGGCGATGATCTCGTTCGAGTAGTACGCCTGCGAGCCGACGACGATCGTGTCGCTCGGGGCATCCGTGTCGCCGCCGTCGGTGCCGGGGTCGAGCGGATCGCTCGACGAGCAGCCCGCGAGCACCAGGGCCGCGACCGTGCCCGCCAGGAGTGCGCCGGCGATCCGGGACTTCTTGCGTGTGAACATGGGGGATCTCCTTCTGGTGGGGACTTCGGGACTTCTCACGTGAGAACGGGGCTGCGACCGGGTCGGCCCACGGCATCGGCCTCGGATGCCGCGACCGCCGCACCGCCGGACGAACCGGGCGCGCCGGGGCCCGCCGCGCGCGTCGCGCGCACGCCGCGCGGCACGACGGCGCGCTGCGTGAGCGCGAAGAGCCCGTCGAGCACGAGTGCGAGCGCGGCGACGAGGAGCGCGCCGCCGAGGACCATGTCGTAGCGGCGCAGCGGAATGCCGGCGATGATGTACTGCCCGAGCCCGCCGAGGCCGACGTACGCCCCGATCGTGACCGTCGCCACGACCTGCAGCGTCGCCGCCCGCAGGCCCGCCACGAGCAGCGGGAGGCCGAGCGGCACCTCGACGCGCCACAGCACCTGCCACGGCGTCATTCCGATCGCGCGTGAGGCGCCGATGACGTCGCGGTCGATCGCCTCGAACCCGGAGTACGCGCCGGCGAGGATCGACGGGATCGCGAGCAGCACGTAGCTGATGACGGCCGCCTCGGGTTTGTGAAGGACTCCGATGAGCATCACCAGCAACACGAGAAGTCCGAACGACGGGATCGCTCGCGCCGCGCCCGAGACCGCGACCGCGACGTCGCGACCGCGGCCCGTGTGCCCGATGAGCCACCCGAGCGGAACGGCGACCGCTGCCGCGATGAGCACCGAGATCGCGGTGTAGGCGAGGTGCTCCGCGAGCGCGACCGGAATCGACGTCGGCCCTTCGAGCCGCTCGGGCGAGAAGAGCCACGCGAACGCGTCGAGGAAGAGGTTCACGTCGTCGCCTCCGCCCCGAGGCCGATCCGGATGCCGCGCCGCCGGGTCGCCATCGCGCGCAGCCACGGCATGAGCACGCGCCCGAGCAGCACGAGGGCGAGATCGACGACGAGCGCGATGAGCGCCACGGCGACCATGCCGGCGAACACCTCGGCGACGATGCGGCGCTGCAGTCCGTTCGTGAAGAGGTACCCGAGGTTCGTGACGCCCACGAGCACGCCCACGGTGGCGAGGGCGATCGTGCTCGCGGCGGTGACGCGGAGTCCCGCGAGCAGCACGGGACCTGCGAGTGGCAGGTCGACCGTGAAGAAGCGCCGGGGGCCGCCGAAGCCCATCGCGGCGGCGGCGAGGCGCACATCCGCGTCGACCGAGTCGAACCCGTCGACGACCGAGCGCACGAGCAGCGCGACGGCGTAGATCGTGAGCGCGAGGATGAGGTTCACCTCGGAGAACGCGGGCACGCCGATGACTCCGGGGAGGATCGCGAGGAGCGCGAGCGACGGGATCGTGTAGAGCAGGCCGGTCACGATGACGATCGGGCTGCGAAGCAGACGGAACCGCCACGCGATCCACCCGATCGGCACCGAGATCACGAAGCCGAGCACGATCGGGATGAGGCTCTGCCGCAGGTGGACGAGCGTCAGCGACCAGATGAGGTCGAGGTTGTCGAGCACCCAGCTCACGGAGCATCCGCCTCGGCGACCAGCGCACCCTGCGTGCGCCCCTCGGTGTCGACGACAACCGTGCCGCGCGCCGTCTGCTTGAGCCGCAGAGCCCGGCGACCGCGGTCGGCGCCGATGAACGACACGACGAAGTCGGATGCCGGGTCTTCGATGATCTCGCTCGGGCTGCCCACCTGCGCGATCTGCGCCCCCGTCTCGAGAATCACCACCTGGTCGCCCAGGAGGAAGGCCTCGTCGATGTCGTGCGTCACGAACACGACCGTCTTGTGGAGCTCGCGCTGGAGGCGGATGACCTCCTGCTGGAGCTCGGCGCGCACGATCGGGTCGACGGCCCCGAAGGGCTCGTCCATCAGGAGGATGTTCGGGTCGGCCGCGAGCCCCCGCGCGACGCCGACCCGCTGCTGCTGCCCGCCCGAGAGCTGGCTCGGATACCGGTCGGCCATGCCCTCGTCGAGGCCCACCGTCTGCATGAGCTCGAGCGCGCGGCGGCGGGCATCGCGCCGTGAGGCGCCCTCGAGCACGGGAACCGTGGCGATGTTCTCGGCCACCGTGAAGTGCGGCATGAGGCCGGAGTTCTGCATGACGTAGCCGATGCTGCGCCGCAGGCGCACGGGGTCGCGCCCCGCGACGTCTTCGCCGTCGATCGAGACGGTGCCGGAGGTGGGATCGACCATGCGGTTGATCATTCGCAGCAGCGTGGTCTTGCCGCTTCCGGACGACCCGACCAGCACTGTCGTGCGCCGCGCGGGCATCACGATGCTGAACCCTTCGACGGCGACCGTGCCGTCGGGGAACCGCTTCGTGACATCGGCGAATTCGATCACGCGTTCGTCGCCTTCGGGTCGGTGTCAGGGTGTCCCCACGGTACCGGACCCCTACGACACAGAGGGTCGGATGGCGGGATTCGATGCGCCCCCGAGCCGGATCCCGATTTGCGTTCCTATACCCCTGGGGGTATCTTGATCTCCAAGACCACGGATACCCCTAGGGGTATAGAGGAGAGACAGATGCGCATCGTGATCGTCGGCGGAGTCGCAGCCGGCATGAGCACCGCCGCCCGCGCGCGGCGGCACGACGAGTCGGCCGAGATCATCGTGCTCGAGCGCGGGCCCGAGGTGTCGTTCGCGAACTGCGGCCTGCCCTACTACGTGGGCGGCGAGATCGAGGACGCATCCGCCCTCCTGCTGCACACGCCCGAGACGCTGCGAGCCTCGCTCAACCTGGACGTGCGCACCGGCCACGAGGTCGTCGCGATCGACACGACCACGCGCACGGTGACCGCGAGCTCACCCGAGGGCCCTGTCACGATCGCGTACGACGCGCTGGTGCTCGCCCCCGGTGCGGCGCCCGTGCGTCCGCCGCTGGCGGGACTCGACTCCCCGCGCGTGCACACGCTGCGCACGGTCGGCGACGCGGTCGCCCTGCGCGACGGCGTCGAGTCCGGCGCCCGGCGCGCCGTGGTGCTCGGCGCCGGCTTCATCGGCCTCGAGGCCGCCGAGTCGCTGCGCGCCGCGGGACTGGCCGTCGACGTCGTCGAGCTCGCCCCGCACGTCCTGCCCCCTCTCGAGCGGGAGCTCGCCACGCTCGTGCGCGACGAGCTGGTCCGCCTCGGCATCGGCGTGCACGACGGTGTCGCCGCCGACCGGATCGATGACCGGCCGGATGCGGCATCCGTCGTCCTCTCGGACGGAACCGCGATCGACACCGACCTCGTCGTGCTCTCCGTCGGCGTACGCCCCGACACGGCCTTCGCCGAGTCGGCCGGCATCCAGACGGTGCGCGGCGCGATCGTCGTCGACGCGCGCGGCCGCACGTCGGCGGAGCGCGTGTGGGCCGCGGGTGACGCGACGCTGTCGACGGATGCCGTCACCGGCGTCTCCCGCCCGGTCGCGCTCGCCGGGCCCGCGAACCGCGCGGGCCGCCTCATCGCCGACGACATCTTCGGCATGACCGGCGCGCGGCCCATCCCGTCCGCCGCAGGCACCGCCATCATCCGGGTCGGCGAGCTGACCGCCGCGATGACCGGCGCCAACCGCGCGTCGCTCGATGCCGCCGGGATCGAGTACCGGACCCTGCACCTGCACCCGAACCAGCACGCGGGCTACTTCCCCGGCGCCGCGCCGATGCACCTCGTCGTGCACATCGCCGCGTCCGACGGGCGCCTCCTGGGCGCTCAGGCGGTCGGGGTCGAGGGCGTCGACAAGCGCATCGACGTGCTCGCCACCGCGCTGCGCGCCGGCCTCGCCGCTCCCGACCTCATCGACCTCGACCTCGCGTACTCGCCGATCTACGGCCAGGCGAAGGACGCCGTCAACCTCGTCGGCATGGTCGCCGAGAACGTCCTCAACGGGCGTCTCCGCCTGTGGTACGCCGACGAGGTCGAGCAGGTCGCCGCTGACGCGCTCGTGCTCGACGTGCGAACGCGCGCCGAGTTCGCGACCGGGCACATCCCGGGTGCGCTCAACATCCCGCACACCGAGCTGCGGGGCCGCCTCGACGAGGTGACGGATGCCGCGTCCGGCCGTCCCGTCCGCGTGCTGTGCGCGGCCGGTGTGCGCGCCAACATCGCGCACCGCGTGCTCGTGGGCGCCGGGTTCGACTCGGCCTCGCTCTCGGGCGGTATCCAGACCCTGCGCCAGTGGCACGGCGCCGACATCGACCACATCCTCCAGACCGAGGGAGTCTTCGCATGATGATCACCGGAACACCCGAAGAGCAGGCGGCCACGCGCAAGCGCATCTCCCACCGCCTGCGGCGCGCTCAGGGCCAGCTCGCCGCCGTGATCGGCGCGATCGAGTCGGGCGCATCCTGCCGCGACATCGTCACGCAGCTCTCGGCGGTGTCGAGCGCGCTCGACCGCGCGGGCTTCGCCATCGTCTCGGCAGCGATGCGGGACTGCGTGCTCGACCCGGATGCCGCGGCCGACGCCGAAGGCCTCACCGTCGAGGAGCTCGAGAAGCTCTTCATGGCGCTCGCCTGACCCGAACCACCCCCCTGACCGAACCACGGAGACCCATCATGTGCCAGAGGATCACCTGCACCACGTGCGGCAAGGCCACCTGGACCGGCTGCGGACAGCACGTCGAGTCGGCCCTCGCCGGCGTGCCCGCATCCGCTCGCTGCCAAGGTCACGACGCACCCGCCGAGCGCAGAGGCCTGTTCGCGTCGCTCTTCGGCCGCTGATCCGCTGACCCCCTCCCGGGGGGTGCCCGGTCGGCCATGGCCGCGGTCGCTCACCCGACGACGCGCGCCCCCGGTACCGGGCCGTGCACGTGGAGGGCGTTGTAGCCCGCCGCGGTGAGCGAGACCTGCAGGTCGAGCGCCGCTTCGGCGCCGAGCGTGAGGAACGCGACCGTCGGTCCCGAGCCGGAGACCATTCCGGCCAGCGCTCCGGCGCTCTCGCCGAGCTCGAGCGTCTCGCGCAGCTCGGGCTGCAGCGAGAGCGCGGCCGGCTGCAGGTCGTTGCGCACGCACTGCGCGAGTGCGACGGGATCCCCCGCGCGCAGCGCATGGAGCACGGCGGGGTCGACCGACGGACCGCGCAGCGGCGGTGCGATGTCGGGCCCCTCGCGCAGCGAGTCGAGGTGCCGATACACCTCGGGCGTCGAGAGGCCCCCGTCGAACGGGACGATCACCCAGTCGAAGCGACCCTGCGCGAGGGCCGGGTTCAAGCGGTCTCCGCGTCCGGTGCCGATCGCCGTGCCGCCCATGAGCGCGAACGGCACGTCCGCGCCGAGCTTCGCGCCGAGCCGCTGCAGGTGCGCGGAGCCGAGCTCGGCGCCCCACAGCGCGTCGCATGCGACGAGCGCCGCCGCGGCATCCGCCGACCCCCCGCCCATGCCACCGGCGACCGGCACGCGCTTGACGATCTCGAGGTGCACGCCGCCCTCGTGCCCGAGCTCCTTCGCGACGAGGCGCGCCGCGCGCAGCGCGAGATTGCGGTCGTCGGCGGGCACGCCCGACACGTCGACCGTGCCGCTCACCGACACGGTGAACTCGGGCGACGGCTCCGCCCACACCTCCTCGTACAGCGACACCGCCTGATAGGCGGACGCGACGTCGTGATAGCCGTCGTCCTGCACGGCGCCGACCTCGAAGAAGAGGTTCAGCTTGCCCGGCGCCCTCGCGTGGACGCGCTCGGTCGCGAGCGCTTCGCTCACAGCTCGGTCGACTCCGCCCAGAGGTCCACGTCGATGCTGTCGGCCGCCGCGTCGATCTGCTCGAGCTCCTCCGTCGTGAACGCCGGACCGTCGAGCGCGGCGAGGTTCTCGTCGAGCTGGTCGGTCCTCGACGCGCCGATGAGGGCGGATGCCACGACCGGGTCGCGCAGCACCCACTGGATCGCCATCTGGGCGAGCGTCTGGCCGCGCTCCTTCGCCACGACGTCGAGGCTTCGCAGAGCGGCCAGCGCCTTCTCGCTCAGCTTCCCGCCGGGCAGCGACGACCGCTGCTGGGCGCGCTGCGCCGTGCCGTCCTCGAGGTAGCGGCTCGTCAGCAGCCCCTGGGCGAGCGGCGTGAACGCGATCGCGCCGATGCCCTCCTGCTTGAGCACACCGGTCAGGCCGTCCTCGATCCAGCGGTTGAGGATCGAGTACGCGGGCTGGTGGATCACGAGCGGCGTCCCCATCGACCGCGCGCATGCCGCCGCCGCCGCGGTGCGCTTCTCGCTGTACGAGGAGATGCCCACGTACAGCGCCTTGCCCTGCCGCACGAGAGTGTCGAGGGCGCCGATCGTCTCCTCGATCGGCGTGACCGGGTCGGCCCGGTGCGAGTAGAAGATGTCGACGTAGTCGAGCCCCATGCGCGTCAGCGACTGGTCGGCGCTCGCGAGGATGTACTTGCGCGACGCGAAGTCTCCGTACGGCCCGGGCCACATGTCCCAGCCGGCCTTCGACGAGATGATCAGCTCATCGCGATACGGCCGGAAGTCCTCCGCGAAGATCCGGCCGAAGTTCTTCTCGGCGGAGCCGTAGGGCGGGCCGTAGTTGTTCGCGAGGTCGAAGTGCGTGATCCCCTTGTCGAACGCATGCCGGAGCAGGGCCCGCTGGTTGTCGAGCGGGATGTTGTCGCCGAAGTTCCACCACAGCCCGAGCGAAATTGGGGGAAGATAGAGACCAGACGCCCCCACCTGGCGATAGTCGGTGACCGAGTACCGGTCTCCGGCTGCGGTATAGGGACGGTGGATGTCGAGGACGTCGGGCCGGAAGCGCGGTGCGTCGGTCATCCTTTCAGGCTAGCGCCCGCGACCCCCCGCGGCGACGGGGTCGAACGACGTCTCGAGACGGTACACGCTGGTCCTCGACCACGACCGGAAACGCCGGCGAAACACCGGCTGGCTAGGGTGTCCTTCCGTCGACCCCGGCGGGAGGCATCCGTCTTGATCGAAAGGAGGAAGCCGCGATGGTGAGATTGTCCGCGCTCCCCGCGCGCCGCGAACCCGCAGACGCCCTGCTCACGAGGCCGGACGTCGTGCTCGACCGCGGGATCCTGCACCTCGTGCATGACGACGTCCCCGGCTGGCAGGCGCGCATCGACGATCTGCTCGCCGTCGCGGACGCGTTCGACGCCGCCGACGTGCCGATGCTGCTCATCCGCCGCGACCGCTCGACGCCCGCGATCGTGGTCGACCTCGACCGCCGTGACGACGCGTTCGCGGCACTGCGGTCGCTCGCGCACGACCCCTTCTACGTCAAGGGCAAGCGCCGGCCGCCGATGCTGGCGACGGATGCCGCGCCCCTGAGCTCCGAGCCTTTCGCGGTGCGCGTGTACCGGCCGAGGATCACCCCGCGGCGCACGCTCCGCTACGGCGCGTCGCTCGCCGCACGCGTCGAGTTCTGGCGCTTCGGCGACACCCTCATCGAGGCGCCCGACGAGAACCTGCTCCTGCGGCGCGCGACGCCTGCCGAGGACGTGCGCTACACGACGGTGGAGCAGCACGGCCGCGTGTGGCGCACGATCGACGGCATGTTCGACCCGCTCCCCGACGAGTTCCGCAGCGACGTCGACATCGTCTTCTCGTGGGTGGACGGCTCGTCGAGCGAGTTCCAGCGGCAGCGCGCCGCGCAGCTCGCCGAGTACGTCGTGGGCGAGGGCGACGACTCCCCCGCGCGGTACCGGCACGTCGACGAGCTGCGCTACGCGCTGCGCAGCGTCTACATGTACGCCCCGTGGGTGCGGCGCATCTACATCGCGACCGACTCGCCGGTCCCGGCATGGCTCGTGGAGCATCCGCGTGTGCGCATCGTGCGCAGCGAGGAGTTCTTCGCAGACCCGTCAACGCTGCCGACCCACAACTCGCACGCCGTCGAGGCGCAGCTGCACCGGATCCCGGGCATCGCCGAGCACTTCCTCTACTCCAACGACGACATGTTCTTCGGACGGCCCGTCGAGCCCGAGCTGTTCTTCACACCCGCGGGCGTGACGAAGTTCGTCGAGTCCGGTGTGCGCATCGGCACGGGCGAGCCCGCCGCTCACCGCAGCGGTCACGACAACGCGCTGCGGGTCAACCGCGCGCTCCTGCGCGAGCGCTTCGGGCGCACGATCACGCGCGATCTCGAGCATTGCGCGGCGCCGCTGCGCCGCAGCGTCATGGCCGAGCTGGAGCGCGAGTTCGCGGAGGACTTCGCCCGCACCGCGGGCACGCGGTTCCGGTCGGCGACCGACATCTCGGTCACGAACAGCCTGTACCACTACTACGCGCTCATGACCGGCCGCGCGGTGACCACGACGCGGCCGCGCGTGCAGTACGTGCAGACCACGACGATGAGTCAGCTGCGCACGATGGAGCGCCTCGCCGAGAGGCGCGACATCGACATGTTCTGCCTCAACGACGGCGGCACCGATCAGGACGTGCCGGAGGAGCTGCGCGTGCGAGCGCTGCGGTCGGTGCTCGAGCGCTTGTTCCCGGTGCGCGCGCCGTGGGAGCGGGCAGACATCACCGCAGAACGGGAATCGGCTCGGTCGGCGCATCCCTCCGTGCGCGGCTGACGTCGGCGATGCCGGCGCTGCGCAGGCGGCGCTGAGCCTCGACGGCGTCGATGTGCTCGAGCGGCTTCGGCGCGTCGAGCGGCACGACCGAGTGCACGACCGTGTCGTCGTACACGTGCACGAGATTGAACGCCTGCGCGCCGTCCTGCGGCCGCGTGCCCCCGACGGGGACGGTGAGGTCCTGCGCGTAGCACGTCGACGACGCGACCGACACGGGAATCCCCGCGAACGTCGCGAACGTCGAGTAGTGCAGGTGCCCCGCGATGATCGCGCGCACGTCGGTGCCGCGCAGCACGCGTGCCAGGCGCGACTGGTCGCGCAGCTCGACGCTCGCGGCGAGCGCGAGCACGCTCGGGATCGGCGGGTGGTGCATCGCGAGGATCGTGCCGAGAGGCGCCGGCGTCGCGAGCTCGGATGCGAGCCACTCGAGCTGCTCGTCGGTCACCTCGCCGTGGTGGTGGCCCGGAACGGTCGTGTCGAGCGTGATGACCCGCAGGCCGTCGAGTTCGTCGACGCGATCGAACGGCCGCAGCAGGTCGCCCGCGCTCTCGTCGTCGCCGAAGAGACCTCGACGGAACGCGGCGCGTTCGTCGTGGTTGCCCATGACCCACAGCACGCGCGCGCCGATCCGCTCGGCGAACGGCTCGACGAGGCTGCGCAGGTCGCGGTAGACGCCGGGCTCACCGAGGTCGGCGAGGTCGCCTGTGAAGACGATCGCGTCGGGCGCGACACCCGACGCCTCGATCACGTCGAGTGCACGGGCCAGGTTCGCCGCTCCGTCGACGCTGTCGAAGAGGCGCGGTCCGGGACCGCGAAGATGGGTGTCGCTGATGTGCAGAAGCGTGCGTTCGGGCGCCGCATGCTCGGCGGTGCGCATCGATCTCTCCCCGCCCCGTGGTCGTCCGGGGCTGCGTCGATTTTAGGTCCGCCGAATCACAGTGGTCCGGAAAGACGCGGTGAATCCCCGCTGAATCCTTGGATCACATTGAGCGATCCGCGGCCTGCGCGATGCGCTGGAAGTCCTCGATCGACAGCTCCTCGCCGCGGGCGGTCGGGGCGACATCCGCTTCCTCGAGGACGACGGATGCCTCGGCGGCCGTCCCTCCCAGCACCCCCGCGAGCGCCTGGCGGAGCATCTTGCGCCGCTGCTGGAACGCCGCGTCGACGATGCGGAACGTGCGGCGGCGCTCGTCCTCGTCTCCGCGCGGCTCGGGGTCGCGCCGGAACGCGACGAGCACGCTGTCGACGTTCGGCACGGGCCAGAACACCTGCCGCGAGATGTTCCCCGCCAGTCGCCACGGTCCGTACCAGGCGGCCTTGGCGCTCGGGGCGCCGTACACCTTCGACCCCGGCTGCGCGGCGAGCCGCTCGCCCACCTCGGCCTGCACCATCACGACGCCGCGCTCGATCGCGGGGAACGTCTCGAGGAAGTGCAGCAGCACGGGCACCGACACGTTGTAGGGCAGGTTCGCCACGAGCACGGTCGGGTCGCCGGACAGCTCGGTCACGCGCAGCGCGTCGGCGTCGACGACCGTGAGCGCGCCGTCGTCCACGCCGTGGGCGGCGGCCGTCTCGGGCAGCCTCTCCGCCAGACGATGGTCGATCTCGACGGCGGTGACGGATGCCCCGGCCTCGAGGATCGCGAGCGTGAGAGACCCGAGTCCGGGCCCCACCTCGACCACGCGCTCCCCCGGCTCGACGCCCGCCACGTGCACGATCCGGCGAACGGTGTTCGCATCGACGACGAAGTTCTGCCCGAGCTTCTTGGTGGGGGTGAGGTCGAGCTCGGCCGCGAGGACGCGGATCTCGGAGGCGCCGAGAAGCTGAACCGACATGCGTCTCACCGTAGCAACCGGGAGTCCGCCGCTTCCGCAAGGCCCCTGCCGTGCGATCGACTCCGCCGATATCGTGACCCCATGACGAGCGAGTCCATCCCCACAGGCGCATTCTCGCTGAAGAGCCCGTACGGGAAGAGGGCCATCGGACTCGCCGTCGCCGCCGCCGTGGGCGGCTTCCTTTTCGGCTTCGACTCGTCGGTCATCAACGGCGCTGTCGACTCCATCGGGTCGGACTTCGACCTCAACGACTTCGTCACGGGGTTCGTCGTCGCGATCGCGCTCCTCGGCTGCGCCGTCGGAGCCATGAGCGCCGGTGCGCTCGCCGACAAGTGGGGGCGCCTGCGGGTCATGTTCATCGGCGCGATCATGTTCTTCGTCAGCTCGCTGGGCTCGGGCCTCGCGTTCTCGGTGTGGGACCTCGGGCTGTGGCGGGTCGTCGGAGGACTGGGCATCGGCATCGCATCCGTCGTCGCCCCCGCCTACATCGCCGAGATCGCGCCGCGCCAGATCCGCGGCGGACTGGCATCGCTGCAGCAGCTCGCGATCACGCTCGGCATCTTCGTCGCCCTGCTCAGCGACGCGCTTCTCGCGACGAGCGCGGGCGGCGCGGATGAGGCGCTCTGGTTCGGCCTGGACGCGTGGCGCTGGATGTTCATCGTCGGCGTCGTCCCGGCCGCCGTGTACGGCATCCTCTCGTTCACCGTGCCCGAGTCGCCGCGCTTCCTCATCGCGACGGGGCGCTCCGACGAGGCACGCGACATCTTCGCGCGCCTCGTGCCACCGGCCGACCTCGACAAGACCATGAACGAGATCCGTACGGCGATCGAGGCCGACCGCAAGAACGCGGGCGTGTCGATCCGCGGCAAGGCGTTCGGGCTTCAGCCGATCGTGTGGATCGGCATCATCCTGTCGATCTTCCAGCAGTTCGTCGGCATCAACGTGATCTTCTACTACTCGACCACGCTGTGGCGCGCGGTCGGGTTCGGCGAGGGCAGCGCGCTGCTCACGAGCGTCATCACATCGGTCACGAACGTGCTCGTGACGCTCATCGCGATCTTCCTCGTCGACCGTGTCGGGCGGAAGCCGATCCTCCTCACCGGCTCGGTGCTCATGACCCTGTCTCTCGGCCTGATGGCCGTCTCGTTCTCGTTCGCGGAGGGATCCGGATCCGACGTCACCCTGCCCAGCCCGTGGGGCCCGATCGCCCTCGTCGCCGCGAACCTCTTCGTGGTCGGGTTCGGCGCATCGTGGGGTCCGCTCGTGTGGGTGCTCCTCGGGGAGATCTTCCCGAGCCGCATCCGCGGGAAGGCCCTCGGCGTCGCCGCCGGCGCCCAATGGATCGCGAACTTCGCCATCACGATGACGTTCCCCGCCCTGTCGGCGTGGTCCCTGCCGCTCACGTACGGCATGTACGCCCTGTTCGCAGCGCTGTCGTTCGTGTTCGTCGCGTGGAAGATCCCCGAGACCAAGGGCATGGAGCTCGAGCAGACCGAGACGCTCTTCGTGGTCAAAGGCGCGAAGGCGGATGCGGCCTGAGTCGGATGCCGCTCACGAGGCCGCCGCTTCGTCCTCGCTCTCCCACGGCAGCATGACGACGGGCAGGATCAGCACCTTCCCGGCGACGGCGGTCGGATGCTTCGCCATGTACGCAGCGGCCTCGTCGATCGATTCGGCCTCGAGGAGGTCGTAGCCGGCGAACCACTCCTTGAACTCGGGGAACGGTCCGTCCGTGACGATCACCTTGCCGTCGCGCACCGCGACCGACTTCGCCTCCTCAGGACCGGCGACGGGCGCGCCGGGACCGAGGCGGCCGGCGTCCTCGCCCTCCTTCGCCCAGGACTCGAGCATGCGCCGGTCCTCGTCCTGTGCGAGGGCGGAACCGGACGAGTCGGTCATGTGGATGACGAGGTACTGCTGGGCCATGATGGCCCCCTTTCCTTATCGGGATCGTTCACGGGGTCGTCGGGAGCTGGGCGCGGCGGCGGCGCAGGTGAGCCACTTCGGCGGTGTTGCCGGCGAGCTCGATCGCGCGATCGTACGCGGCGAGGGCGTCGGAGGCGCGGCCCACACGACGCAGCAGCTCGGCGCGCGTCGCGTGGAAGGCGTGGTGACCGTCGAGGGCATCGCCCAGGCCGTCGACGAGGGCGAGGGCGACTTCGGGCGAGTCGTACTCCGAGACGGCGATCGCCCGGTTGAGCGTCACGATCGGATTCGGATCGAGCTGCTCGAGGCGTCCGTACAGCGCGACGATCCGCGACCAGTCCGTGTCGCGCGCGTGCGGCGCCGAGGCGTGCACGGCGTTGATCGCCGCGAGGAGCTGGTAGCGCCCCGCGAAGGTCTCCGCCGGCTCGTCGACGAGCGCGAGACCCTCGTCGACGAGAGCTCGGTTCCACGACCCCCGGTCCTGCTCGTCGAGCCGCACGAGCTCCCCCTTCGCCGACACACGGGCGTCCGCCCGGGCCTCCGTGAGGAGCATGAGCGCGAGCAGACCGGTCGCCTCGGCGCGTTCGGCGGATGCCTCGGGCAGCAGGTCGCGCACGAGGCGCGTGAGCCGGATCGCCTCGCCCGTGAGGTCGCGGCGGATGGGGTCCGCCCCCTCCCCGGTGGCGAGATAGCCCTCGTTGAAGATCAGGTAGAGCACCGTGAGCACGCCGTCGAGACGGCTCGGAAGGTCTTCGCGCTCCGGCACGCGGTACGGAATCCGAGCGGCCTTGATCCGCGCCTTCGCCCGACTGATGCGCTGGCCCATCGTCGTCTCCTGCACGAGGAATGCGCGCGCGATCTCGGCCACCGTGAGTCCGCCGACGATCCGCAGCGTGAGTGCGACGCGTGCCTCCATCGAGAGCGCCGGGTGGCAGCATGTGAACACGAGCCGCAGCCGGTCGTCATCGATCGCGCCCGTGAACTCGGCCGGTGAGTCGTCCTGGAGCATGAGCGCCTCCTGATGCAGCTCGCTGCGGCGCGCTTCGCGGCGGAGCCGGTCGATCGCCACACGGTGCGCGGTCGTCGTGATCCACCCGCCGGGGTTGGGCGGCACGCCCTCCGCCGGCCACCGCTCGACGGCCCTGGCGAAAGCCTCGGCGGCGGTCTCTTCGGCGAGGTCGAGATCGCCGTACCGTCGCATGAGCCCCGCGACGATCCGCGCCCACTCCTCTCGGTGTGCGCGGACGACCGCTTCGTCGACGGCCGACGTCACGAGCACTCCGCCATCTCGATCGCGCTCCCTCTCCACATCAGGTCTACGAACGGGATCCTGTCGATTCGACACCCTTCGCGAAAGAAGTTCGACGGTCGAATCGATTCGGAATGTCGAAGACGCTTCGCGCCGTTCGTAGAAGACGTGAGGGCGGCCCGAGAACCGACCGCCCGAGACGAAGGGTGAACGACATGCACCGTGATGGAACGCCCACGATCGCCGGGCGTCGGCCGGAGCCGCACGAGGCGGAGGAGCCTCCCCTCGAGCGCACGCGGCGGCGCTCGTTCTGGGCACGCCTGGCCGACGACCTGACCTCGCTGCCCGCGAGCGCCACGATCCGCCTCAACGGCTGAGGTCAGTCGCCGAACGCGCCGTACACGTCGACGGTGTTCGCTGCGAGCTGCGCGCACAGCTCGTCGAGCTCGACCCCGAGCTCGGCCGCGATGAACCGCACCGTCACCGGGATGAGGTACGGCGCGTTCGGGCGGCCGCGGTGCGGCGTGGGGGTGAGGAACGGCGCATCCGTCTCGACCAGGATCCGCTCGCGCGGCGTGACCTTGAGCGCGTCGCGCAGGTTCTGCGCATTCTTGAACGTGACGTTGCCCGCGAAGCTCAGGTAGTACCCGCGCTCCGCCGCGATGGTCGCCATGTCGGCGTCGCCCGAGAAGCAGTGGAAGACCGTGCGGTCGGGGGCGCCCACGCGCTCGAGGGTCTCGAGCACCGCGCCGTGCGCGTCGCGGTCGTGGATCTGCATCGCGATCCCGTGCTTCTTCGCGAGCCCGATATGCGCCTCGAAGCTCTCGAACTGCGCATCGCGGCCCGACTCGTCGGTGCGGAAGAAATCGAGCCCCGTCTCGCCGATCGCGCGCACGCGCGGCTGCGTCGCGAGCTCGTCCATCGCCTCGATCGCCATGTCGAGCCGCCCCGCGGCCGCGTACGCGGGCGCTTCGTTGGGGTGGATCGCGACGGCTGCGAGGACACGCGGGTCGGATGCCGCGGCATCCGCCGACCACACACTCGACTCGATGTCGCCGCCCGCCTGCACGACGCCGATCACGCCGACCGACTCCGCGAGGTCGAGCTGCTCCTGGAGCGTTCGGGGCTCGTCTCCGTCGGAGATCTCGAGGTGCGCGTGGTTGTCGTACACCGGCACGGTGAGCGGCGCGGGCGGCTCGGGCCACCGGACGTCGCGCGAGCCGTCGTTATGGCGCGCGCGGATGTATCCGGAGACGTCGGCCCCGGGCTTCTGATCGCTCACTGGCTCTGCTCTACTCGCGGGAACAGCGGTGCGAGGGCGTTGACCGACGCGCCGGCCGGCAGGGCGCCCCACGACCCCGCCTCCCGGATCGGCTGCTCGACGAGGCGGCCGAGCGCCTGGTCGGCGCCGAGCGCGACCCACAGCTTCTCGGTGGCCTTCGGCATGACGGGCGACAGCAGGACGGCGAGCGCACGGAGTCCTTCGGCGGCCGTGTACAGCACGGTGCCCAGGCGCGCGCGCTTCGACTCGTCCTTCGCGAGCGCCCACGGCTCGTTCTCGGTGATGTAGAGGTTCAGCGCGTCGACGATCGTCCAGATCGCGGCGATGGCCTCGTCGATGCGGAACCGCTCGATCGCCGAGTCGGCGGCCGCCGCCGCATCCGCCACGGTCTTCTGGATGTGCAGATCGCCCTCTTCGTACGCGTCGGCAGGCGGCACGACGCCCTCGAAGTACCGCCCGATCATCGCGGTGACGCGCGACGCGAGGTTGCCGAAGCCGTTCGCGAGCTCGGCCTGGTAGCGGGCGGAGAGGTCCTCCCACGAGAACGAGCCGTCGTGGCCGAACGGGATCGCCGACAGGAAGTAGTAGCGGTACGCATCCGACCCGAACACGCTCGTGATCTCGGTCGGCGCGATGCCGGTGAGCTTCGACTTCGACATCTTCTCGCCGCCCACGAGCAGCCAGCCGTGCGCGAACACCCCCTTGGGCACGTCGACGCCCGCCGCCATGAGCATCGCGGGCCAGATCACCGCGTGGAAGCGCAGGATGTCCTTGCCGACGACGTGGTACGCCGGCCAGCGGCGCGCGAACTGCTCGGGATCGGAGCCGTAGCCGACGGCCGTCGCATAGTTGAGGAGCGCGTCGACCCATACGTAGATGACGTGCGACTCGTCCCAGGGCACCTTGATGCCCCAGTCGAACGTCGACCGCGAGATCGACAGGTCCTTCAGGCCCTGCTTCACGAACGACACGACCTCGTTGCGGGCCGTCTCGGGCCGGATGAAGTCCGTCTTGTAGAGCTCGAGCAGGCGGTCCTGGAACTCGCTCAGCTTGAAGAAGTAGTTCTTCTCCTGCAGCAGCTCGAGCGGCTTCGAGTGGATCACGCACACCTTCAGACCTTCGAACGGCCCCGTGCCGTCGACGATCTCGGACTCCGGCTTGAACTCCTCGCAGCCGACGCAGTACAGCGCCTCGTACTCGCCCGCGTAGATGTACCCACGGTCGTACAGCGCCTGGAAGAACACCTGCACGTTGCGCTCATGCCGCTCCTGCGTCGTGCGGATGAAGTCGTCGTTCGCGACGTCGAGCTCCTCCAGCAGCGGGAACCACGACTCCGCCACGAGCTTGTCGACCCACTGCTGCGGCGTCACGCCGTTGGCGGATGCCGCGCGCAGCATCTTCTGGCCGTGCTCGTCGGTTCCCGTGAGCATCCACGTGTCGTCACCCGCCTGGCGGTGCCAGCGCGCGAGCGTGTCGACGGCCACGGTCGTGTAGCCGTGTCCGATGTGCGGCACGTCGCTCGGGTAGTAGATCGGCGTCGTGATGTAGAAGGATCGGCCGGAAGTCACCAGAAGATTCTAGATTGGCCGGATGCCGCGACCGGCAGTGTGACGACCGCCGGCCCGGTGGACGGGGTTCTGCGGTGCGCGTCGCGAGCGCCGCGGGCTACCCGCGGACGGCGAGCGCCGCCTGGTAGAGCTCGCGCGAGGAGTGGCCGGTGTGCGCCGCAACCTCGCCGGCGGCGTCCTTGAGCCGGGTGCCCGATCGCACGAGCTCGAGCACCTGCGTGACGGCGTCGGGGAAAGGGACCGCACGCACCTCCGCCCCGGCGACGACGAGCACGACCTCGCCCCGCACCCCGCCGTGCGCCCACTCCGCGAGCTCGGCGAGCGTTCCGCGCACGACCTCCTCGTGCAGCTTCGTGAGCTCGCGGCACACGGCGGCGCGGCGCTCCGCGCCGAACTCCGCGGCCATGTCGGCGAGCGTCGCCGCGACGCGCGTCGGCGCCTCGAAGAACACCATCGTCCGTCGCTCCCCGGCGAGGGCGCGCAGCGTGGACGAGCGCTCCCCCGGTTTGCGCGGCAGGAATCCCTCGAACGTGAAGCGGTCGGTGGGCAAGCCGGACACCGCCAGCGCAGTGAGCACGGCACTCGGCCCGGGGATCGCGGTCACGGTCACCCCCGCGTCCGCTGCGGCCGCGACGATGCCGAAGCCCGGGTCGCTCACGGTCGGCATGCCGGCATCGCTCAGCACGAGGAGGTCCTCGTCACGCGCGAGCTCGACGAGCTCGGCCGCCTTCGCCTTCTCGTTGTGGTCGTGGAAGGCGATGAGGCGCGGACGGTTCTCGATGCCGAGCGCCGCGAGCAGTCGCTGCGTCGTCCGCGTGTCTTCGGCCGCGATGACGGTCGCCACCTCGAGCGCCTCGACGAGGCGGGTCGAGGCGTCGCCGAGGTTGCCGATCGGAGTCGCGGCGAGGATGATCACGCGGCCAGCCTATGTTCTCCACAGCGCGGCGCGTCGCCCGCATCCGACGCCCTAGGCTGGTCGCCGTGTCGACCGTCGCCGAGCCGCAGCTGCTGCCCGCCGCCCGCCCGACGCTGTACGACCGCTGGTCCGCCCGGTCCGCCGCCGATCCCCGCATCGCGGCCCGCTGGGCATGGATCGCTCCCCTGCTCGTCACGCTCGTGGCCGGCGTCCTGCGCTTCGCGAACTTCTCGAACCCGCACGCGCTCGTGTTCGACGAGACGTATTACGTCAAGGACTCGTGGAGCCAGTGGGTGCTCGGGTTCCCGTCGACGTGGCCCGAGGGCGCCGATGCACGCTTCCTGAACGGCGAGACCGACATCTTCACGGGCCAGGGCAGCTTCGTGGTGCATCCGCCGCTCGGCAAGTACCTGATCGGCGCCGGCATGGCGCTCTTCGGCGCCGAGTCGACGTTCGGCTGGCGGTTCGCCGTCGCCCTCTTCGGCACCGCGACGGTGCTCGTGCTGTACTTCCTCGCGCACGCGCTCACACGGTCGGTCGCGTTCGCGACGATCGCCTCGGGGCTCATGGCGGTCGACGGCCTCGCGATCGCGATGAGCCGTGTCGCGATCCTCGACATCTTCGTGGCGTTCTTCGTCGTGCTCGCGTTCTTGTTCGTCGCCCTCGACAGACGGCGCCTCGACGAGCGTCTCGCGGAGGCGATGCTCGCGCGCTCACCGCACAACGGGAATGAGCCCGCGACCGTGAGCCTGCGATGGGGCGCGGTGATGTGGAACCGCCCCTGGATCGTGGCCGCGGGCGTCGCGGCGGGGGCCGCTGCATCCGTCAAGTGGTCCGGCGTGTACGTGCTCGCCGGGCTCGGCGTCTACCTCGTCGTGGCGGATGCCCTCGCGCGCCGGCGCCTCGGCGTGGAGCTGTGGCCGTTCGACGCGGTGCGGCAGGGCGTCGTGACATTCGTGCTCTTCGTGCCGGTCGCGTTCGTCGTGTACCTGCTGTCGTGGACGGGCTGGTTCGTGACCGACGGCGGGTACGACCGGCACTCGGCCGACGCCGAGCCCGCGACGGGCATCTGGTCGTGGGTGCCCCCCGCGCTGCAGAGCCTGTGGCGCTATCACCAGGCGATCTACGGATTCCACGTCGGCCTCACGACCGACCACGGCTACGAGAGCCCCGCGTGGCAGTGGCCGCTGCTGATCCGCCCGACGTCGATGTACTTCCACCAGGACCCGCTCGGCGATGCCGGATGCGGCTGGGCGAGCGGCTGCGTTCAGAACATCTACAGCATGCCGAACCCGCTCGTGTGGTTCGCGGCCGTCGCCGCCGTGCTGTACGCCGTGTACCGGTTCGTGCTCGCACGCGATTGGCGTCTCGCGCTCGTGCTCGTGGGCATCGGCGTGACGTACGTGCCCTGGCTGCTGTACCCCGAGCGCACGACGTTCCAGTTCTACACCGTCGTGGTGCTGCCCTTCCTGCTGCTCGCGCTCACGTTCGCACTGCGCGACATCGCTCGAGGCGGCGTGGCCGCATCCGCGGTGCCGGGATCGCCCGAGGCGTCGTACCGCCGCGCGACCGGGCAGCGGCTCGTGATCGTGTTCCTCATCGTCGCACTGCTCGTCGCCGCGTTCTGGTACCCGGTCGTGAACGGCATCTCGGTGCCGTACGAGTTCTACCGCCTGCACAACTGGGTGCCCACCTGGATCTGACCGGCTCGGCGCTCGCCGCCGCTCGGCTGTCGCCCTCGCCCACTCTCCCGAATCAGGACATCTGGCGGAGGCAGGATGATTCGCCGCAGAATCCCCTGCGTGAGCCAGATGTCCTGATCTCGGCGAGGAGTGTTCCGCGGGGGATCAGGAGGGAGAAGCGGATCACTCGGCGAGTAGTGTTCCGCAAGGGGATCAGGAGGGCGAAGCGGATGCCGCGGCCCGCGCCGCACCCGGGAGGGCCGCGGTGATGCGCTCGATCGCCGCGTCGTCGTGCGCGGCGGTGAGGAACCACGCCTCGAACACGCTCGGCGGGAGGGAGACCCCCGCCTCGAGCATCGCGTGGAAGAACGCCCGGTAGCGGAACGCCTCCTGGTCGCGGGCGTCGTCGTAGTTCCGCACGGACCCGGGGCGGAAGGCGATCGAGAAGAGGTTCCCCGCCCGTGAGACGACGTGTGCGACGCCTTCTGCGTCGAGCGCCTCGTGCGCCGCGGTCGCGACGGCATCCGCCGCCGCGTCGACCCGGCGATACACGTCCTCGTCGGCGAGCGTCAGCGTGGCGATGCCCGCGGCAACCGCGAGCGGGTTCCCGCTCAGCGTGCCGGCCTGGTACACGGGGCCGAGCGGGGCGAGCAGCTCCATATACTCGGCGCGCCCGCCGATCGCGGCGAGCGGCATCCCGCCGCCGATGACCTTGCCGAACGTCGCGAGGTCGGGCGTCCAGTCCTCGCCGGATGCCTGCTCGAGCCCCCACCAGCCGGCGGGACCCACGCGGAAGCCCGTGAGCACCTCGTCGAGGATGAACAGCGCCCCGTGCTCGTGCGCCGTCTCGATGAGGAAGCGGTTGAACCCCGGATCAGGCGTGAGCACGCCGGCGTTGGCGCCCGCCGCCTCGGCGATGATCGCGGCGATGCGGCCGGGGTGCGCCTCGAACGCGGCGCGCACGGCGTCGCGGTCGTTGTACGGCAGCACGAGCGTGAGCGCCGCGATGTCGGCGGGGACGCCCGCGGATCCGGGAAGGCCGAGCGTCGCGACGCCCGAGCCCGACTCGGCGAGGAGACCGTCGGAGTGTCCGTGGTAGTGGCCGGCGAACTTGACGATGACGTCGCGCCCGGTGGCCCCGCGCGCGATGCGGATCGCGGTCATCGTCGCCTCGGTGCCGGTCGAGACGAGGCGGAGGCGCTCGATCGCGCGCTTCGTCTCGCGTCCGGGTCGCTCGGCGTCCGGGAGCGGATGCGCGAGGCGCTCGATGACGAGCTCGGCGAGCTCCGTCTCGCCCGGGGTCGACGCGCCGAACGAAAGGCCGCGGGTCGCGGCATCCGTCACAGCCTTCACGACGTCGGGGTGTGCATGGCCCAGCAGCGCGGGACCCCACGACGCGACGAGGTCGACATACTCGCGTCCCGACACGTCGCGCACGCAAGGACCCGACGCCGACACGATCGACAACGGGGTTCCTCCGACCGAGCCGAAGGCGCGCACGGGCGAGTTGACGCCACCGGGGATCACCGCGCGGGCGCGGGCTGCGGCATCCGCATTGGTCAGGGTCATGCGTCTCGTCTCCTCGATCATCGACGGCCGAGGCGTTCGGCCGCCTCGATCGCCCAGTACGTCAGGACGGCGTCGGCGCCCGCCCGCACGATGCTCGTGAGCGACTCGTCGACGGCTCGCTCGCGGTCGATCCAGCCGTGCGCGGCGGCGGCCTCGATCATCGAGTACTCGCCGCTCACCTGGTACGCCCACACGGGCACCGGCGACGACGCCGCAGTGTCGGCGAGCACGTCCAGGTACGACATCGCGGGCTTGACCATGACGATGTCGGCGCCCTCGGCGAGGTCGAGCGCGACCTCGCGGGCGCCCTCGCGGCGGTTCGCGGGATCCATCTGGTAGGTGCGCCGGTCGCCCTGCAGAGACGACTGCACCGCGTCGCGGAACGGTCCGTAGAACGCCGACGCGTACTTCGCGGCGTACGCGAGGATCGCGACGTCGGCGTACCCGGCGCCGTCGAGCGCCGAGCGCACAGCCGCGACCTGGCCGTCCATCATGCCGCTGAGCCCGAGCAGCTGCGATCCCGCCTCGGCCTGCGCGATCGCCATGTCGCGGTATCGCTCGAGCGTCGCGTCGTTGTCGACCGCGCCGTTCGCGTCGAGCACACCGCAGTGCCCGTGGTCGGTGAACTCGTCGAGGCACAGGTCGGTCTGCACGACGAGCGCGTCGCCCGCCTCCTCGGCCGCGACGCGGGTCGCGACGTTGAGGATCCCGTCAGGATCGGTCGCACCCGAGCCCTCCGCATCCTTGTGCTCGGGCACGCCGAACAGCATGACGCCGCCGATGCCGGCCCCGGCGGCGCGCGCGATCTCGCGGCGCAGCGAGTCGAGGCTGTGCTGCACGACGCCCGGCATCGACGCGATCGGCAGTGGCTCGTCGGCGCCCTCGCGCACGAACAGCGGCAGCACGAGCTGCTCGGGGTGCACGCGCGCCTCGCGGGCGAGGCGGCGCCACGCGGGTGTCGCACGCAGGCGGCGCGGACGGACGGAGGGGAAGCTCGGTTCGGTCATGGGTCGTCTTTCGTGGGGCGGCGTGTCAGTCGCCGAGGGGCGCGAGGTCGGCGGCGCCCTGCTGGAGGAGTTCGTCGGTCACGTGACGGGCGACGGATGCCGCGGCATCCGCGCCGTCGCCCTCGAGGGCGGCCGCGTGCGAGCTCGAGAGCTGCGCGGTGCCGTCCGGGCGGTACACGACCGCCGTGAGGAACAGCAGCCCGTCCTCGACGAACGCGTGCGCGCCGATCGGGGCCGCGCACCCGGCGCCCAGGAGCGCGAGCACACCGCGCTCCGCGTCGGCCGCGAGACGCGTCGGCCGGTGGTCGATCGCCGCGGCGAGGTGCTCGTCGCCTACGCGTGTCTCGACCGCGAGTGCCGCCTGCGCCGGCGCGGTGGGCCACTCCTCGAGCGGGAGGTACTGGGTCACGGCGTCGAGGCGGCCCAGGCGCCCGAGCCCCGCGGCGGCGAGCATCACGGCGTCGAGCGCGCGCTCCGGATCGGCGGAGGCCACACGGCCGAGGCGCGTGTCGACGTTGCCGCGCAGGTCGACGAGCTCGAGATCGGGGCGCCGCGCGGCGAGCTGCGCGCGACGGCGCGGCGAGCCGGTTCCGACGCGCGCGCCCTCGGGAAGCGTTTCGAGAGTGAGACCGTCACGCGCGCACAGCGCGTCGCGCGCGTCCGCCCGCTCGGGGACGGCCGCGATCGCGAGCCCTTCGACGGGGGTCGTCGGGAGGTCCTTGTACGAATGCACGAGCACGTCGACCTCGCCGGCGAGCAGCGCATCGCGCAGCGCGTTGGCGAAGACGCCGCGTCCGCCGAGGGTCGACAGCGATGCGGTCGAGGTGTCTCCCTCGGACACGATCGGCACGAGCTCACCGCCGAGCTGCTCGGCGATCGTGCCCGACTGCGCCATCGCGAGGGCGCTGGCGCGGGTTCCGATGCGGAGCGTCATGCGTCAGCCGACCCCTGTCGAGATCGCGCGAATGACGGTCCGCGCCGCCCGGCGGCGGTCGTTCGCGCAATCTCGGCGGCGGATGCGAAGCGCAGCGAAGTCACTCGATCACCTCGCGCACCTCGGACGGCGCGATGCGGCGCCCGGTGAAGAACGGCACCTCTTCGCGCACGTGCAGGCGGGCATCCGTCGCGCGCAGGTGGCGCATGAGGTCGACGAGCTCGGTCGGGTCGTCGGCCTCGAGAGCGAGGAGCCACTCGTAGTCGCCGAGCGCGAAGCTCGCGACGGTGTTGCTCTGCACCTGCGGGAACTCGCGGCCCTTGCGGCCGTGGTCGCCCAGCATCCGCCCCCGCTCCTCGGGCGGCAGGAGGTACCACTCGTAACTGCGCACGAACGGATACACCGTGAGCCAGTCCTTCGGCGCGAGGCCGCGCGAGAACGCCGGTGCGTGGTCGCGACTGAACTCGGCGTCGCGGTGGACGCCCATCGCGTTCCAGGTCGGCAGGAGCGACGCGAGCTCGCGACTGCGGCGCAGCGTGCGCAGGCGGCTCTGCAACTCGTCGGCCGAGTGACCCGTCAGCCACAGGAGCACGTCCGCGTCGGCGCGAAGCCCCGACACGTCGTACACGCCGCGCAACGAGTCGCCGACCTCGGCCGATGCGTCCTCGATCGGAGGGGCGCCGAGCGGGGCGTCCGCAGGGTGCGGGTCGCGGCGGAGGACGGCGAACAGCGTGTAGTACTGGGGTTCGACGGCGGGGGCTGTGTCGGTCACCCTTCCATCCTCCCCCCGGACGCGGGTTCCGGCGAATCCGCGCTGAGTCGCCCGGCGACCCGCTCCGCGTGCGCGACGACGGACGCGAGCCCGGTGCCGGCGGGGCCCTCGCCGACGGCGGGCTCGGGCGTGTCGGCCCATGCGCCACCCGGTCGCCGCTGCCACACGGCAGACGTCGCGTCGACGACGCGATCGATGCGCGCGCCCGTGAGCGTCGCGGCATCCGCGGTCGCCCGCTCGATCGCATCGGGGACGTCCCCGTCGTACGAGAGCCGCAGCGCATGGAGCCCGGGGAGGCGCTCGCCCACCCACGCCCACTTCGCCGAGACGTGCGTCAGGGCGCGGGCCGAGACCCCGGGAGCGCCGGCCGCCACGAGGACGCCCGTTCCGCGAGGAGCCGGGTCGAGACCGGATGCCTCGACCACGAGCGTCGCGAGCGTGATGCGCCGGCCGGCTGGGGCATCGACGGGGGTCGCCGCACGGACGACCTCGCCCGTGACGCGCCGCCCGTTCACGGTGACACTCTCGGAGGTGATGTCGGCGGCCTCGGCGCCCGTCTCGAGCCGGACGCCCAGCCGCTCGCAGTCCGCCACCAGCGCGTCCACGAGCCGGAACATGCCGCCGCGGATGCCGGCGACCTGTGATCCCGCGGGCGCCGTCGCACGGATCCGCTGCACCGCGGCCGCGAGGGATCCCGTCGCGTGCAGCTCGTCGCGCAGACGCGGCGAGGCGGTCTCGACCGGGAGGGAGTGAGGGTCGCTCGAGTGCACCCCGCGCACGACCGGAGCGACGAGGCCGTCGACGACTCCCCTGCCCATGCGTCGGCGGACGAGCTCGCCGAGGGACGAGGCATCCGCCCCCACGCGTGCCGGCAGGAGCGCGTCGATTCTCGCGCGCAGTGCGGCGCGGCGGCCGATCGCGTGCACCACGTCGGGCGCCGACGGGTCGCCCGGGATGCCGAGCACTCCCGTCGCCGGCAGCGGTACGGCAGACCCGTCGGCCCGATGCAGCCACGCGGGCGTGGAGAGGGGCGTCTCGATGTCCTCCGCCATGCCGAGTTCGGTCAGGAGCCTCGCGACCGTGCCGCCCCGCATCGCGAACGATTCCGCGGCCGCGTCGAGGTCCACGCCCGCGACCGTCTGCCGTGCGACCTGGCCGCCGAAGCGGTCGGAGCGCTCGAACACGACGACGGGTCTGCCGGCGAGGGCGAGCCGCCGCGCGAGCACGAGCCCGCCGACTCCCCCGCCGACGACGAGGACGCCATCAGGCATGCACGAACTCCACGATGCGCGTGAGCACCGTCGGGTCGGTCTCGGGCGGCACGCCGTGTCCGAGGTTCACGATGTGCGCGGGGGCGGCTGCGCCGCGGTCGACGACGTCCTCGATGTGCGCCGCGAGCACGTGCCACGGCGCCTGCAGCAGCGCCGGGTCGATGTTCCCCTGGAGCGGGACGCGGCCGCCGAGGCGCTCGTTCGCGACGTCGAGCGGCAGGCGCCAGTCGATGCCGACGACGTCCGCGCCGATGCCCGGAAGCAGGTCGAGCATCTCGCCCATCCCGAGGCCGAAGTGGATGCGCGGCACGTCGAGCCCGCGGAGGGCGTCGAACGCGCGGCGCGAGTGCGGCGACACGCGGCGCTGGTAGTCGCTGCGCGACAGCGACCCGGCCCACGAGTCGAACAGCTGCACGACGCTCGCCCCCGCCTCGACCTGGGCGCGCAGGAACGCGCCGGTCACGTCGGCGCACCAGTTGAGCAGCGTCGCCCAGGTGTGCGGGTCCGTGCGCATGAGGGCGCGCGTGCGCAGCTGCTCCTTCGACGGCCCGCCTTCGACGAGGTAGCTCGCGAGCGTGTACGGCGCGCCGCCGAAGCCGACGAGCGGCGTGCTGCCGAGCTCTGCGACGACGATGCGCACCGCCTCGCGGATCGGGTCGAGCGCGGCGGGGTCGATCGGACGCAGCTTCAAGACATCGGATGCCGTGCGCACCGGCTCGTCGAGCACGGGGCCGCGCCCCGGGACGATCTTCACGCCGACTCCCGCGAGAAGGACCGGCACCACGATGTCGCTGAAGAACACCGCGGCGTCGACGCCGTGGCGGCGCACGGGCTGCAGGGTGATCTCCGCCGCGAGCGCCGGGTCGAGGCACGCGTCGAGCATCTCGGTGCCCGCGCGGCTTTCCCGGTACTCGGGCAGCGAGCGACCCGCCTGCCGCATGAACCACACGGGCGGAATCGCCGGACGGTCGCCGCGCGCCGCGCGCACGAGCGGGGATCGGGCGGTTCGTCCGTCGGTGAGCGGGTGGTCTGCGGGGAGGGCGGCGGTCGCGAACGTCACCCGTCCAGGCTAGTTCGCATGTCTGGGAGCGCCCGGCGTGCGGTTCAGGGCCCGGACTGCACAGGCGCGCTGCTCCAGCCCGCTTCGCCGCCCCGCAGCGCCGTGTCGAGGGACTCCTGCGCGAACCGCATGTTCTCCGCGTATTCCGGCTCCTGGAGCCGCTGCCACATCACCTCTTCGGGGACGTCCTCCACATGCGCGGTCACCCACCAGATGTTGCCGAACGGGTCTCGCACGCGCCCGCCGCGCTGCCCGAATGCGTTCGTCCCCACGTCCGTGACGACCTCGGCGCCGCGTTCGACGGCTCGCGCGACCGCGGCATCCGCATCCGCCACCCACACGCGCAGAAGGCTCGGCATCACCGGCCAGTCCGGGCGACGATCGAACGCGAGCACCACGGTGTCGCCCACGCGGATCTCGCCGTGGCCGATCGAGCCGTCCTCGGTGCGCACGCGCGCGAGCTCTTCGCCGTCGAAGGCGTACGCGATGAACTCGAGCAGCGCGTCGGTGTCGTCGGTGACGACCCATGGTGCGACCGCGGTGTACCCGGAGGGCACCTGGGCTCGAGCGGACGAGGAAGAGGTGATGGCCATGAGGGCTCCTTTCGCACGGCTCACGGTACGACGGGTCCACGACATCGCCTGTCCTCATCGTGTGCGGAGAAGTCGCGGCGGGTACAGCGACCCGTCGCGCGGATTCCGCCCGCCCTCGACGGGGCGGGTAAACTCGCGGCGTGCTTTTCTGCCTCACGGCGAATCACCGGAACACCGACTTCGAGGTCCTCGAGCGGATCTCGCAGGCGGCGGATGCTGCCGGGCCCGACCTCCTCGCCGCGCACGACTTCGTGCGCGGCGCCGTCGTGCTCTCCACGTGCAACCGGTTCGAGGCGTATCTCGAGGTCGATGAGCCCGTCACGGGCGCCGCGGCGCTCGCGCACGAGGCGGTGCTGGAGTTTCTCGAGGAGCGCGTCGGCGCGGATGCCGAGGTGCTGCGCCGTTCCGCGGTGACCCTCAGCGGCGACGACGTCGTGCGTCACCTCTTCGCGGTGAGCTCGGGTCTCGAGTCGATGGTCCTCGGCGAGGAGGAGATCAGCGGACAGGTGCAGCGCGCGCTGCGATCGGCCCGCGAGGCCGGGGTCACGAGCCCGCTGCTCGAGCAGGCGTTCCAGCGTGCCGCCCACGCATCGCGCGAAGTGCGCGCGCGGGCGAACCTCGTCGGCGAGGGCCGCTCGCTCGCGCGCCTCGCGCTCGATCTCGTCGCGTCGCGCATCACGGACTGGAGTGACACCGCGGTGCTGCTCGTCGGCACCGGGAGCTACGCCGCGACGACGATCGCGGCGCTCCAGGCGCGCGGGGCGACCGACGTGCGCGTGTACTCGGCGACCGGCCGCGCGCAGAAGTTCGCCGCGAAGTACGGCGTGCGCGCCGAGCGCGACCTGCGACGCGGCATCCGCGAAGCCGACGTGGTGATCACGTGCACGGCGCGCTACACCGTGACCGTCGACGACGTCCCGTCGGACCGCGACCGCATCATCGTCGACCTCGGCCTGCCGCGGAACGTCGACTCGGCCGTGGCGGACATCGACGGCGTCACCCTCGTCGACCTCGAGCTGCTCGGCAAGCACGCGTCGGTGCCCGAGCTCGGCCACGGGGCGCATGAGGTCGTCGGCTCGGCTGCGGCGTCGTTCACGGCGCAGCGCGACGCGGCCGCCGCGATCGTCGCCGTGCGATCGCACATCCAGGCGGCGCTCGGGGCGGAGATCGACCGACTTCGCGGCGACGACGACAGACGCACCGAGGCCGCCCTGCGGCACCTCGCCGGCGTGCTCTCGCACACACCGTCGGTGCGGGCGCGCGAGGCCGCGGCCGAAGGCCGGCTCGACGAGTTCGAGCGAGCGATCGAACTGGTGTTCGGCATCCGCGTCGAGCGCGAGGAGCGCGGCGGCGGCTTGCGCGCGATCGGCTGACGTCGAGCCCCGGGCGTTGAGCGAGGGCGCGGAGCGCCCGAGACGGAATGCGCACGTTCGTCGCGCTTCGGCTCGCTCAGCGACCGGGAGCTGAAGACGCGAGCTCCGCGGCATCCGTCACCGGGAGGCGGCACGCGAAGTCCTCGCAGTCGTACGCCGTCGCCCTGCCGTCGAGCACGGCCTTGTCCTCGAAGAGCTCGAACCCGGCGCTCGCGAACGCCTCCGACTGCGCCGGGCTCACCACCGCGAAGACGTCGGCGCGGATGCCGCGCCCCGCATCCGCGAGCGGATCGTCGGTGCTCTCCGCGACGATGACCAGCTGCCGCGGCGCCTCGACGAGCCCTGAGGCGGCTCGCAGCAGGGCTCCGTGCGCGAGCGGCTGCGCCAGCGCCCTCGGCGCGTGCGCGGCGACGATCCGCTCCGCGACCCTGCGCCACCGCTCCCCCGCACCGAGCCGCCACAGGTCGAGCGCTGCGAGCGCGATCGACGCCGGGCCCGACGGCTCGTCGCCGTCGCTCGCCTCG
>NZ_DASRXZ010000027.1:0-25084 GCF_035687345.1 Microbacterium sp.
CTCGACGAGGTCGTCGAACGAGATGACCTCGGCTTTGATGAAGCCCTTCTCGAAGTCGGTGTGGATGACCCCCGCCGCTTGCGGAGCCTTCCAGCCCTTGCCGATCGTCCACGCGCGAGCCTCCTTGGGCCCGGCGGTGAGATACGTCTGCAGCCCGAGCGTGTCGAAGCCGATGCGCGCGAGCTGGTCGAGACCCGACTCCTCCTGACCCGTCGACGCGAGCAGCTCGGCGGCGTCCTCGGGGTCGAGGTCGATGAGCTCGGACTCGATCTTCGCGTCGAGGAACACGGCCTGCGCGGGAGCGACGAGCTCTGCGAGGGCCGCCTTCTTCGCGGCATCCGTCAGCACGCTCTCGTCGACGTTGAAGACGAAGATGAACGGCTTGGCCGTGAGCAGGCCGAGCTCCTTGATCGGAGCGAGGTCGAGACCGGATGCCGACAGCAGCTGCCCGCGCTGGAGAGCCTCCTGCGCGGCGAGGGCGGTCGAGAGCACGGCCGGGTCGATCTTCTTGCCCTTGACGTCCTTCTCGAAACGCGGGATCGCCTTTTCGAGCGTCTGGAGGTCGGCGAGCTGCAGCTCGGCGTTGATCGTCTCCATGTCGCCCTTGGGGTTCACCGCCCCCTCGACGTGCACCACGTCGTCGTCGTCGAAACCGCGCACGACCTGGGCGATGGCATCCGCCTCACGGATGTTCGCGAGGAACTGGTTGCCCAGCCCCTCCCCCTCGCTCGCGCCGCGCACGATGCCGGCGATGTCGACGAAAGACACGGTGGCGGGGAGGATCCGCTCACTGCCGAAGATCTCGGCCAGCTTGTTCAGCCGCGGGTCGGGCAGGCTCACCACCCCGATGTTGGGCTCGATGGTCGCGAACGGGTAGTTCGCCGCGAGCACCTGATTCTTGGTCAGGGCGTTGAAGAGGGTGGACTTGCCGACGTTGGGCAGTCCGACGATTCCGATGGTGAGAGCCACGGGCATCCAGTCTACGTGGGGGCGCGACGGAGCCCCGCGCCCCGACGACGCCTAGGCTGGCCGGATGCGGTTCGCTCACGTGACTCTCGCAGCACCCCTCGACCTCCGCGAGTTCTACGGTGGTCGACTCGCACTCCCGCTCGACGGCAACGCGATCGTCATCGGCGAGACGCGACTCACTTTCCGGCTCGAAGACGGCGGAGCCTTCTATCACTTCGCCCTGCTCGTGCCAGGTGACCGCTTCGACGCGGCGCTCGAGTGGGCGCGAGGCCGGGTCGAGCTGCTGGGCGACGTCCTCGACTTCGCGTTCTGGGATGCGCGCGCCGCGTACTTCCACGACCCGGCGGGCAACATCGTCGAGCTCATCGCCCACCGCGGATTCGAAGAGAACGGGCGCTCCGGGCCGTTCGACGCGGACGAGCTCATCGGATTCTCAGAGCTCGGCCTCGTCGGCGATCGGCACCAGCTGCTGCGTCAACTCGAAGAGGTCGGGTTTGCGCTCTGGGCCGGCGGGATCGACGAGGTCGACAGCCTCGGCTTCGTCGGAGAGAAGGGACGCACCCTCATCCTGACCCGGCCGGGGCGCGGCTGGCTCCCGACGGGACGACCGGCGAAGCCGCATCCGGTCTCCATCGAGTTCGGCGGGCCGGAGGCGACGAGGTTCGTGTTCGACCCGCGCACGGCCGACCCGCAGTAGGGCTCGCTCAGCCGAGCAGCTCCACCAGCCCGCGCAGATCGGTCACGATGTGGTGCGGCTCGCTCTCGAGGTCGGCGCCGCGCCGGTCGATCCACACGGCCGTCAAACCCGACGCGCGTGCGCCGCCGACGTCGGCGTGCTGGTTGTCGCCGATATGGATGGCTTCGTCGCCCGCGACGCCCATGCCCGACACCGCGGCCGCGAAGATCGCCGGATCGGGCTTCTGCGCCCCCACCTCGCCCGACACGAGGATCGCGTCGAAGTGGGGCGTGAGCTCCACCGCGTCGAGCTTCGCGCGCTGCAGATCGCTCGGACCGTTGGTGATGATCGAGGTGCGGATGCCGCGCCGGCGGCACTCCGCGAGCACGTCGACCGCCTCGGGGTACAGCGTCCACGCGGCGGTCTCGATCCTCCACTGCAGTTGTGCAGCGTCCTTCGCGGCGTCGTCGAGGTCGTCGACGTCGAATTGCGACAGCGCTCGGCGCCAGACCCCTGCCATGACGACGTCGGTCGGGACGCGACCGACCATCCACTCGTCTCCGATCTCGTCCCACTGCTCGGTCCACGCGCGACGATGCACGGCATCCACGTCGGCAGCCGTCAGCCCGTGCCGCTCGGCCACACCGGCGGCCACACGCACGAGCACATCGTCCATGTGGTCGTCGCGCAACAGGGTGCCGTCGAGGTCGAAGCAGACTCCGCGGATCATTCGCTCTCCTCTGTCGGATCGGCCCGTCGGCGAGACGTGTACCGGAAGGACGCCGTGACGTACGGCACCTCCACTATGCCGTCGCGATCCGACACCCCGGGCAGCTCGAGCACATCCGCCACCGCCCGCACCACGTGCGCCCGCTCGTCGGGCGACAAGAGCGGGAAGTAGCTGCGCGACCGCACGTCGGCGACGATCTCGTCCTTCGTCGTCCGCCGCACCCACTCCGCGAAGTGGCGCTCGACCGCCTCGAACGCGTCGCCCATCGCCGGATCCTCCACCTCGCCGCGGAAGTGGTCGCCGTCGGCCCGCATCGCGGCGCCGAGGTCGCGCACCCACGGGCTCCGCTCGTCGCGAAGGTTCCACACGAGTCCCAGCCGCCCGCCGGGTCGGAGCACGCGCGCGGCCTCGGCGGATGCCGCATCCGCATCGACCCAGTGCCACGCCTGAGCGAACGTGACGACATCGACGGATGCCGGAGGCAGCGGCATCCGCTCCCCCGACCCCGCCATCGCCTCGACGTGCGGAAGGGCCCGCTGCAGTTCGGCGAGCATGCTCGCCGACGGCTCGACCGCGATCACACGGCGCCCCGGGCGCTCCAGCAAACGCGTGAACTTGCCCGTGCCGGCGCCCACGTCGACGACGACCTCGGCGTCGTCGCCCACGAGCCAGTTCACCGACTCGATCGGATACGAAGGACGCGCTGCGTCGTACTCGGCAGCCACCGAGTCGAAGGATGCCGCGGGATCACTCATCGCGACTCGCCACGGGGTCGACGCGCCACCGCATGAGGACGTTCCCCGACTCCTCCCACGCGCGGGTCTCGAGCAGCTTGAGCGCGACGGGCGGTCTCGTGTCGAACAGCGGAACCCCGCGACCCGCGATGAGCGGGAACGTCACGAGGTGCAGCTCGTCGACGAGCCCCGCCTCCATGAGGTCGTTCCACAGGAGCCGGCCGAGAAGCACGAGGATCCCGCGCCCCTCCGTCTGCTTCATCGCGGCCACCTCGCGCCGGGCGTCGGCGAGGCGCACGATGCGGGTGTTCGCGTACGGCGAGATGTCCGCCTCGGCCACGGTGTCGGAGACGACGACCTTCTCGACCGCGAGGATCAGGTCTGCGAACTCGCGGCGGATGGCCGTGGCATCCGCCGATTCGCGGACTCCGCTCCAGTACCTCATGTTGCCGAGGAAGGAGCGCCGACCCGACAGCAGGAGCGTGTCGGACTCGCGCAGGAGACTCGTCGTGTAGTGGTCGAACGTGTCGGCGCCGCGGTAGTCGGGGTGCTGGTGCTCGAAGAACGAGACGATGTCGTGGGTGTCGTCTTCGTAGCGGCCGTCGACCGTGACGAAGTTGCAGACGGTCAGCGTGCGCGAGCTCATGGTCGCACCGCCCGGTACGCCCGCGTGACGTACGGCAGGTCGACGGTCGCGTCGCCCACCGCCCCGAGCTCGTCGAAGAGCTCGGCGAGCCCCGCCTCTATGCGCTCCCGCTCGTCGGGCGGCGCGGTGATGATGTAGCTGCGCGACCGCGCCATGTCGAAGAGCGCGTCGCGCGTCATCGGGCGCGACCAGTGCCACGATTGCTCCTCGAGCCCCGTGAACGGCGCGGCGACCGTCGGGCCGCCTTCCGCGATCATCTCCTCGGCGCGACTGCCGTGCATGATCCCGGTGAGACGCCGCACCCATGGCTCGTCGTCGTCGCGCACATTCCAGATGAGGCCGAGCACGCCACCGGGACGCAGCACGCGCGCGACCTCGGCCGACGCGGGCACGGGGTCCACCCAGTGCCACGCCTGCCCCAGCACGACCGCGTCGAGCGACGCGTCAGGCAGCGGAAGACTCTCGGCCGTCCCGACGAACGTCGGCACCCGACGCACGTTGTCGCGCAGCACGCCGAGCATCTCGGCATCCGGATCGATCGCGACGACCTCGGCGCCCGCCTCGACGACCGCGCGCGTCAGCTTTCCCGTGCCGGCGCCGACATCGGCGACGCGCAGACTGTGCCCGTCGCGGCGGGCGGGGGCGAGCAGCCACGCGACCGCGTCGGCCGGGTACTCGGGTCGTCCTGATTCATAGACGGATGCCGCGGACCCGAACGACCTCGACATCTCTTCGCGGGTGGCCATGCCTCGACCCTACGACCCCGCCCCGACACGCGCGGTTCTCCGGAGTTCCGCGCCGACCGCCGGGCGCGCACCCCGTCGCTGCGCGGCGGCGCGGGCGGCTGCCTCCGTCTTCTCCGGAGTTGCGCACACGTCGGTCGTCCGGCGTGCCTGCCGCCGGACGTCGGAGGTGCGGGTGATGCTGAACAGGTGCCACTGGACTTCACCGCGATCGACTTCGAGACGGCGAACTCCAGCAGTGCGTCGGCGTGCGCGGTGGGCCTCGCCCGGGTGCGCGGCGGCGAAGTCGTGGAGACGAAGGGTTGGCTCATCCAGCCGCCGTTCCCGCACGACCAGTTCTTCGAGCTCAACACGCGCATCCACGGGCTGACGGCCGAAGACGTCGTCGGCGCGAAGACCTGGAGCGAGCAGCTCGCCGACCTCCGCGAGTTCTGCGGGTCGGACGTGCTCGTCGCGCACAACGCGGGCTTCGACATGACCGTGATCCGGCGCGCCTGCGAGGTGACGGGCGACGACTGCCCGCCGTACGAATACGTGTGCAGCCTCCAGCTCGCGCGGCGCGTGTACCGCCTCGAGTCGTATCGGCTCCCGTCCGTGGCCGCCGAGGCCGGCTTCGCCGAATTCGCGCACCATGACGCCGCCGCCGACGCTCTCGCGTGCGCCCACATCATGATCGACGCCGCGCGGCGAGTCGGCGCACGAGACATCCGGTCGCTCGCCGAGCTCGCACGCATCGGCGTCGCGCGGATCGCCGTGCCCGAGCCCGCCGAGAAGACGCCGGTCGCGCCGGAGGCCACGCCTGTCGAGCTCCTCCGGTGGGAGCAGCAGACGCTCTTCGAGTTCGCCTGACGCGCCGGCGCGCGGCGTCGTGCGACTGCGATGTCGGAGGGCCCCGTCATCCTGTTCGCATGGACGCACTCGTCATCGTCGCGATCGTGATCGCGTGTCTCGCCGCCGGCGCCCTCGCCGGGTGGGCGGCCGGGCTCGCGCGCGCCGCCGCGCGCTCCGCACGCGAGCACGCCGATCTGCGCGCACGACTCGCCGCCGCCGAGGCGGCACGGGCGGGCATCCAGGCGCAGCTCGAGCACCAGCAGCTCCTCTACCGCGAGCTGGCTGCGCAGACCCGGTCCGACCAGGTTGCGCGCGAAGAGCGCGAGCGGCGCGAGCAGGCCGTACTGCGCGCGCTCGCACCCGTGCACGAGACGCTGCAGACGATGCAGCTCAAGGTCGACGAGCTCGAGCGCGAGCGCCACGCCCAGTTCGGCACGCTCGCCGAGCAGCTGCGACGCGCACACGAATCCGACGAGGCTCTGCGCGCGACCACCGAGTCGCTCGCGAGCGCGCTGCGGTCGGGCGCGACGCGAGGCGTGTGGGGCGAGACGCAGCTCCGGCGTGTCGTCGAGGCGGCGGGACTCACACGGTACGTCGACTTCGACCTGCAGACGACGGTGAAGACGGATGCCGGGGCCGGTCGCCCCGACATGGTGATCCGCCTCCCCGGCGACAAGGCGATCGCCGTCGACGCGAAGGTCCCGCTCGACGCGTACCTCGAGGCGAGTGCGATCCCGTTCACGGCCGTCGGCGCCGAGGCGGCCCGTCGCCGCGCGCTGCTCGAGCGGCACGTGAGGGCCGTCCGCGCCCACGTCGACTCTCTCGCGAAGAAGAGCTATTGGCAGGGGCTGTCATCGAGCCCCGAGTTCGTCGTGTGCTTCGTGCCGAGCGAGTCGCTGCTCGCAGCCGCGCTCGAAGAGGATCCGGCGCTCCTCGACTACGCGTTCGGCAAGCGCGTCGCCCTCGCGTCGCCCGTCAACCTGTGGGCCGTGCTGAAGACGGTCGCCTACGCGTGGACGCAGCAGGACGTGTCGCAGGAGGCTCGCCGACTGTTCGACCTCGGCAACGAGCTGTACCAGCGGCTCGGGAGCCTCGCAGGTCACACCGACGACCTGCGCCGGGCGATCGAGCGCACGATCGACAGTTACAACAAGCTCGCGGGATCCCTCGAATCGCGGGTGTTCGTGAGCGCGCGCCGATTCCCCGGGATCGACGAGACGAAGCTCGACGCCCTCGCGGCACCCGAGACGATCGACAAGTCGCCGCGCCGGCTCACCGCGCCCGAGCTGCTCGAGGGCCTCGCGATCGACGACGAAGCGCCGGTGCTCGAAGAGCCGCCGGCGCTGGAGGAACCGCCCGTGCTCGACGCGCCCGCGATCGGGGCCGACGTCGGAGAGGTGCGCCACCGCATCGGCCCGTGAGGCCGAGGACACGTGCGCGCACACCTGCGGGTCAGACGCCGCCTGGGATGAGGCTCATGAGCGCGATCACGGCACCCGAGATGACGACGAAGGCGCCGATCATCCACCACGGCGAGAGCTCGTGACCCTCTTCGCGCCGCACGCGCAGCAGCACGTCAGGGCGACGTGCCGGATCGATGGCGTTCGCCACGACAGCGTGGGCGCCGGTCTGCGGCTTGGGCTCGCTCACCGGTGCGGTCATCGTCTAACTCCTCCAGTCTGCGGAAACGGACTGCGTCGACGCCGACGACTCGTTCGATTTTGCCAGACGAATCTGGACATCCGGCGCATGCCGGCGTCACGAACCGATCACGAAGCGGTCACGGTCGAATCGTTCCGATGCGCGCAGGTCACAGCCACTTCGACGTGAGGTGCTCCGATGAGATGCGCCGCAGCGTGCCGGATGCGCCGCGCAGCACGACACTCTCGGTGTAGACGTAGTCACCCTCGCGACGCACGCCCGCGACGAGCTGTCCGTCGGTGACTCCCGTCGCGACGAAGATCGTGTTCGAGCCTCGCACGAGCTCGTCGGCCTCGTACACGTAGCCGTCCATCTTGAGCCCTGCGTCGATGCCGCGCTGGCGCTCATCGTCGTCGCGCGGCCACAGCCGACCCTGGATGTGACCGCCGAGCGCCTTGATCGCGCACGCGGTGACGATCCCCTCGGGGCTGCCGCCGATGCCGACGCACATGTCGGTGCGCGCGTCGTGACGAGCCGCGTTGATGCCGCCCGCGACGTCGCCGTCGGTCATGAGGCGCGTGCCCGCGCCCGCCTCGCGGATCTCGCGGATGAGCTGATCGTGACGCGGCCGGTTCAGCACCGACACGACGATCTCGTCGACCGGCTTGCCGAGCGCCTTCGCGAGCCGGCGGATGTTCTCGCCGATGGGCAGCCGGATGTCGACGACCCCGACTCCCGCAGGCCCCGTGACGAGCTTGTCCATGTAGAAGACGCTCGACGCGTCGAGCATCGTGTCGTGGTCCGAGACCGCGATGACCGAGAGGGCGTTGTTGCGTCCGGCCGCTGTGAGCGATGTGCCGTCGATCGGATCGACGGCGACGTCGCACTTGGGGCCGCGCCCTGTGCCGACCTTCTCGCCGTTGAAGAGCATGGGCGCCTCGTCCTTCTCGCCCTCGCCGATCACGATGCGGCCGTCGAAGTCCACGGTCGTGAAGAACGCGCGCATCGCGTCGACCGCCGCACCGTCCGCCTTCTCCTTCTCGCCGCGGCCGATCCACGGCACGGAGCGGATCGCCGCGGCCTCCGTGGCGCGCACCAACTCGAGTGCGAGGTTGCGATCGGGACGAAGCGGACTCATGTCGGCGGTCAGGCTCACCATATGCGTCAGCCTAATCTCCGGATGTCGCGAACCCACGTGCTTATCGTCATTCGAGCGCGAAGGAATTCGGTTTCTTTCACGGGCGGCAGAACGAGCGTCCGCTTTCGCGCGCGCGGTGGGCCACCGCATCCGCCTCGCCGAAGGCGCTTCGCTAGAGTGACCGTGCAGGCCGAAACGACCGTGCGCCGAACCCCCGCGCGCACGACAAGCAAGGAGCAACACATGCCCGTCGCCACCCCCGAGCAGTACGCCGACATGCTGGACCGCGCGAAGGCCGGCGGCTTCGCGTACCCCGCGATCAACGTCTCGAGCTCGCAGACCATCAACGCCGTGCTGCAGGGGCTCACCGAGGCCGGGTCGGACGGCATCCTCCAGGTGTCGACGGGCGGCGCCGACTACTTCGCGGGTCACACCGTCAAGGCCCGCGCGACCGGTGCGATCGCGTTCGCGAAGTTCGCCACCGAGGTCGCCAAGTCGTACCCCATCACGGTCGCCCTGCACACAGACCACTGCCCGAAGGAGGCGCTGCCGACCTTCGTGCTGCCGCTGATCGAGGCCTCCGAGGAAGAGATCAAGGCCGGCCGCGGCCCGCTGTTCCAGTCGCACATGTGGGACGGCTCGGCCGTGCCGCTCGACGAGAACATCCAGGTCGCGAAGGACCTCCTCCCCCGCATGCGCAACATCAACGCGATCCTGGAGATCGAGGTCGGCGTCGTCGGGGGTGAAGAGGACGGCATCAAGCACGAGGGCTCGAACGACGCGCTGTACACGACGGTCGCCGACGTCACGAAGGCGGTCGAGGCGCTCGGCCTCGGTGAGAACGGCCGCTACATCTCGGCGCTCACCTTCGGCAACGTGCACGGCGTCTACAAGCCCGGCAACGTCAAGCTGCGTCCCGAGCTGCTCGGCGAGATCCAGCAGGGCATCGCCGAGCGCTTCGGCACCGGCCCCAAGCCTCTCGACCTCGTCTTCCACGGCGGCAGCGGCTCGTCCGACGAAGAGATCGCGACGGCCGTCTCGCATGGCGTCGTCAAGATGAACATCGACACCGACACGCAGTACGCGTTCACGCGCTCCGTCGCCGGCTTCATGTTCCAGAACTACGACGGCGTGCTCAAGGTCGACGGCGAGGTCGGCAACAAGAAGGCCTACGACCCGCGCGCGTGGGGCAAGATCGCCGAATCGGCGATGGCCGCGCGCGTCGTCGAGGCGACGCAGCAGCTCGGATCGCACGGCAAGAGCCTGGCGGCCTGACCGACTCAACGGATGCCGCGGCCTTCGTCCACCGGACGGGCCGCGGCATCCGCGTTTCGACGCGCCCGCTCAGGACGTCAGCGCACCGCGACGTCGTCGTAGCGCATGAGCACCGTCCCGTCCGCCGCGCGCACCTCGATCGCGCTGATCGCGTCGAGGTCCATCGCCGTCCCGGCCGAGAGCCGCGCCGATGATCCCGGACCCGCGCGCCACGTCGACACCGGCTCGTCGGTGCCGTCCGCGCCGACGACGGCGAGCACGTACACCCACCCGTCGGCGGGCGCATCGCCGGCATCCGACTCCGGGTAGCTGCATTCGAGGTCTATGCGCGTTCCCCAGGCGACCGACGTCAGGCGCACGGATGCCTCGATCGGCACTCCCGCGACGTCCTCCAGCACGAACTCGGCGGTGGGTCGCGGCGTGAACGACGAGATCGCGATCGGCACACCGATGCCGACCACGAGCGCGAGCGCCGCGGCGACGCCGACCGCCCACCACGTGCGTCGGCGTCGGCGCCGGGCACGCGTCAGCGACGCGATGCCCGCGCGCACGGCGTCGGCGTCGAGGCCGCGGCCCTCGGCGGCATCCGCGTCTCTCTCGTTCTCGCCCTCGTGGATGCGCTCGGCGCGCTCGGGCGCGATGCGCGACAGGAGGCCGACCGTGGGCGTCAGCTCGGCGATGGCCCGGCGGCAGGTCGCGCACTCGTCGAGGTGCGCCTCGTAGGCGCGGCGATCCGCCGCCGAGAGGGCGCCCAGCACGTACGCGGCGTCCCACTCGGCGAAGATCGCGTGATCGGGGTTCATCGGGTCACCCCCCTCTCCTGGAGCGCGAGGCGCAACGCGCGCAGGCCGTAGTGGAGCCTCGACTTGACAGTCCCCTGCGGGATGTCGAGTGCGGCGGCGGTCTGGGCGACGCTCATGCCGCCGTAGTACGCCTTGACGATGACCGCGCGATGCTCGGCGCTGAGCGCGGCGAGCGCCTCCTCGATGAGGAGCGTCTCGAACAGCGCGTCGGTGTCGTCCTGCCGCTCGCCGTCGGGCACCTCGGCGACGATGCGCTCATGCCGCCGACGCGCGCTCCGGGCCTCGTCGATCACGAGGTGACGCGCGACCGTGATCATCCACGCGCGGGTCGTCGACGGATCCTGCTCGAGGATCCGGGGCGTGCGCCACGCACGAAGCAGCGTCTCCTGCACGATGTCGTCGGCACCCGCGCGATCGCCCGTCAGGTGCACCACGTAGCGCCACACCGGCTTGGCGTGGGCCTCGAAGAGCGCCGTGAGGCGGGCGGCGTCGTCGGGCGGCATCCGGTCACCTCCTCCTCGTTGAGTTCACGAGACGGCGCCCGGATCGGTTCAGCCCGTCGGAGGGTTCGAGATGTACTGCGAGAACGCGGGGTCGCCCAGCAGCGGGATCGCGATGCACACGTACACGACCGCGAATGTGACGACGGCGCCGACGAGCGGGATCCACCACGCCAGGCGGCCGCTGCGGAGCCTTCGGACGGCGAGCAGGGCCGTCACGATGTAGCCCACGACGAGCACGATCGCGGCGATGAGGCCCCACGACCGAGCGGAGTCGACGTTCGTGAAGTCGCCCGGGATGCCCATGATCCGCATCGCGCGCTCGGCGACCGCCGGCAGGTCGAGGAACGAGATCGCGGTGAGCACGACGTTGATCGCGCCGTAGACGAGGAGGGCGATCGTCGCGATGCGGTCGGCCGGATGCGGGCGCAGCACAGGACCCTGCGGATCGACGCGGGCAGCGACGCTCGGCGCAGCCGGCGGGGCGACGGCATCCGCGCCGGGCGAATACACCCACGCGGCCTGCGGATCGCGGATGTGCGCGCGCTGCTCCTCGGGCGTCGCGTACTCGCCGTACTGCGGACGCGGACGCTCGTCTCGGCGCGAGGCGTCGGTCACGAGCGGCTCCGTCCGCCGAGCGCGCGCTCGTCGCGGCGGCCCGACTGGTCCTGGCGGAGTTCCTTGGGCAGCGAGAAGATGAGGTCCTCCTCGGCGGTGCGCACCTCTTCGACGTCGGCGTAGCCGGCGCCCGCGAGCTCGGCGAGCACCTCCTGCACGAGCACCTCGGGCACGGAGGCGCCGCTGGTCACGCCGACCGTCTCGACGCCGTCGAGCCACTCCTGCTGCACCTCGTCGGCGTAGTCCACGCGGTACGCGGCCTTGGCGCCGTTCTCGAGCGCGACCTCGACGAGCCGCACGCTGTTCGACGAGTTCGCCGAACCCACGACGATGACGAGATCCGCCTCGCGCGCGACCTTCTTGATCGCGACCTGGCGGTTCTGGGTCGCGTAGCAGATGTCGTCCGACGGCGGGTCCTGAAGCTGCGGGAAGCGGGTGCGCAGGCGTCGCACCGTCTCCATCGTCTCGTCGACCGAAAGCGTCGTCTGCGACAGCCACACGACCTTCGAAGGATCGCGCACCTCGACGGTGTCGGCCTCGTCAGGCGAGTTCACGATCGTCACATGGTCGGGCGCCTCACCGGCCGTGCCCTCGACCTCTTCATGGCCGAGGTGGCCGATCAGGAGGATCTGGTGGTCGTCGCGCGCGAAGCGCACCGCCTCGCGGTGGACCTTGGTCACGAGCGGGCACGTGGCGTCGATGGCCTGAAGCCCGCGATCGGATGCCGCGGCCACGACCGCGGGCGAGACGCCGTGCGCGCTGAACACGACGTGGGCGCCCTCCGGGACCTCGTCGACCTCCTCGACGAAGATCGCGCCCTTGGCCTCGAGCTCGGTCACCACATGGATGTTGTGCACGATCTGCTTGCGCACGTAGACCGGTGAGCCGAACCGCTCCAACGCCTTCTCCACAGCGATGACGGCGCGATCGACACCGGCGCAGTATCCCCGGGGAGAGGCAAGCAGCACCCGCTTGCGACCGGCCACCGGGATATCCTTGAGGCGCTCCCGCCGCCGCGGAACGCGGGGAACGGGCATCCGTACGGCCTGAGAAGTCACCCCTCGAGTCTACGTGGCGGGCCCTGTGCACCGGCCGAGCGCTCCCGCCCCCGCGAACACCCGCACGTCCGAGAGGATCGCATGACGACGTCCCAGCCCCACGGGTCGAACGGGCGCGGCGGCCCCGCGTTCGCGGCGCAGCAGGTTCCCGGCGAGGCGCCCCCGCCCGACTCGGTGCACCCGCGCGATTCGACTCCGCAGGCGCCGACGTCGGTCTCGCGGCTCAACGAGACGATCCGCGCCTTCATCGACGGGTGGGGCTCGGTGTGGGTCGAGGGCGAGATCACGTCGTGGAACGTTCGCGGCGGCGCCGTCTACGGCGGCCTGAAAGACCTCGGCACCGAAGCGGCCATCCAGTTCCGCATCTGGTCGAGCACGCGCCAGCGCCTTCCCGCCGACCTCAAGGTGGGCGACCACGTGATCGCGTGCGTCAAGGCCGACTACTACCCGAAGACGGGCGCGTTCAGCTTCGCGGTGTCATCGATGCGGCACGTGGGCCTGGGCGATCAGCTCGAGCGGCTCGAGCGGCTGCGCGTCCAACTCCGCAGCGAGGGGCTCTTCGATCCTGCGCGCAAGAAGCCGATCCCGTTCCTGCCGCACGTCATCGGGCTCATCACGGGCGAGAACTCGGATGCCGAGAAGGATGTGCGCCGCAACGCCGAGCTGCGCTGGCCGCAGGTCACGTTCCGAACGAAGTACGCGGCCGTGCAGGGCGATCGCTGCGTGCCCGAGACGATCGCGGCCCTCAAGGCGCTCGACGCGGCCCCCGATGTCGATGTGATCATCATCGCGCGCGGCGGCGGCGACCCGCAGACCCTCCTCGGCTTCAGCGACGAGCGGCTGGTGCGCGCGGTCGCCGCGGCGCATACGCCCGTCGTGAGCGCGATCGGCCACGAGAACGACCACCCGCTGCTCGACGACGTCGCCGACCTGCGCGCGTCGACGCCGACGGATGCCGCCAAGCGCGTCGTCCCCGACGTGGCCGAGCAGCGCGCCCTCGTCGCGCAGCTGCGTTCGCGCATGACGACGCGCCTCACGCAGCGCCTCTCGCACGACATCGCGCAGCTCGAGCAGCTCCGTTCGCGTCCCGTCCTGCGCTCGCCCGAGTCGATGATCGACTCCCGTTCGCAGCAGCTGTGGATGCACACGTCGCGCGGCCGGGAGATCATCGAGCGCCGCCTGTCGCACGAGGCACGGGCGACCGCCGAGCTGCGCGCGACGCTGCGGGCCCTCTCCCCCGCCGCGACGCTTGCGCGTGGCTACGCGATCGCCCACCTGACCGAAGGCGACATCGTGCGCGACGCCGAGCAGGCCCCCGCGGGGTCGACCGTCCTTGTGCGCGTCGGCCGCGGGTCGTTCTCAGCCCGCTCCGAGGGCCCGGTCCGGGAGGACGAGGGCGAGACCGCCCTGACGGATGCCGCGGAGCGGGAACCTAGGATGGAAGCATGACCGCGCCGAACGAGAACCTCGACGTGTCCGGGCTCTCCTTCGAGCAGGCCCGCGACGAGCTCGTGCGGGTCGTGCACGAGCTCGAGCAGGGTGCCCCCACGCTCGAGCACTCCCTCGCGCTGTGGGAGCGCGGCGAGGCGCTCGCCGCTCGCTGCGAGGAGTGGCTCGTCGGAGCGAAGCGCCGGCTCGATGCCGCGCGCGCGTCGGCCGAGACGGGCCCGGGAACGGGGTCGTGATGGCCAAGCAGACGCGCATCGTCGCCGAGCTCGGGCGCCCCGAGACGCCCGAGGAGGCGGCCGAGCGCAAGGCCGCGCACTCGGCCGCGTACCGGTCGAGCCAGAACGTCCGCAACCTCATCGCGGCTCTCATCGTGACGCTCGGCGTCGTGCTCGTCGTCATCTTCGCGGTGCCGCGCGGCACGCCACCGCCCCAGGATGACATCGACGTCGCGGCCGTCGCGGAGCGCATCTCCGAGAACGAGGGCCGGGCGCTCGTCGTGCCGCGCGTTCCCGACGAATGGCGGGTGAATCTCGCGCAGGTCGACGGCGACACCACCCGTGCGTGGACGATCGTCTACGTCCCGGGCGAGGAGCAGGGCTTCGTGCGCGTCGCTCAGGGATTCGACGCAGACCCTGCGTGGACCACGCGTGTGCTGCGCGGTGCCGACGCCGACGAAACGGTGACACTCGACGGCGTCGAGTGGACGCGGTACGACATACCCGACCCGGATGCCGCCGGCAACGTGACGAGTGCGCTCAGCGCCCAGGCGGGCACGGACGTCGTGCTCGTCTACGGAAATGCGCCCGAGGCCGACATCGAGCGGACCGCCGAGTCCGTCTCCTGGCAGGTGCACGAGCTTCAGGAGGCCGCGGAGTGACCGACGAGCAGCCGACACCGCGAAAGGTGTGGGACGAGATGCGGCGCGGCAACGCCCGCTTCGTGAGCGGCGAGCCGCGGCATCCGCGTCAGGACGTCGACCGTCGCCACGAGCTCGCGCATCACCAGCGGCCGCGCGCCGCGCTGTTCGGCTGCGCCGACTCGCGACTGGCGGCCGAGATCATCTTCGACAAGGGCCTGGGCGACCTGTTCGTGGTGCGCAATGCCGGCCAGGTCGTGTCCGACTCGGTCGTCGGCAGTCTCGAGTACGCGGTGGCGGTGCTCGAGGTACCGCTCATCGTCGTGCTCGGCCACGACGAGTGCGGTGCGGTTGCGGCGGCGATCGAGAGCACGAACCCGGATGCCGCGCCCCTCCCGCCGCACATCTGGAGGCTCATCGCGCCGATCGTGCCCGCCGTACGGCGCGTGCAGCGCGAGCTGTCGCAGGCGGGGCAGCCGGTCGATCACATCGACGCCGAGCACGTCGGACGCGAGCACCTGCGCGACACGGTCGCCGAACTGCTCCACTCGTCCGAGCTCATCAGCGACGCGATCGCCGAGGGCCGCCTCGCGATCGTCGGGGCGAACTACCGACTCGAAGAGGGCACCGCGGTGCCCGACATCATCGTGGGACCCGCGGACGCGGAGCCCCTCGCATCCTGAACACCGGAGGAACGACGAAGTGACCGACATCGAGTACCGCATCGAGCACGACACGATGGGCGAGGTGCGCGTGCCCAAGGACGCCCTGTACGCCGCGCAGACGCAGCGTGCCGTGGAGAACTTCCCGATCTCGGGCGACCCGCTCGAGCCGGCGCAGATCGTCGCCCTCGCGCGCATCAAGAAGGCGGCGGCCCAGGCGAACAAGGAGCTCGGCACGCTCGACGGCGACATCGCCGACGCGATCGTCCGCGCAGCCGACCGCATCATCGCGGGCGAGTTCGCCGACCAGTTCCCGATCGACGTCTACCAGACCGGCAGCGGCACGTCGTCGAACATGAACATGAACGAGGTCCTCGCGACGCTCGCGACCCAGGACCTCGGCCGCACCGTCCACCCGAACGACCACGTCAACGCGTCGCAGTCGTCCAACGACGTGTTCCCCACCTCCGTGCACATCGCCGTCACGCAGGAGATCATCGACGACCTCATCCCGGCGCTCGACCACCTCGCGGTGTCGCTCGAGAAGAAGGCCGACGAGTGGAAGGACGTCGTCAAGTCCGGCCGCACCCACCTCATGGACGCGACGCCGGTCACGCTCGGCCAGGAGTTCGGCGGGTACGCGCGCCAGATCCGGCTCGGCATCGAGCGCGTGCAGGCGGTGATCCCCCGCGTCGCGGAGGTCCCGCTCGGAGGCACCGCCGTCGGCACGGGCATCAACACGCCGCTCGGCTTCCCGCAGAAGGTGCTCGAGTTCATCGTCGCCGACACCGAGCTGCCCATCACCGAGGCGAAGGACCACTTCGAAGCGCAGGCGAACCGCGATGCGCTCGTCGAGGCATCCGGCGCGCTGCGCACGATCGCCGTGTCGCTCACCAAGATCAACAACGACCTGCGCTGGATGGGCTCGGGCCCGAACACGGGTCTCGGCGAGTTGCGCATCCCCGACCTGCAGCCCGGCTCCTCGATCATGCCCGGCAAGGTCAACCCGGTCGTCCCCGAAGCCGTGCTGATGGTGTGCGCGCGCGTCATCGGCAACGACGCGACGATCGCGTGGGGCGGCGCATCCGGCCTCTTCGAGCTCAACGTGGCGATCCCGGTCATGGGCACCGCGCTCCTCGAGTCGATCGAGCTGCTCGCGAACGCGTCCCGCCTCCTCGCCGACAAGACGATCGACGGCCTCGAGGCGAACGTCGAGCGAGCGGCGGCCTACGCGGGCATGTCGCCGTCGATCGTGACGCCGCTGAACAAGGTCATCGGCTACGAGGCGGCGGCCAAGATCGCGAAGCACGCCGTCGCGAACGGCATCACCATCCGCGAGGCGGTCATCGACCTCGGCTACGTCGAGCGCGGCGAGATCACCCTCGAGGAGCTCGACCAGAAGCTCGATCTGCTGTCGATGACACGCGCCGGCTGAAACGGATGCCGCTGTGGGCCCCCTGGCGCGATAATCAGGGGGTGAGCCGCACTCCCCGCCCGATCTCGGCTCGTGCCCGGATCCTGGGTGCGATCCTCGCGGTCGCGTGCGTGGGACTCGCGATCGTCGGGAGCGTGACGTTCCTCGTGCAGCGCGAGAACGTGATCAACGAGATCGACAACCGCCTGCGGTCCCAGGTCGAGCAACTGAAGATCATCAGCGGCGACACCGAAGACACGGATGCCGAGGCGTCGGAAGGATCCGCGTCCACCGCACGCGATACGATCGACATCGACGAGTTCGACAGCGTCGTGGAGTTCATGAAGGCGGCGGTCGGACGCCTCGTCCCCGCCCGGAACGAGGGCGGCCTCGGCGTCATCGACGGCGAGGCGCGATTCCGGCCGACGACGCTCTCGGGGTTCGACATCTCGGAGAACGAGACGCTCATCGAGCGCGCCGTCGCCGAGGCGCAGAGAAGCCGCGACGGCGTGCTGGGCACGGCGGTCACCGACGAGGGCTCGCTGCGGTACATCGCGATCCCGGTGGAGAAGGAGAACGACGACTCGCGGGGAGTGTACATCCGCGCGGTCGACCTCGCCGCCGAGCTTCAGCCGGTCACGATCGCGATCATGACGTACTGGATCGCGGCGATCGCGGTGCTCGCGGCCGTCGGCGTCGTGGGCTGGTTCGTCGCCGGACGCCTGCTCTCTCCGATCCGGCAGCTCCGCGACGCCGCCGACGCCATCACGATCAGCGACCTGTCTCCGCGGCTTCCCACGCAGGGCAACGACGACATCGCCGACCTCACGCGCACGGTGAACTCGATGCTCGATCGCCTGGAAGGCTCCGTCGACGTCCAGCGGCAGCTCCTCGACGACGTGCGACACGAGCTCAAGACGCCCATCACGATCGTGCGCGGGCACCTCGAGATGATGGACCCCCGCAACGTGGCCGACGTCGAGAGCACGCGCGCGATCGGCATGGCCGAGCTCGACCGCATGACGCGGCTCGTCGAGGACATCGACCTGCTCGCGGCCGTCGAGGGCGATGCCTTCGACATGAAGGAGGTCGACCTCGCCGCGCTCACGGCCCGCATCGGAGAGCTCGTCGCGGTGATCCCGGGGCACGAGTGGCGGGTCGAGGCGTGCGCCGAGGGCCACGTCATGGGCGACCAGGACCGCCTCCTGCAGGCGTGGCTCCAGCTCGCCGACAACGCGGCGAAGTACACACCCGAGGGGTCGCCGATCGAGATCGGCAGCGCGCTCGACGACACCGAGGCGAGGCTGTGGGTCCGCGACCACGGCCCGGGCATCCCGCCCGCGGCGCGGCACCGCATCTTCCGCCGTTTCGACCGCGCCCACGGCAAGCGCTCGGTCGGCGGGTCCGGACTCGGGCTCGCGATCGTCGATGCGATCACGAAGGCGCACAACGGCCAGTGCGTCGTCACCGACACGCCCGGAGGCGGCGCTACATTCACGATCGGGCTGCCGTTGCCGACCGCCGAGCTTCCGGCGCCCGTGCGAGCCGGCGACGTCGTGCTGCAGAGGGAGGCATCCGGATGACGACGATCCTCATCGTCGAGGACGAGCCGCGGATCGCCGCGTTCGTGAGCCGCGGGCTGGAGTCCGCGGGGTACCAGACGACCATCGTCGACGACGGTCCCGAGGCGCTCGAGGTCATCCTGCGCGGCGAGGCCGATCTCGTGCTGCTCGACGTCGGGCTGCCGACGATGGACGGGTTCGAGGTGCTGCGCAATCTTCGCGGCCAGGGCTCGATCATCCCCGTCATCATGCTGACGGCGCGCTCCAGCACGCGAGACACCGTGGAGGGGCTCGACTCCGGCGCGAACGACTACGTGTCGAAGCCGTTCACGTTCGATGAGCTGCTCGCGCGTGTGCGCTCACGACTGCGCGAGACCGCGGGCGCCCCGCCGACCACGCTCACGCACGGCGACGTCGTCCTCGACATCCTCGCGCGCCGCGCGACGGTGGGCGGCCGCGAGGTCGACCTGTCCGCGCGGGAGTTCTCGCTCGCCGAGCAGTTCCTGCGCAATCCGGGCCAGGTGCTCACACGCGAGCAGCTGCTCAGCCGCGTGTGGGGACTGGACTTCGACCCGGGCTCGAACGTCGTGGACGTCTACGTGCGCTACCTGCGCGGCAAGCTCGGCCCCGAGCACATCGCGACCGTGCGAGGTGTCGGCTACCGCTGGGAATGACGGATGGCGCGCGAGCGCGTGCTCGTGCGGTGTCTCGCCTGCGGCTCACGCGGATCATGAGAAGGCCCCCGACGCTGGGGAACGCCGGGGGCCTGGGAAGGGCCGGGGCTGGGGAACACCGGCCGTCAATCGCGTCTGTCTGGGGAATAGCGCGATTGATCCTCTCGCGATCCGGGCCACCAGTCGCGGCGGTCACCAGGTCGCCCGCCGTTTCCGGCGGAATCCTTGTCACGTGGGCCGAAGCGGTCTCCGCCGCGGTCGCGCAGGCGCTCGATGAACTCGCGCACGCGCTCCTCGTCCCATCCGCGCTCGCGAGCCCACTCTCGCGCGCGCTCCCACGAGCCCGTTCGCTCGGCCTCGCGCACGAGCGACTCCTCGTCGGAAGCGCTCGGCGCCTCGGGCTGCGCATCGGGGATGCGATCGGCCTGAGGCGTGACCGTGACGTCACGCGGCTCAGGAGCCGGCACCGTCACGGGCGTGCTCGTCGGCGCAGCCGGGCGACTCACGACCGGCTTCGGCGTCGCGTTCGCGTGCGACGGGACGACGATCGCCCCCTCCCCGATCGCCACGCCTGCCTCGTCGGCCAGGGCGGCGGAATGGGTGAGCGCGACAGCGCAGGCGACAGCCACGCTCGCCGCGACGCTCATGGCGCCGCCGACGACGAACCGTGTCTGGGTCTGCATGTCCTTCTCCCCGATCAGAAGGGCGCGGAGTATCCGTCCTCCTTCAATGTTCGCAGAGTCTCATGAGACAAGAAGGAGACTGCGATGAGACTCCTCTCATCGTTCAGAGGGCTTCGCCGCCCTCCAGGAGGTCCGTCACGAGGGCGGCGATCGCCGAACGCTCCGACCGCACAAGGGTCACGTGACCGAACAGCTCGTGCCCCTTCAAGGTCTCGATCACCGACGCGACGCCGTCATGGCGGCCGACGCGGAGATTGTCGCGCTGGCCGACGTCGTGGGTCAGAACGACCCGCGAGTTCTGGCCGATGCGACTGAGCACCGTGAGCAGGACATTCCGCTCGAGCGACTGCGCCTCGTCGACGATCACGAACGCGTCGTGGAGCGAGCGGCCGCGGATGTGCGTGAGCGGAAGCACCTCGAGCAGCCCGCGCGCGATGACCTCCTCGATGACGTTCGCCGACACGACCGACCCGAGCGTGTCGAAGACCGCCTGGGCCCACGGGTTCATCTTCTCCTGCTGGTCGCCGGGGAGGTACCCGAGCTCCTGCCCGCCCACCGCGAACAGCGGCCGGAACACGACGACCCGCTTCTGCACCTGCCGCTCCAGCACGGCTTCCAGGCCCGCGCAGAGCGCGAGCGCCGACTTGCCCGTGCCGGCCCGGCCGCCGAGCGACACGATCCCGACGTCGGGATCCAGCAGAAGGTCGATCGCGATGCGCTGCTCGGCAGAGCGCCCGTGCAGCCCGAAGACCTCGCGGTCACCGCGCACGAGCCGGTACGCGCCGTCGCCCGTCACGCGGCCGAGTGCCGATCCGCGCTCGGAGTGGATGATGAGGCCCGTGTTCACCGGAAGCCCGCGCACGTCGTCGCTCGTGGCGACCTCGCTCTCATAGAGGTCGCTCACCTCGTCGCCCGAGATGTCGATCGTGGCGATGCCCGTCCAGCCCGAGTCGACGGCCTGCTCGGCGAGGTACTCCTCGGCCGTGATGCCCAGCGACGCAGCCTTCACGCGCATCGGGAGGTCCTTCGAGACGATCGTGACGTCGCCGCCGTCGGCGGCGAGGTGCATCGCGACGGCGAGAATCCGCGAGTCGTTGTCGGCGAGACGGATGCCGGACGGCAGCACCGACGAGTCGGTGTTGTTGAGCTCGACACGCAGGGTCCCGCCCTCGCCCACGGGCACCGGGAAGTCGAGGCGCCCGTGCTCGATGCGCAGTTCGTCGAGGTACCGCAGCGCCTGGCGCGCGAAGTATCCGATCTCCGGGTCGTGACGCTTGCCCTCGAGCTCCGAGATCACCACGACGGGGATCACGACGTTGTGCTCCGCGAAGCGGAAGAGGGCGCGGGGGTCGCTCAGCAGGACCGACGTGTCGAGCACGTAGGTCCGCAGGTCGTCCTGCTGTTCGATCGGCTCGTGCTCCGCCTGGTCGAGGCGGTTCCGCTGCTGGTGAGGTGCTCGTGAGGTCACAACCCGCTCCTGCCCCGGGCCTTCGCAGACCCGGCTGTCACGAGTCGACCGTCTGAGTCACGAGTCGCGATCCTTGCCGGCCGACTCGATCGGGTGCTCTACCCGATGCCTTGACCGTACGTCGGCGGAGCGACGGTTCCGGTCGGCGACACGCGGGCGGATTCCTCACCACACGCGCGCGGACGAGAACGCCGCGAGCGCGTCGCCGAACAGCCGCAGCGTGTCGGCCCCGGTGCCCACATGCGGCGAGACCCGGATGAGCCCCGCCCGCACGGTGACGGTCAGCCCGTGGTTCGCGAGCGACGCCGCGAGCGGCGCGGCGTCCTGAGCCGCGGGTGCGAGCGTCACGATCCCCGCGCGGTGCTCCGGCTCGCGGGGCGTGATCACGGGGATCTCATACCGGTCGGCGAAGAAGAGGACGTCCCTCGTGCGCTCCGCGATCTCGCGCTCGATGACGTCGACGCCGACGTCGCGCACGTCGCGGAGCGCGGTGGCCAGTCGTGCCACGGCGAGGTGGTCGGGTGCGCTGATGGTGAAGGCGCGCGCGGATGCCGCGGCCGGGGGCACTCCGGCGGCCGTGGGCTCGCCGTCGGCCCCCGCATGCCCGGACAGCACCGGTGCGATGCGCTGGAGGGCCCGCTCACCGAACCACGCGAAGCCCGTTCCTCGACCCGCGCGCAGCCACTTGTAGCCGTTCGCGCACACGACGTCGGCGGCGGCGTAGTCGGCGTCGACGACGCCGAACCCCTGGATCGCGTCGACGATGAAGAGCCGGTCGCCGATCACCTCACGCAGCGCGGTGAGGTCGGCGCGGTAGCCCGTGCGGTAGTCGACGAGGCTCACCGCGAGGGCGGCCGTGTCGTCGGTGAGCGCTTCGCGGACGACCTCGGGCGTGACGTAGCCGGTCTCGGGGTCGAGCCGCTGCAGCTGCGCCTTGCCGAAGGCATCCGCCGCCCGTGCGGCCGTCACCGTGATGCTCGGGAAGTCCTGCCGCGCGAGCATGACGCCGCCCTCGGCGAGGCCGTAGAGCGCGTGCATGAGGCCGTACGTCGTGGACGGCTGGAGGGTGACGTGCGACGGGTCGGTGCCGAGCAGTTCGGCGAGAAGTTCGCGCGCCTCGGCCTCGTGCTCCATGACGAGGTCGATGCCGGTGCGTCGGCCCGAGCCGAGGAGTTCGGCGTCAGCGTGGGACTCGGATCTCACCGACGGCGACAGCGGCCCGAACCGCGCCCAATCCAGATACCCGGGCTCGCCGTCGAACGAGGCCTGATAGGACTCCAGATCCATCACGGACACATTCTGGCATGCGGGCGTCGCGCGCATGCCCCTCGGGTTTCGCACACCGGGATCGCCCGGAATCCCGCGGATTCTCGGCGTGCGTCAGCCGCCGTACCGACGGTCGCGCTCGGCGTAGTCGCGGATCGCTCGCAGGAAGTCCACTTCACGCAGATCGGGCCCGAGCGCCTCCACGAAATAGAACTCGCTGTGCGCACTCTGCCACAGCAGGAAATCGCTCAGCCGCTGCTCGCCGGAAGTGCGGATGACGAGGTCGGGATCGGGAAGACCGCCCGTGTAGAGGTGCTCGCCGATCTGCTCGGGGGTGAGGCTGGCCGCGAGCTCCTCGAGCGACCCGCCGTCCTCGTCGTGCTTCGCGATGATGCTGCGCACGGCGTCGACGATCTCACCGCGCCCGCCGTAGCCGACGGCGAGGTTGACGTGCATGCCTGTGTTGTCTCGCGTGCGGTCCTGCGCCGCCTTCAGCACCGCGGCGAGCTCTTCGGGCAGGAGGTCGGCGCGCCCGACGTGCTGCACGCGGCGGTCAGTCCCGCGTGACAGCTCTTCGGCGAGCTCGGCGATGATCTCGATGAGGTCGGAGAGCTCCTTGGAGTCGCGCTTGGCGAGGTTGTCGTTCGACAGCAGGTACAGCGACACGACCTTGACTCCGACGGCATCGCACCAGTCGAGGAACTCCCGCATCTTCGCGGCTCCTGCCCGATGCCCGTGCGCGGCGGACTCGTACCCGAGCTGGCGCGCCCAGCGCCGGTTGCCGTCGATCATCATCGCGACGTGGTGCGGCACGACCTCGGGCGTCAGGCTTCGCCGCAGACGGTTGATGTAGAGGCGGTAGAGGGGTCCTCGCCCTTCGTTCGACCTCGTCGATGCCACTCCCCTACGCTACCGCTCACGCGCCGCGAAGGAACGCTGGAACCCGGTCCCACGACACACGACACCCGGTATGTTCCCTCTCCGGCATGCACGTGGCTTTAGCCTTGACAGATGAGCCGCCGCAAGCGCCGAGTGATCCCACCCGCCCCGGAGGTTCCGGTGCTCCCGCTCATGGACGCCGCCGACGTCGATGCGGCGAGACCCGAGATCCGCCCCACATGGCGCGGCTGGATCCACGCGGCCACGTTCCCCGTCGCGATCGCCGCGGGGATCGTGCTCATCGTGTTCGCGCAGGGCGGGCCCGCGAAGTGGGCGTCGGCGGTCTTCATGGCGACGTCGCTCCTGCTGTTCGGCAACTCGGCGCTGTACCACCGCTTCGACTGGAGCCCCACGACCAAGGCGGTCCTCAAGCGCATCGACCACGCGAACATCCTGCTGCTGATCGCCGGCACCTACACGCCGATCGCCGTTCTCGCCCTCCCAACGCAGAAGACGATCCTCCTGCTGTCGCTCGTGTGGGGCGGCGCGATCCTCGGGATCCTCTTCCGCGTGTTCTGGCTCGACGCGCCGCGCTGGCTCTACGTCGCCCTCTACCTCGTGCTCGGCTGGGCCGCCGTCATGTACATCGTCGACCTGTTCGAGGCGAACGCGGCGATGATGATCCTCGTGATCGTCGGCGGCGTGCTCTACACCGTCGGCGCGGTCGTGTACGCGATGAAGAAGCCCAACCCGTGGCCCGGCCACTTCGGCTTCCACGAGATCTTCCACGTGTGCACGGTCCTGGCGTTCCTGTGCCACTGGACGGCGTGCCTGCTCATCGCCCTCGATCCCGCGTATCACGCCGGCTGACCGCGCGACGGGTGGGGCGTCCGCTCAACTCGTGCGGTCGTCGCCCGCGGCATCCGTCGACTCGTCGTCGACCTCGGTCGCGCGCGTCGCCGCGGCGGCCTGCTCCTCGGCCTCGAGCTGCTCGTTGATGTCGGCGCGGACGCGGCCTCGGCGGATGCGGCGCATCATGTCCCACACGAGCAGGATCACCGCGATCGTGATGAACACGATGACCGCGAAGCCCCATGGCCCCGGCGTGACGAGGTCGGGGTCGACCTGGTCAGTCGGAGCGGGGGTCGCGGCGAGCGCGGCCAGCGGTCGAATCATGGTGTGTCCTCGTTCCGGCGCGGGAGCGCATAGCCTTGAAGTCCAGCCTAGTTCCGACGGGAAGCCATGACGACGCAGGACGTGCTCGACGACCGCTACGGCCGCACGCCGTCCCCGCGCCGCCGGTGGACGATCGTCGCCGCGATCGCGCTCGGGGTCGTCGTCGTGGCCGCCATCGCGTGGATCGCGATCGCCAACGCGGCCAACACCGTCGAAGCGCGCACGACGGCGTATCGCGTCGTCGACCGGCACTCCGTCGTCGTGAACTTCCAGCTCACCGCGCCGACCGGCCGCGCCATCGCGTGCGCGATCGAGGCGCAGGACGAGCAGCACGGCATCGTCGGGTGGAAGGTGGTCGAGTACGAGGCATCCGACGAGCCCGGGCGCGCCTTCAGCGAGACCGTCCCGACGGTCTCGCAGGCGACGACGGGTTTGGTCAACGCCTGCTGGGTGACGTAACCTGGAATCAACGTACGTCGATCGCGCCCTGGCCCGTGAGCCGGGGCGTTTGGCTTATCGACGTCACCCCCCGAACGAAGGAGACCGACGTGTCCACTGACGCACCGGTGACGTTCCTCACCCAGGATGCTTACGACCGCCTCGCCGCCGAGCTCGAGCACCTGTCGACCGTCG
>NZ_DASRXZ010000028.1:0-18865 GCF_035687345.1 Microbacterium sp.
CCGGGCCTGCCCGACATGGTCTACACGGCCAACGGCGGCTTCGTGATCGACGGCGTCGCCTACGGCGCCAAGTTCCGCTTCCAGGAGCGCGTGCCCGAGGCGCCCGCGTTCATGGAGTGGTTCCGCGAGAACGGCTTCGAGGTCGTCGAACCGCGCGAGGTCAACGAGGGCGAGGGTGACTTCCTTCTCGTCGGCGACACGATCCTCGCCGGCACCGGCTTCCGCTCGACGGGCGACAGCCACCGTGAGGTGGGCGAGGTCTTCGACAAGGAGGTCGTCTCGCTCAACCTGGTCGACCCGCGCTTCTATCACCTCGACACCGCGATCTCGGTGCTCGACCCTGTTCAGGGCCCGGGCGGCGTCGAGCGTGCGAACATCGCCTACCTGCCGAGCGCGTTCGACGAGCGCAGCCAGGCGATCCTCGCCGAGCGCTACCCCGAGGCGATCCTCGTCGACGACGCGGACGGCGCCGTGTTCGGGCTCAACTCGGCGAGCGACGGCCTGAACGTGTTCATCTCGCCGCGTGCCAAGGGCTTCGAGGCACAGCTGCGCGAGCGCGGGTACAACCCGGTGCTCGTCGACCTGTCCGAACTGCTCCTGGGCGGCGGCGGCATCAAGTGCTGCACGCTCGAGCTGCGACGATGACGGGAGCGGTCATGTCCGCACACTTCGACAAGCTCAGTGACCGGGCCGACAAGCTCAGTGACCGGGTGACGCTCGACACCGGCACGATGCGCATCATCGGCGCGGAAGAGCAGCACGTCGCGCACAACTATCACCCGCTCCCCGTGGTCATCTCGCGGGGCGAGGGCGCGTGGGTGACGGATGTCGAGGGCAAGCGCTACCTCGACCTGCTGTCGGCGTACTCGGCGCTGAACTTCGGGCACCGGCATCCGGCCATCGTCGCCGCCGCGCGCGAACAGCTCGACCGGCTCACGCTCACGAGCCGGGCGTACCACAACGACCGCCTCGGAACCTTCGCCGCCGCGCTCGCGAAGCTGTGCGGCAAGGACCTGGTGCTCCCGATGAACACGGGCGCCGAGGCTGTCGAGACCGGCATCAAGGTGGCGCGCGCGTGGGGCTACCGCGTGAAGGGAATCGCACCGGATGCCGCGACCATCGTCGTCGCGAACGGCAACTTCCACGGCCGCACCACGACGATCGTCGGCTTCAGCGACGACCCGCAGGCGCACGACGACTTCGGCCCGTACGCGCCGGGATTCGTGTCGGTCGCGTTCGGCGACGCATCCGCGATCGAGGCGGCCATCACGCCCGAGACCGCCGCGGTGCTCATCGAGCCGATCCAGGGTGAGGCCGGCGTCGTCATCCCGCCCGAGGGCTACCTGCGCGAGGTGCGCGAGATCTGCACACGCCACAACGTGCTGTTCATCGCGGATGAGATCCAGTCCGGTCTCGGCCGCGTGGGCGAGACGTTCGCGTGCGACCGCGAGGGCGTCGTGCCCGACATCTACCTGCTCGGCAAGGCGCTCGGCGGCGGGATCCTGCCTCTGTCGGCGGTCGTGGCGAACGCGGATGTGCTCGGCGTGATCCAGCCGGGCGAGCATGGCTCGACCTTCGGCGGCAACCCGCTCGCGGCCGCGGTCGGGGAGCGCGTCGTCGAGATGCTGTCGACGGGCGAGTTCCAGCGCCGCGCGGCCGCGCTGGGCGAGCACCTGGAGGCGCGCCTCGAGGAGCTCGTCGGTCACGGCGTCACGGGCTTCCGCATCGCGGGCCTGTGGGCGGGCATCGACATCGATCCGTCGGTCGGCACGGGCCGCGAGGTGGCGGAGCGGATGCTGGCGCGCGGCGTGCTCGTGAAGGACACGCACGGCCAGACGATCCGCATCGCGCCCCCGCTCGTGGTGCGGGCCACGGAGCTGGACTGGGCGGTCGAGCAGCTCAAGCTCGTCCTCGAGGGCTGACCCCGGCGGCTGCCCGGTCACTCGTGCTCGGGCAGCACCGGCGTCGACCAGCCGGGGTCGCGGCCGAGTTGCGCCGCACGGGCGACCGAGGTCGCCCCGAACTTGTCGCGCACCGCGTCGAGCACGGTGTCGAGGCGGAGCCCGTCGTCCCAGTCGATCGGCAGTTCCGGCTGAGTGCTGTCGAGGCGGCCCAACTGCGACAGCGAGACGCCGATGAGGGTGATGCCGCGCTCCGCGATCACCGGCAGCGCCGCGTCGAGCAGTCCTCGCGCGACCATGAGCAGCACCGCGGTTCGGTCGGTCGGAGCGCGCAGTGTGCGTGACCGGGTCGCCTTCGCGAAGTCGCCGTAGCGCAGGCGCAGCACGACGGTGCGGCACACCCTGTCGCGGTCGCGCAGCCGTCGTGCGAGCCGGTCGACGATCTGCGTGAGGAAGAGATCCAGCTCCTCGGGTGTGCGCGGGCGGGTGCCGAGCGCGCGTTGCGAGCCGATCGACCCGCGGCGCCGCGTCGTGTCGACGGGGCGCGGATCGCGAAGGCGGGCGAGCGCGTGGAGGTGCGCGCCGGCAGCCTTCCCCAAGAGGCGCTCGGCAGTCGCGGCCTCGAGCTCCGCGAGCTGACCGACGGTGCGGATGCCGAGGCGGTGCAGCTTGTCGGCGGTGACCGCACCCACGCCCCACAGCCGCTCCACCGGAAGCGGCAGCAGGAACGCCTCCTCATGCTCGGGCTCGACCACGAGCGGGCCGTCCGGCTTGCTCACGGCGCTCGCGACCTTCGCGAGGAACTTGGTCCGCGCGATCCCGACCGAGATCGGGAGGCCCACTTCCGCGCGCACCCGCCGGCGCAGGCCCACGGCGATCTGCTCGGGCGTTCCGGCGATCCGTCGCAGTCCGCCGACCTCGAGGAACGCCTCGTCGATCGACAGCCCTTCGACGAGCGGAGTCGTGTCGCGGAAGATCTCGTACACGGCCTTGCTGGCGGCGGAGTACGCCTCCATGCGAGGTGGGACGACGACCGCATCCGGACACAGCTCCAGCGCTTGTCGTCCGCCCATCGCGGTGCGCACGCCGCGCCGCTTCGCCTCGTAACTCGCGGCGAGCACCACACCGCCGCCGACGATGACGGGCCGCCCGCGCAATTCCGGCGCATCGCGTTGCTCGACCGAGGCGTAGAACGCGTCGAGGTCGGCGTGCAGCACGGTCGCCTCGCCCCGCATCCGTCTCCTCCTGCCGATCCGCCTGTGCGGATCGTCGCACGTACCGGGGACACGCCGTCGACGTTGTGGGCGGGGCCCGCCTGCCCGTAGGTTTCGGGGAACACACGACGGGAGTCGCGATGGCCGAGAAGGCTTCGATCCGGCAGAGGATCGCCCGGTGGTTCCGCCCCGAGCGCGAGACGTACGAGACCCGGCGATCCCGCGCCGACGAGCCCGGTGACCGTCCGAACGATCAGTTCAACGAGCCGACCGACCAGCGTCGCGCGGGATGGTCAGGCTGGTGAGGCCGTCGCCCTTCACGCCGGGGCAGAGGTGAACGGCGCGTAGCAGTCGTACGTCTCGTGGCGCACGATCGCGCCGTCGTGCACGGTGAGCATCGCTGCGACGTGGGCGATGAGCTCCTGGCCTTCGCGGAACGGGCCGGCGGATGCCCCGATCACCCCCCGCCACGTCGCCCGAGCCGCCGCGCGCTCGCCGTCGACGAGGACGTCGTGCACCGCGAACTCCTGCTCGCGCAGCAGCGCTTTGCCCCGGCCGAATCCCTCGATCGTCTGCGCGAGGTCGCGCGTCGCACCGGTGGGGACGAGGGCGTTCGGGTGTTCGACGATCACGACGTCGGGCGCGAGCACGGAGCGCAGGTCCTCCTCGGTGGAGGACAGGTCCGACACGATCCGGTAGTAGCGGCGCACGACCTCTTCGACGTCGGTGCGCTGTTGCAGCATCCGCTCTGTGGTCATGTCGTCAGTATTGCACAACCATAGTTGTGTAATCTAGGAACATGACGTCGACGGACGCCCCCGTCTCTGCAGACGACCTCGACACCGCCACCCTCCTGTCGCTCGCCGGGTCGCTCGTCGAGCGGGCCGTCGTCGAGGCGGTGCGCGCCCGGGGATACGAGGTGACGCGCGCGCACGGGTACGTGTTCCAGCGGCTGCTCGCGGGGGACCAGACGATCACGGCGCTGGCCGTCGACCTGCGCATCACCCAGCAGGGCGCGTCGAAGCACGTCGCCGAGCTCGAGCGGCTCGGCCTGGTGTCGCGACGCGTGTCGCCCGACGATCGTCGCGCGCGGATCGTCGGGCTGACGGATGCCGGACGCGAGGTCATCGACGCCGCGAGGCGCGCACGGGCTCAGTTCGAGGAGCGCGTGCGGTCGATCGTCGGCGACGAGTTGCTCGCGGCGACGCGTCGCGCGCTCGCCCTGGTGCTGGACGACGCCGGCACGTCGGCGCACATCCCCGACCGGAGCATCCCGCTCGAGGATTGACCGCCGGGCGGCTGCGGGTCACGTCGGGTCGTAGTTCATCTCCCACTGCTTCGGCGAGCGCCACAGCGCGCTCGTCGTGAGGGAGCGGATCATCTCCATCTCCTTCGGCAGACGCGTGTAGAGCTTCATGAAGAGCTCTTCGACGTCGAGCAGCTCGGCGGTCCAGTCGCGGCGGTTGATCGCCATGCACGCGAAGAAGTCCTCCTCCGAGAAGTCGAGGCCGTCCCAGTCGATGTCCTCGTAACGGGGCATCCACCCGAGGGGGCTCTCGATCGCCATCGCCTTGCCGCGCGAGCGCGCGACGATCCACTGCAGGATGCGCATGTTCTCGCCGAACCCGGGCCACAGGAAGTCGCCGTCGGCGTCGCGGCGGAACCAGTTCACCTCGAAGATGCGCGGTGCGTTGCGCACCTTCCGCCCCAGCGCGAGCCAATGGTTGATGTAGTCGCCCATGTGATAGCCGGCGAACGGCAGCATCGCGAACGGGTCGCGGCGCACCACTCCCTGCTTGCCGAACGCGGCCGCGGTCGTCTCGGAGCCCATCGTGGCGGCCATGTACACGCCGAACGCCCAGTTGAAGCTCTGCACCACGAGCGGGATCGTGCCGGCGCGGCGACCACCGAAGATGAACGCGCGCAACGGCACGCCCTGCGGGTCGTCCCACGCTTCGTCGAGCGCCGGGTTCAGTGCCGCGGGTGAGGTGAAGCGAGAGTTCGGATGCGCCGCCTTCGTGCCCGACTCGGGTGTCCAGTCGTTCCCCTGCCAGTCGATCGCGTGGGCGGGCGGCGGGCCGTCCATGCCCTCCCACCAGACGTCGCCGTCGTCGGTGAGGGCGACGTTCGTGAAGATCGTGTCGGAGCGCATCGACTCCATCGCGTTCGGGTTCGTCGAGTACGACGTGCCGGGAGCCACGCCGAAGTATCCCGCCTCGGGGTTGATCGCGACGAGCGTTCCGTCCTCGCGCGGCTTGATCCAGGCGATGTCGTCGCCGACCGTCGTGACCTTCCACCCCTTCTCGGCGATCGCTTTCGGAGGGACGAGCATCGCGAAGTTCGTCTTGCCGCACGCGCTCGGGAAGGCGGCCGCGACATACGTCTTCTCGCCCTCGGGATCGGTCACGCCCAGGATGAGCATGTGCTCGGCGAGCCACCCGTCATCGCGGGCCATCGTCGACGCGATGCGCAGGGCGAGGCACTTCTTGCCGAGCAGCGCGTTGCCGCCGTAGCCCGACCCGTACGACCAGATCTCGCGCGTCTCGGGGAAATGCGCGATGTACTTCTCGTCAGGATTGCAGGGCCACGGGACATCCGCTTCACCCTCTTTCAACGGGGCGCCGACTGTGTGCATGCACGGCACGAACTCGCCTTCGGTCCCGAGCGCTTCGGCGGCGGCGCGACCCATGCGGGTCATGATCTTCATGCTCACGACCACGTACGGCGAGTCCGTGATCTGCACGCCGAGCTGCGCGATGGGTGAGCCGATCGGGCCCATGCTGAACGGGACCACGTACATCGTGCGGCCCGCCATCGACCCGCTGAAGAGGTCGCGGAGGATCCCCTTCATCTTCTTCGGCTCCATCCAGTTGTTGGTGGGCCCGGCGTCGTCCTCGCTGCGTGCGCAGATGAACGTGCGCTCCTCCACGCGCGCGACATCGCTCTCGTCGCTGCGCGCGAGGAAGCTGCGCGGGCGCTTCTCAGGATTGAGCCGGATGAACGTCCCGGCCTCGACGAGCTCCTCGCAGAGGCGGTCGTACTCCTCCTCCGACCCGTCGCACCAGTGGATGTCGGCAGGCGTGCAGAGTTCGGCCATCTTCTCCACCCATGCGACGAGCTCGGGATGCGTGACCCAGTCCGGTGTGCTCATGGTTCGAGCATGCCCCGGGACCCCGGCGTACACCAGGCGCTTGACTGGACAGTGGGACACATGGCGGTCAGTCGCGCGTGCTCGCGTTTGATTATCGAATCTGATAACATTCCAAACTATGGGAACAAATGAGCGCGCAGCCGACGTGCTGCTGCATCCGCAGCGTCTCGCGATCGTGCGGGCGCTGGCGGGCGTGCAGCTCACGACGAAGGAGCTCGCCGAACGGGTGAGCGACATCCCGCAGGCCACGCTGTACCGCCACCTCGGGCTTCTCCTGGACGCGGGGATCATCGCCGTCGTCTCGGAGCGGAAGGTTCGGGGCACCGCCGAGCGCACGTACGCGATCGGCTCGCAGGCGATCCTCTCGCAGGAGGCGTTCGAGCAGGCCACCCCCGAAGACCACTTCCGATACTTCGCGACGTACATCGGCGGTCTGCTCGACGAGTTCGGCCGGTACCTGCAGCGGCCGACCGTGGACCTCGCGAAGGACGGCGTCGGCTATCGCGAGGTCGTGCTCCACCTCACCGACGACGAGCTCCGAGACCTGCTGACGGAGATCCGGGCGGCGATCGCCGCGCGCGCCGACAACGACCTGACACCCGACCGAACACCCCGCTTGATCTCGACCGTGACGATCCCGGTCGACCGAAAGACAGGAGATCCCGAATGACCGCCGTCCTCGCTCCGCAGCAGCAGGCAGCCCGCATCCGTCTCACGGCGCTCGCCCTCGTGCCCGCGCCGATCGCCGCGCTCGCGGTGATGCTCGCCGTCACCGGCGCACCCCTGCTGTGGCCGATGCTCATCGGCGCCGGCGGATGGCTCGCCGCCCTCGTGCTGCGGCAGCCGGTCGCACTGATCGCGAGCCGTCGTCTGAGCCAGGACGCGACGGCGCGTCTCGTCGGCTGGTTCTCGGGGCCCGCGGAGGAGATCGTGCGGGTCATCCTCGTGCTGCTGACCGTCCACGCGGTGCAGGAGGCGGCGTGGTTCGGCTACGGCTGGGCGACCATCGAAGTCGTCATCATCGCCGTGAACGTCCTCGCGATCGCCGGGCTCATGACCAAGGACGACCCGAAGTCCATCGAGGCGCGGGAGCTCCTCGAGTCGCAGGGCATGCTCAAGACGCAGAACCCGCTGTGGTCGCTGCTCGAGCGCCTGAGCGCGACAGCACTGCACCTCGGCTTCACGCTGCTGCTGTTCGCGCAGCCGTGGCTCGTGCTCGCCACGATCCCGGCGCACTCGCTCACCAACATGCTCGCGGTGAAGTTCGGCAAGACGCACCTCGTCCTGACCGAGCTCGGCCTCGCGCTCGCCGGTGCCCTCGTGCTCGCACTCGGCATCCTCGCCGTCGCCTGACGCTCCGGCCCCGGGGAGCATCGGTCACGTTCGCTCGGCCATCCGCACGCGCCACCCACCCTTTCCGCTGGGCGATAATCGTCGGGTGGCCGAGCGAATCGACGATGATGCTCCCGAGGGCGAAGAGACCGCGGATGCGGCATCCGAGCTGCCCAAGTCGGTCATCGACCGCGCGTTCCTGATCCTCGGCACGTTCCAGGGCGGCCGGGTGCGCCAGTCGCTCTCCGACATCAGCCGCCGCACGGGCCTCCCCATCGCGACGTGCTACCGGATCGTGCAGCGCCTCGCCGAGTGGGGTGCCCTCGAACGCGACGGCGAGAGCCGCTACCGCATCGGCCTGCGGCTGTGGGAGGTCGCATCGCTCGCGCCGCGGTCGGTGGGGCTGCAGCGCCTCGCGCGACCCTTCATGCAGGACCTCTACGAGACCACCGGATACGCATCGCACCTCGCGATCCGCGAGGGCACCGAGCTCGTGTCGATCGACCGGTTCCAGAGCCCGCGGCGGCGCGTGAGGCGGCCGCTCGTGGGCGGGCGGTACCCGCTGCACGCGACCGCGATCGGGCAGGTGCTGCTCGCGCACGCGCCCGACGACATCCGCGAAGAGGTGCTGAGCGGCCCGCTCGAGGCCTTCACGACGAACACCTACACCCGCCGCGAAGACCTCGAGAAGGCGCTGGACGACATCCGCCGCCAGGGCTTCGCGGTGAGCGATCGGCAGGTCGACCTCATCCACATCGGCGTCGCCGCACCGGTGTGGGGCACCGAGGGGCACGTCGTCGCCGCCGTGTCGCTCGCCCTCACCGAGGCCGACGTCGACGGCAAGAACATGGTGCACCTCGTGCGCATCACCGCGAACGGCATCTCGCGCGCGCTGCGCGAAGCGGGCTACGTCGACGCCGCGGGCTGACACGGATGCCGCATCCGCAGCTCGCGGATGAGAGCGTCCGCGCGTCTCGATAGCGTGGCGTCGTGACCGCCCTCGACGAACCGCGAACCGTGGCGCGGCCGCGCCTCGCCACAGCCCCCGTCGTCGCGGCGATGGTGGCGCTCGCCGTCGTGCTCGCGCTCACGTCGTCGCAATACGGCTACCACCGCGACGAGCTGTACTTCCGCATGCTCGAACCGGCGTGGGGCTACACCGACCAGCCGCCGCTGACGCCGCTCATCGCCCGCGTGTCGATCGCGCTGTTCGGCGACTCGGTGACCGCGCTGCGCGTGTTCCCGTTGCTGTTCGCCGTGGCATCCGTCCTTCTTCTCGCGCTCGTCGCGCGTGAAGTCGGCGGCGGGCGCCTCGCGCAGGCGCTGACGGCGTGGGGCATGGCGGGCGCGACGCTCACGCTCATGTTCGGTCACCTGCTGCTGACCGCGAGTCTCGACCTCGTGGTGTGGCCTGCGGCCCTGCTGTTCGCGATCCGCGCGGTGCTGCGCGACGACGGACGGTGGTGGCTCGCGGCCGGCGCGGTCGTCGGCGCGAGCACGTTCAACAAGCTGCTCATCGTGATCCTCATGGTGGGGATCGCCGCGGGCCTCGCGATCTTCGGCCCGCGGCGCTGGTTCGCGTCGGCCTGGCTGTGGGGTGGCGTCGCCCTTGCGGGGCTGCTCGCCGTGCCCAACGCCGTCTACCAGATCACGCACGGGTGGCCGCAGCTCGCGATGGGCGCGGCCCTGAGCGAGAACAACGCCGACGAGGTGCGCATCCTCATGTGGCCGATGCTCATCCTGCTCGTCGGCCCCGTGCTGGCGGTCTTCTGGGTGACGGCCCTCATCGGCGTCTTCCGCCAGCCGGCGTGGCGACGCCTGCGGTTCCTCGTCGTGACCTTCGTCGTCGTGGTCGTGTTCGTCTTCGTCGCCGGAGCGCAGTTCTACTACACCGCCGGAGTGCTCGCGGTGCTGACCGCGATCGGGTCGGTGCTCGTCGCGGAGTGGTGTCGCACCCGCGCGCGGCGCATTCTCGTCTTCGCGCTGCTCGCGGTGAACGCGCTCACGTGCGCCGTCGCGGCGCTGCCCGTCCTGCCCGTGCGCGTCGCGGGAGAGGTCGGGGTGGCGTCGATCAACTCGGCCGTCGCGGATCAGGTGGGCTGGGAGCGGTACACCGAACAGGTGACGGATGCCGCGGCATCCGTCGACGCGATCATCACGTCCAACTACGGAGAGGCCGGCGCGCTGGACCGCTTCGGCGTCGACCTGCCGCCCGTCTACAGCGGGCACAACGCGCTCGGCGACCTCGGACCGCCCCCGGACGACGTCGAGACGGTCCTCGTCGTCGGCTGGCAGGGGCGGTGGATGGACCGCATCTTCGAGCGCTGCGACGTCGTCGGCACGCTCGACAACGGGGTCGGGGTCGACAACGAGGAGGAAGGCGCACCGCTCACGGTGTGCACGGGGCCCGAGGCGCCGTGGGACGAGCTGTGGGAGCGGATCCGGCACCTCGACTGAGCGGTTGCCGCCGCGGAGGCCGTCGCAAGGCGAGGGGATGTCGCGAGGCGAGGGGATCCGGGCCCCAGAAGCCCTCGTTCCGCGAGAAGCCCTCGTTCCGCGAGAATCCTCAGCCGGCCGCGGCGAGCCTCGCGCGGCGTTCGAGCTCGGCCGTGGCATCCGCCTTCACCTTCTCGAGCACCACCTTGCCGGTGGGGGAGCGCTCGAGACTCGGGCGCACGAACACGTGCCGCGGCTTCTTGTACCCGGCGAGGCGCTCGTCGACGAACGCGAGCAGCGCGGGCACGTCGATCTCGGCGCCCGAGGCGGGTGCGATCATCGCCGACACCACTTCGCCGAAACGACGGTCGGGCAGGCCGAACACGACGGCGTCGTCCACATCCGGATGCGCCAGCAGCACCTCCTCGACCTCGGCGGGGAACACCTTCTCGCCGCCCGTGTTGACCACCGCCGCGAGGCGGCCGAGCAGCTCGATCGTGCCGTCGCCGCGCGCGCGGGCCCAGTCGCCCGGGATGACGTAGCGGTGGCCGCGGATCTCACGGAACGTCTTCGCTGTCTTCTCGGGGTCGCGGTAGTAGCCGCGCGGGAGGATTCCCCGGTACGCGAGCAGTCCGAGGGCGCCGGGCTCGACGGTGATCTCCTTGAAGTCCTCGTCGAGCAGCACCGCGTCGGGCGTGAGCACGAAGCGGGCGGGGAGGTCGTCGGCATGCTTCGTGATGCCGAAGGCGAACGGTCCGCCCTCGCTCGAGGCGAGCAGATCGACGATCTGCAGGTCGCCGAGCCTGTGCAGCCTGCGCTTGACGTCGTCGCTGAACCTCATGCCCGAGCTGAGGATCGAGTCGACGTGAGGGAGCCCCGCCTCGCGCTCGGCGACCTCGACGAGGGGCAGTGCGACGGCGTCGCCCGCGACGATGAGTCGCGTCGCCTTCACGTCCATCGCGAGGCGGTAGGCGGCCTCGATGTCGAGGCTCGCCTGGGGGAGAAGCGCGATCGTGCCGCCGAGGGCGAGCGTGCCCATCGTGGTGGACTGCGCCGTGCCGTGCAGGAGCGGGCTCAGCGGGAGCGTGGTCACCCGAGGGGTCTCCGGGTCGACCGCGATCGCCACCGCCTCGTCGAGGCTCTCGGGCGGCGTGACGCCGATGATGCCCCACGTCGACTGGCGGCGTGCGGCGAGCAGCGTGTCGAGATCCCACACGACGGCCTTCGGGGCGCCGGTCGTGCCGCCCGTGTACAGGCGCAGGTCGGCGCCCCGGGGCGCCCGCTCGGGGAGCTCGCCGCCCGCCGCGACGATGTCGGCGTAGCGCGTCGCACCCGGCATTTCCTCGCCGCCGTCGTCGACCGTGACGACCTCGATGTCGAGGCCCTCCGCGGCCTCGACCCCGATCGCACCGAGCGAGGTCGGCACGACGAGCACGCGCGCATCCGAGTCGATGAGGAGCGCTCGCACCTCGGACGCCCGGTACCGGTAGTTGATCGCGACCGGCGCGACGCCGATCGCGAGGCAGCCCCACATTACGGTGAGGTGCTCGGGACGGTTGTACAGCAGCAGGGCGACCGCGTCGTGCGGGCGCAGCCCCGACACCTCGGTGAGGTGACGCGCGAACGCCCCGGACTCACGGGCGAACTCCGCCCACGTGAGTCGGCGGTCGCGCGTGACGATCGCGGGCCGGTCGGGTGCGGCCTTCGCGATCCCCCGCCAGAGGTCGCTGTAGTGCGGAACCGTCATGCATTCGCTCCTTCGCGGGCGGCCAGTGCGGACTGCGGCCGGTGTCGTTCCAGCCTCCCGGATCTTCTCGCGGAGTGAGCGCGGCGGGAACGGATTTTTTCGCATGGTGAAATCCGGATGCATCCGTCCGCCGGGCCCGTGGCAGATTGATCGCGCCACCACGGGAACCGCGATGAAGGGTATTCGAATGGTTCAAGAACTCCTGCTCGACCCGACGGGAATGGACGAGCGCGACGCCGACTCGACGCTCTCGCCGCGTCCGGCGAGCCTGCGAGGCCTCACGATCGGGTTGCTCGACAACACCAAGCCGAACGCGACCAACCTGCTTCGCGAGATCGGCGAGGAGCTGCAGCGCAGTTACGGCGCCGGTGAGACGCGCCTGTACACGAAGGACTACTTCGGCACGCCGGCCGCCGACGACCTGATCGCGCAGATCGCCGAGGAGGTCGACGTCGTCGTGACCGCCGTGGGCGACTGCGGGTCGTGCAGCGCCGCGACCGTCGCCGACGGCATCCTGCTCGAGCGCGCGGGCGTTCCGACCGTGAGCATCACGTCGGACTCGTTCTTCGCGTCGGGCCGCGCGATGGCCAAGGTGCAGGGGTTCCCCGGCTTCGACTTCTTCGCGGTGAAGCACCCCGTGGCGAGCCTGAGTGCCGACGAGATCCGCGAGCGTGCGCTCGCGGCGATTCCCGAGGTCGTTCGCATCCTCGGTGTGGAGGAATGACATGAGCATGACCATCGAGAGCGCGCCCCAGGTCGACGTGGAGCGCATCCACGAGGCGCTGGAGTACTACGCGGCCCAGGAGTGGACCGACGGCCTTCCCGTCGTGCCGGTGACCGAGTCGTATCTCGCGGAGTTCCTCGCGGCGACCGACCGCGAGCCCGACGAAGTGCTCTTCCACATCCCGCACCTGAACCGCAGCCTCACGGTGCGCCTCGCGCTCATCAACGCGGCATTGGCCGGATGCCGCCCCGAGTACGTCCCCGTCGTCATCGCCGCGTGGGAGTCGATCGCGAAGGAGCCGCACCCCGCGCGCGGCATCTGGCAGTCCACGACCGGGACGGCGCCGTTCCTCGTGGTGAACGGCCCGATCCGCGACGAGATCGGCCTGAACAGCCAGGGCAACATCTACGGGTCGGGCTTCCGCGCCAACGCGACGATCGGCCGGGCGATCCGCCTCGCCTGCATCAACGTCTTCGGGCTCCACCCGCACAAGCTCGACCAGGCCACGCAGGGCACGCCCGCGAAGTACTCGGCGTGCATCGGCGAGAACGAGGAGCAGAGCCCGTGGGCGCCGTTCCACGTCGACAACGGGTTCGAGGCATCCGACAGCACCGTCACCGCCTACGTCATCCGCTCGGTCATGCACATCGAGGCCCGTCACACGATGGAGCCCGAGCAGCTCGCGGAGGACTTCGCCGACAGCATCCGTCGCACCGGCGCGCTCATCCACGAGTACACGAGTGCGCTGCTCGTGCTCGTGCCCGAGCATGCGGCCGTGTTCGCCGACGCCGGCTGGAGCAAGGAGGACGTCCGCCAGGCGGTGTTCTCGCGCGTCGTGCGCAGCCGCGCCGACCTCGCGGCGGTGGGCAAGGACGCGATCTCGCGCAAGTCGCGGTGGCGCCTGTCGGCCGACCACCCCGACTCGATGCCCGACACGACCTCGGGCGGCGACAACCCCGACGTCGTCCCCCTGATGAGCGCGCCGACGTCGATCCAGATCATCGTGGCGGGAGCGAACAACGCCGGCGTCTCGTCGGTGGTCGAGATCTTCACGCTCAACCCGCCGCGGCTGCACCCCTACTCGATCAGCAGGATCGGAGCACGCTCATGACCGATGAGACCGCGGTCATCGACGTCGACGCGGCACTCAAGGAGTTCCGCGACATGATGGGCGCCGACGGCTACCTGCTGCGGTGGGAGCCGAGTGAAGGCGACCGCATCGTCGTCACGATCGACGCCACCGATGGCGCGTGCGCGGACTGCCTCGTGCCGCTGCCCGTCATGGAGGCGATCATGGCGTCCGCCCTCGAGCCGACGCCGTACACGCTCGATCACGTGGTCCTTCCCGCGACCGACCACTGACCGAGCAGGCGGGGCGACCGGAACACCGGTCGCCCCGCTTCGCTTTCTGCCGCAAGACACCGGAGTCCCGGGAGGAGACATGCACCTCACCGACGAGGAGAAGCGCATGCGCGACGGCGCGGAGGGCGATGCCGTCGCCGCCGCGATGGACCTGCTCATCCGCTACGGCGAAGCCCTCGGCGCCGAGCGACTGTGCGATACGCGCAACGTCGCCGGCACCATGACCCAGCCCTCGCCCGCGAAGGCGAAGCTCGTCGAAGAAGGCGGGTGGGCCAAGGCCTTCGCGGTCATCAACCTCGACTGCGACGACGACATCGACGTGCCGCGGATGCGCGTGCCGACGTGCCAGCTGCAGCACGGCTTCTCGGACGACGCCGCGGGCCTCTCGAAGTACTCGGTCTCGAACATCGAGCTGCAGGGGAGCGCGGAGTCGTACTTCAGCGAGCGAGGTGTGAACATCCTCGCGACCTGCACGCCGTACCAGGTGGGGAACCTTCCCGTGCGCAACGAGCACTGCGCGTGGATGGAGTCGTCGGCGGTGGTCTACTGCAACTCGGTGCTGGGCGCCCGCACGAACTGCGAGGGCGCCGCGTCGACGGGTGCCGCGGGCCTCACGGGCAAGATCCCGTACTGGGGCAACCACGTGCCCGAGAACCGCTTCGCGAACCGTCTCGTGCGCGCCGACGTTCCCGTCGAGTCGTTCCAGGACTGGGGCATGTTCGGCTACTTCGTGGGCGGGCAGGTCGAAGAGGAGAGGCCCGCGGTGATCGGAGCGCTCGCGCAGCCCGACCTCGCGAACCTCAAGCACTTCGGCGCGGCGACCGCGACGTCGGGTGGCGTGGAGATCTACCACATCCCGGGCATCACGCCCGAGGCGCCGAGCCTCGAGGCCGCCTTCGGCGGACGGGCGATCCCGGATGCCGCGACCTACGGCCCCGCCGAGCGCAGAGCCGTCTACGAGACCCTCAACTCGCAGGGCGACTCGGACGACGTGGACTTCATCCTGCTCGGGTGCCCGCACGCGTCGCTCGACCAGATCGCCGAGATCGCGCGGCTGCTCGACGGCAAGCGCCTGCGCGACGGGACGGAGCTGTGGGTCATGACGCCGCGCGCGCTGCGCATCATGGCCGACCGCAACGGCTACACGGAGGCGATCGAGCGCGCGGGCGGAAAGCTCCTCACCGACTCGTGCCCCGCGATGTCGAAAGCGGCCCCCGACGGCGTGCGGGTGTTCGCGACCGACTCGGCGAAGCAGGCGCACTACCTTCCGGCGATCCTCGGCATCGAGGCGTGGTTCGGGACGCTCGAGGAGTGCGTCTCGGCCGCACTCACGGGGAAATGGCGCGGAGAGCTCGCAGCATGACGGGAACGCTCGAATTCCACGGCAGGGGCATCGTGCCCGGCGTCGTCGAGGCCGAGGCACTCGTCACGTCCGAGACGATCTCGGGCTTCGGCGGCATCGACGTCGCGACGGGCACCGTGATCGAGCCTCGGCACGAGCTGTTCGGGGTGTGCTTCACGGGGAAGGTGCTCGTGTTCCCGGGTGCGAAGGGCTCGTCGGGGTGGTCGGGGTTCTTCCAGAGCACGCGGCTGCTCGGCACCGCGCCCGCCGCCTTCGTGTTCAACGTCATGACCACGAAGGCGGCGCTCGGCGCGATCGTCACGCGCATACCGACGGTGGTGGGTGCGGCGCCCGATCCGGTCTCGACGATCCGCACGGGCGACCTCGTGCGGGTCGACGGGGACCGCGGGATCGTGACGGTTCTCTCACGATAAAGGGTTTTCGAAGAATGGAACCCTACGTTGATAGGGATCCGCATCTCGAACACCCTGGAACACCGTCCGCGAAGCCGCGGTCACATGGTTCAGACACAGGAGTCAGACATGAGTTCATCGATCTCCCCCCGGGTCGATCGGCCACGCAAGGCACGTGGAATGCTCCGTGCCGCGGCGTCGCTGATCGCCGCCGGCGCCCTCGCCCTCACGGCGTGCGCCGGCAACACCGCCACGCCGGGCTCCGGCGGCGATGCGGAGGGCGGCGGCGAGAAGCTGCAGAAGATGGTGGTCGTCACCTTCCTGCCGCTCGAGTCGTTCACCTTCACCCCCGAGATGTACGCGTACGCCGGCGGCTACTTCGAGAAGCACGGCCTCGACGTGCAGCTGCAGCCGGTGCAGGGCACCGCGGCGGCGATCCAGACGCTGCTCGGCGGCGCGACCCCGATCACTCGCGCGAGCACGGTCGACGTCTTCCCCGGCATGGAGCAGGGGCAGCCGATCGTGTCCATCGGAACGATGGCGCACAAGTCCAACCTCCGCGTGGTCTCGACCGAGGACAAGCCCGTCGAGAACGTCGACGACATGGTGGGCGAGACGATCGGCATGGGCTCGATCGGCGGCACGAGCGAGAAGATGCTGAACCTCGCGCTCGACGCCGGCGACGTGCCGCGCGAGGAGGTCACGCGCCAGGCGGTGCCGGTTACGGGCGCCACGTACGAGCTCGTGAAGCAGGGCCAGCTCGCCGGCTACATCGTGAGCCTCGACACCTCGATCGCGCTCGGCGCGCAGAACGAGGACGCCGTGATCACGGATGCCGGTCTGGCTGACGCTCCGGACATCCAGACGTGGATCACGACGCAGTCCAATCTCGAAGACCCCGAGAAGCTCGACCAGATCGAGCGCTTCCTCGCCGCGATCAAGGAGGCGACGCAGGCCGTCATCGACGATGCCGAGAACGACTTCGCGAACGTGCTGCAGACCCTCCGCGACAGCGGTGACTTCGAGTTCCCCGCGCTCGAGGACGACTCGATCGCGACGCAGGCCCTCGAGGTCTACACGACGCAGACCTGGGTCGACCCCGACGGCGAACTGGGCCTCCTCGAGAACGACCTGGACGGCTGGGTCGAGGCCTACGAGATCTACGAGAAGTCGGGACTGGTCGAGGGCGGGCAGGACCCGACCGACTGGATCACGAACGACTACCTGCCCTGACGGGCGAAAGGCAGAGGAGGCGGCCCCGACGCGCCACGCCGACGGGCCGCCTCTCCCAACGAGGCAAGGCAGTGAAGCATGAGCAATGAGGCACTGGTGCAGGAGGTGACGCCCGTGACGGCGAGCACCGAGGTCCCGCGCCTGCGGATCGAGGGAATCGGCCGCGACTTCCACACCCGGTCCGGCGTCACCCACGCCGTCTCCGGCATCGACCTGACGATCCAGCGCGGCGAGTTCGTCGCTCTGATCGGACGATCCGGATGCGGCAAGACCACGCTCCTCCGCATGATCGGCGGCCTTCTCGCCCCGACGGCCGGGTCGATCGAGGTCGACGGCCGCCCGCTGTGGCGCGGCAACGGTCAGGTGGACTCGAACGCGATCACGAAGCTGGGCTTCGTCTTCCAGGAGAGCAACCTGTTCCCGTGGTTCTCGGTGCTCGACAACATCGCGCTTCCGATGAAGCTGCGGGGCGTCGGCAAGAAGGAGCGCCGCCGGCGCGCGACCGAGCTCGCGGAGCTCGTGGGCCTCGGCGGATTCGAGAAGTCCTATCCGCGTGAACTGTCGGGCGGCATGCGCCAGCGCGCGGCGATCGCCCGCGCGCTGTCGACCGAGCCCGAGCTGCTGCTCATGGACGAGCCGTTCGGCGCGCTCGACGCGCTCACGCGCGAGCGCATGAACCTCGAGCTTCAGCGCATCGTGCTCGAGACGACCTCGACGGTCGTGTTCGTCACGCACGACATCCCCGAGGCGGTGTTCCTCGCGGACCGCATCGTGCACATGACACCGCGGCCCGGCCGCATCCGTCAGATCCTGCCGGCCGACTTCGCCAAGCCGCGTTCCGTCGATCTGCAGACGACGCCCGAGTTCAACGACATCGTGCGCAAACTCCGCCACGACATCGACGAGGAGGACTGAGCATGTCCCGCGCGCGAATGATGAAGCTCCTGCCGTGGATCGTCACGCCCTCGCTGGTCGTCCTGATCATCGTCGCGTGGCAGGTCATCGTCACGGCCCTCAACGTGAACCCGTTCATCTTCCCGCCGCCGGGCGACGTGTGGGCGGCGTTCGTCTCGCTCCTGAACGACCCGCGCATCTGGGCGGCGACGGGTGTGACGGTGAGCGAGATCCTGATCGGCTTCCTCATCGCGGTCGTCGTCGGCCTCGTGGTCGGTGTCGTCCTCGGCAAGCTGCCGTGGCTCGAGGTGAGCCTGCGGCCGCTCATCGTCATCGCGCAGGTGGCCCCGAAGGTGGCCTTCGTGCCGCTGTTCGTCATCTGGTTCGGATTCGGGCTCACGTCCAAGATCGTCCTGTCGGCGCTGCTCGCGTTCTTCCCGATCATGCTGAACGTGCTGCTCGGGGTCCGCTCGGTCGAGCAAGGACACCGCGAGGTGATGCAGAGCCTCAACGCGACGACCTGGCAGCGGTTCGTGCAGCTCGACATGCGCAGCCTCCAGCCCTACCTGTTCGCGGGCATGGAGGTCGGCATCGTGCTCGCGACGATCGGCGCGATCGTGGGCGAATACCTCGGCGGCAACAACGGACTCGGAAACATGGTCGTCTCGGCCATGAACGCGCTCGATGCCGCGATGACGTTCGCGCTCATCATCTGGCTGTCGATCCTGGGGCTCGTGCTGTACCTCATCGTGAATGAGCTCAAGCGCTTCTTCATCCCGTGGCACGAGTCGGTCTACGGCCTGCGCACAGCGACCGCCTGACGCCCCTCCCCGACCGCAGAACGCCGCTTCCGTCACCGGCGGGGCGGCGCTTCTGCGTGGCGGAAAACAGTTTCAGGCTCACTGAATGAGAGTGCAGGCGGACGCTTTGCGTACTGATGGACGCACAGCGTTGCGTTTGTACGCATTGTGTGAAAGCATCTCGTTCGTCCCGACTCGCTTGAGAGCTCGAACTGGCAATGGAGGCAGTCATGAAGGCTTTGCGCACCCGAGCGTCGTTCCTCATCGGAATCGGCGCGGTCCTGACCCTGGGTCTCACCGCCTGCGGCGGCGGTGG
>NZ_DASRXZ010000029.1:0-43817 GCF_035687345.1 Microbacterium sp.
CTATCGTGGCCCCATGCTCCCTGTAGACATTCCGGACAGAGAACGGCTCATCTCCCTCACGGAGCACCGGGACGCGGCGAGCGTGTCGATCAGCCTCGCGTCGTCTCCGGTCCCTCAGGACCACGAACGCATCCGCATAGCGCTGCGCGACGCGATCGACCAGGCGGCGCGTCAGCTCGAAGGAATGGACCTGCCGCACGGCGCCCGCCATGACGTCGTCGGCCGCCTGCGGGCGGTGCTCGGCGACGACGAGTTCTGGACGCGGCAGTCGCGCTCGATGGTGCTCCTCGCGGCGCCCGGTGTGCTGCATGCCTTCCGGGTCGCGAACCACCTCCCCGACCGCGTCGTCGTCTCCGACCGCTTCGATGTGTCGGGCCTCATCCGCGCGGTGTCGTTCCCGCTGCACGGCTTCGTCGTGAAGGTGACGCAGCAGGGCGCCAAGCTCGCCGAGCTCGATGACGAGGGGCGGCTGGTGGAGCATCCGCTCGCCCTCCCGGACGACCACCGGCTCATGCTGGAGCGCACCGCGACCGACGGCACGTTCGACCGGCATCGCGCGCACGGTGCGACGGGCGACCGCGTCGAGCGCGAGCGCTTCTGCCGTGTCGTGCAGGACGAGGTCGTGAAGATCGTGCCGCGCGGGGTGCCGCTCATCCTGGTCGCGAGCGACGACCTCGACTCCGCGTACCGTGCCGTGAACACGCACGACTGCCTGCTCGACGACGTCGTGCACGAGCATCCCGACTCGCTCACGCGCGAGCGGGTGGAGAAGATCGCGCGCGAGATCCTCGACCGGCGGCGGGCCGCCGACCTCCGCGAGTGGCGCGAGCGGTTCGGCAACCTCCGCGCGCAGGGGCTCGCGACCACGCGACTGCGCGATGTCGCGGTGGCGACGGTGGCGGATGCCGTCGACGAGCTGCGCTTCGACCTCGACGCCGATGTGCACGGGCGCGTCGACGACTACGGCAACGTCGAGCTCTCGAACGACGGCGGCGGGGACGGCTACGACGTCGTCGACGAGCTCGTCACGCGCGTGCTGCGCGCGGGAGGCAAGGTGCGCGCGATCCGCAAGGAGGAGTCGATCGACGGCTCACCGGTCGCCGCGACTCTGCGCTTCCCGGTGCCCGCGCGGCACTGACGTCGGCACGCCGCGGGCGAGCTCGCGTCCGGGTCAGCGGACGATGAGCCGCGGCTCGACGAGCACGTGGGCCTCGCCCGCGGCCGTCCGGCGCGGTGCCACGACGCTCCCGGTCGCACCCATGAGGAGCTCGAGCGCGCCGGCAGCGACCTGCTCGGGGAGCTGCTCCACGCTCGAGATGTCAAGGGCCTCGGCCGCGTTGGTGTTGTCGAACCCGGTGACCGGCAGATCTGGGCGCCCCGCCGCCACGGCGGCGAGATGCGCGCCGATCGCGAGCGAATCGCTCACGCATACGATGCCGTCGAGGTCGCCGTCGGAGGTGAGTGCGCTCGCCGCGGCGGCACGCGCCTGCGCGACGCTGTCCTCGCTCGTGAGGCGCACGCCGGATGCGCCGGCCGCCGTCATCGCCTCGCTCCAGCCGCGCTCGCGGTCGTCGCCGGTTCCCGAACCGCGCGGCCAACCCAGGAATGCGATGCGCGGGCCGGCGGTCTCGAGCAGATGGCGTGTCGCGGCCGCCGTGCCCGCGGCGCCGTCGACGTCGACCCACAGATGCGCGGGATCCGCGACGTCGTCGGCGCCCCACGGCCGTCCGAACGAGACGAACGGGATGCCCCGCTGGAGCAGCCACCGAGTACGGGGATCGCCGTGGAAGGTTCCCGTGATCACGACCGCGTCGATCTCCCCGCCCGTGACGAGCTCCTGCATGCGCGCGATCTCGTCGTCGGGGGTGCGTGCCGCGTAGAGCTGGATGCGCATGCCGCGCTCGCTCGCCTGCTCGGTGAGCGCATGCACGAAGCGGTCGAGGACGACGCCGGAGATCCCGCCCGCATACGGGTCGAGGTGGATCCCGATCGTCGAGCTGCGTCGCGTGCGCAGGCGGCGCGCCGCCGCGTGCGGGCGGTAGCCGAGCTCGTCGATCACGCGCCGCACGCGGTCGCGCGTCTCCGGGCGTACGACCTCCGGCGTGTTGATCACGTTGGAAACGGTCTGGCGTGAGACCCCCGCCGCCGTCGCGACGTCCTCGACGGTCGGCGGCTTCGCCATCCGCGGCTCCCCAGGGTTCTGATCCTTCACTTGTCATCCTACGGTGCGCCGATGCCCTTGACAGGACGAGGACCTCATTCCTACCGTGGGGTCGATGATAATTTTGATCGTTCAAAGTCGCTAGATCGTTTGAACGATCAAACTGCCTTCATGCACCGAGAACCTCATTCAAAGGAGAAGAGACCATGACACGGCACAAGACCCGCGCGATGCTGGGCACCGGAGCGCTCCTCGTCACCGGCGCCCTCGCGCTCACGGCGTGCGGCTCCGGGTTCGATGACGGCGGCGGTGCCGGAGGCGGCGACGACTCCGAGCTCACGTCGTCGGACGAGGCGCTCACGGTCCTCATCGGCTCGTCGGGCGACGCCGAGACGGATGCGGTGACCGAAGCGGTCGCCGCATGGTCCGAGGAATCGGGGATCGAGGCGACCGTCCAGGTCGCGAACGATCTCCCCCAGCAGCTCTCGCAGGGGTTCGCGGCCGGATCGCCGCCCGACCTGTTCTACCTCGCGACCGAGGCTCTGGCCGGGTACGCGGGCAACGGCTCGCTCAAGGCCTACGGCGACCTGCTGTCGAACAAGGACGACTTCTTCCCGACGCTCGTGCAGAACTTCACCTACGAGGACGAGTTCTACTGCGCGCCGAAGGACTTCTCGACGCTGCAGCTCATCATCAACACGAGCCTGTGGGAGGCGGCCGGTCTGACGGACGACGACATCCCCACGACGTGGGATGAGCTGGCCGATGTCGCCGCCACGCTGACGACGGACGGCGTCACGGGTCTCGCGTTCGGTCCCGAGTACCAGCGCGTCGGCGCCTTCATGGCGCAGGCGGGCGGACAGCTCATCAGCGACGACGGCACGGAAGCCGTCGCGAACAGCCCCGAGAACGTCGAAGCCCTCACCTACGTCAAGGAGCAGATGGAGGCGGGCAGCTTCGCCTACTCGTCCGACCTCGGCGCCGGCTGGGGCGGCGAGGCGTTCGGCAAGCAGCTGTCGGCGATGACGATCGAGGGCAACTGGATCCAGGGCGCCATGACCAACGACTTCCCGGACGTCCAGTACCAGGTCGTCGAGCTGCCGGAGGGTCCCGCAGGCAAGGGCACGATGCAGTTCACGAACTGCTGGGGCATGGCTGCCGACAGCCCCAACCAGCAGGCCGCACTCGAACTCGTCGAGTACCTGACGAGCGCCGAGCAGCAGCTCGCGTTCTCGGAGGCGTTCGGCCCGATGCCGTCGGTGCAGTCCGCCGCCGAGCAGTGGACGGCCGACAACCCCGAGCTCGCCGCCTTCATCGCGGGGGCCGACTACGCGAAAGGTGTTCCGACCAACGACGGCATCTCCGCGGTGATCTCCGACTTCAACGCACAGCTCGAGGGCCTCAAGACAGGCGATCCGCAGCAGATCCTCGACACCGTGCAGGAGAACGCAGAAGCGATCGTGGGCTGACCCATGACCGCCACCGTCGCAGCGCCTCCTCGTGCGGGAGGCCCCGGCCGGGGCATCCGGCGCGGGGAGGCGCTCGCCGGCTGGGTCTTCACTCTTCCCGTCATTCTGATCCTGGGGATCTTCCTGCTCGCGCCCGTCCTGATGGCGCTGTGGGTGAGCTTCTCGGACTGGACGGGAAGGGGAAGCCCCCTCTCGGCGAACGTCAACTTCGTCGGCCTCGAGAACTACGCGGCCATCACCGTCGACGGCGGCCTCCCGACGCGCGACTTCGGCACCTCGTTGCGCAACAACGCGTGGTACGTGCTGCTGGTCGTGCCGATCCAGACCGCGCTGTCGCTCTTCCTCGCCGTGCTCGTGAACCGCGCGATCCTGCGCGGGCGGGGGTTCTTCCGCACCGCGTTCTACTTCCCGTCGGTGACGAGCTCCGTCGCGATCACCGTGCTGTGGCTGTTCCTCTTCTCGGCGACGGGCGTCGTCAACGAGGTCCTCTCGTGGCTCGGCATCAACGGACCGAACTGGTTCCAAGACCCCACCGGCATCGTCCACAACGGTCTCAGGGCGGTCGGCGTGACGAGCGGACCCGCGGCCCTGACCGAGAACGACTTCCTCGGGATCTCGTGGTGGGACTGGATGGCCGGGCCCTCGGTCGCGATGACGGCGTTCATCCTCATGGCGGTCTTCACAACCAGCGGCACGTTCATGCTCCTGTTCATCGCGGCGCTGCAGAACCTCAGCGCCGAGGTTCACGAGGCGGCCATGGTCGACGGCGCCAACGCGTGGCAGCGGTTCTGGCGCGTGACGCTCCCCCAGCTGCGACCGACTCTGTTCACGGTGCTGACCCTGGGCCTCATCGGCTGTTGGCAGGTGTTCGATCAGATCTACACCGGAACGCAGGGCGGCCCGTCCAAGACGACCCTGACTCCGGCGTACCTCTCGTACTCGTCGGCGTTCCTCGATCAGGACTGGGGTCGCGGTGCCGCGATCGCGTTCATCCTGTTCGCGATCATCGTCATCTTCACCATCTTCCAGCGCTGGGTCCTGCGTGACCGGCCGGTGTCGAACCGCCGCGCCCGCCAGTACCAGCCATCGCAGCCGAAGGAGGCGAGGCGATGACCGGCACGACCCTCGACGAAGCCCGGGTGCTCACCGAGGAGCCCCTGCGCGAAACCAAGCCGACTCGGCAGCGGTGGGTGCGCGCACCCATCGTGTGGCAGATCGTGCTCTACGCGGTGCTGATCGCGATCACGATCGTCTACATCTATCCGTTCCTCGTGCAAGTGGCGACGTCCTTCAAGACCGAGCCCGAGGCGGCGGCCGATCCGATCTCGCTCATCCCCCAGACGATCACCTTCGCGGCGTACGAGCGGCTGTTCCTGCGCAGCGACTTCCCGATCTGGTTCACGAACTCCGCGATCGTGACGATCTTCGTGACTCTCGGGCGCGTGTTCTTCTGCTCGCTGGCCGGCTACGCGCTCGCCCGACTGCATTTCCGCGGACGCGGGGTCGTGTTCGCCGCCGTCGTGGCGGTGATGGCCGTGCCGACGGTCGTGCTGCTCATCCCGAAGTTCCTCGTGATCAACCAGCTCGGCATCTACGACACGTATGCGGCGATGATCCTGCCGCTGCTCGTCGACGCCGCCGGCGTGTTCATCATGAAGAACTTCTTCGAGTCGATACCCGTCTCGGTCGAGGAGCAGGCCCGCATCGACGGCGCCGGCACGTTCCGCGTGTTCTGGTCGGTCGTGCTGCCGATGGCGCGGCCCGCGCTCATCACGATCATCATCCTGTCGTTCCAGGGATCGTGGAACGAGCTGAACCACTTCATCGTGGCCACGCAGTCGCCCGAACTGACCACCCTGACGAAGGGCGTCGCGTCGCTCGCATCGGGGCAGCTCAGCCAGGGATCGCAGTTCCCGCTCAAGCTCGCGGCGGCGGTGATCATGACCATCCCCGTCGCGGTGATGTTCTTCATCTTCCAGCGACGCATCATGAACGTCAGCGAAGGAGCCGTCAAGGAATGACCGCAGGATCGAACCCGATCGCGCTGCAGCCGCTCCTCGACGACGCGGTGATCGCACTGCGCGCGCCGACGCAGGTGTGGTCGGGACGCGAAGGCGACCTCGGGGCCCAGACGATCGACGGGGTGTACCACGGCGATGTGCGGCACATCCGCTCGATGACCGCGACCTGTCGAGGGTCGCGCATCGAATGGATCTCGGTCTCGCCCGACGGCCCGTCGCGCGTCGTGTTCGGCGGTCTGCTGCGCGGGCTCGACGATCCGATGCCCGACCCGCGCTTGCGGCTCGTGCGCGATCGCCGCGTCCAAGCCGGCCGCATGACCGAGACGTGGACGATCGAGTCGGGGCTGCCGCATCCGATCGGCACGACGCTGACGCTCGTGATCGCGCCCGACTTCGCGCCGCTGCACGACGTGAAGGCGGGTCTCGCGGCCACACAGGCGGCGGCGATCGAGTTGTCGGATGCCGCAGCGACCGTGACGCACGGCGGCCGGTCGTTCATCCTCTCGGCCCCGGGGTCCGAGGTCACGGCGGTCTCGGGCGCCGTCACGGCGGAGTGGCCCGTGGCCGTCGAGGCGCACGGCGCCGCATCCGTCTCGTTCGCCGTCGACCTGCACGACGACGCGTCCGTCGTCCACGGCGCCGCCGGCGCGTGGCCTCCCCCGGGCGGGCGACACGGACCGACGGGTGACACGCGCCTCGACCGGTGGCTCGAGACAGCGATCGGCGACCTCGACGCGCTGCGACTGACGGCGACCGACGACCCCGACGACGAGTTCTTCGCGGCCGGCGCACCCTGGTTCTTCACGCTCTTCGGACGCGACTCGCTGTGGACGGCCCGGCTCGCGCTGCCCGTCGACGTCGCGATCGCCGCCTCGACACTGCGCGTGCTCGCGCGGATGCAGGGCACCGAGGACGACATCGCGACCGCCCAGGAGCCGGGCAAGATCCTGCACGAGCTGCGCTCGTCGGCGCTCGAGCTGCCGAGCGAGGGAGTCACACTCCCGCCGCTGTACTTCGGCAGCGTCGATGCGACACCGCTGTGGGTGTGCCTGCTCGCGGACGCCTGGCGCGCAGGCATGCCCGAGCTCGAGGTGCGCGCGCTCGTTCCCGCGCTGCTCGGAGCGCTGCGGTGGCTCATCGAGTACGGCGACAGCGACGGCGACGGGTTCATCGACTACATCGACCGCACCGGGCGCGGGCTGGCGAACCAGGGGTGGAAGGACTCGGGCGACTCCATCCAGTGGCGCGACGGCACGCTGGCACGCGGCCCCATCGCCCTGTGCGAGGTGCAGGGTTACGCGTACGAGGCGGCGATCGCCGGTGCCGACCTTCTCGAGGCGTTCGGCGCGGAGGATGAGGGGGGCCTCTCCCCGTCGACCCTGCGCGAGTGGGCGTCGACCCTGCGCTCGCGGTTCCGCGAGTCGTACTGGGTCGAGACGCCCGAGGGTCGGTATCCGGCGATCGCTCTCGACCGCGACAAGCGTCCGGTCGACACCCTCACGAGCAACATCGGCCACCTCGTGGGCACGGGCATCCTCGACCCCGCGGAGGAGCGCGCGGTCGCCGAGCTGCTGCTCGGGGAGTCGATGTCGTCGGGCTTCGGCATCCGCACCATGTCGACCGGCGCCGCCGGCTACTGGCCGCTGTCGTATCACGGCGGCAGCGTGTGGACGCACGACACCGCGATCATCGCGTGGAGCCTGCACCGCGCAGGATTGACGGATGCCGCGCGCGACGTCGTGCGGGGGCTCGTCGCCGCGGCGGAGGGGTTCGCCTACCGCGTGCCCGAGCTGCACTCGGGCGACCCCGCGTGGCAGACCTCGGTGCCGACGCCGTACCCCGCGGCGTGCCGTCCGCAGGCGTGGTCGGCGGCCGGGGCCATCGCGTGCGCGCAGATCGTCCGGTCCGGCTGAGCCCCGCCCCCACCGTCGCCGAGATTGCGCGAATCACCGCTCGTCCGCGGCGGAAAACGTCGTTTGCGCGATCTCGGCGTGTGTGTGGCGGGCCTGGGAGGGTCAGTCGACCTTGGCGACCGTCCCGTTCGTGAGACGCACGAGCTCGTCGAACGTGAGCGGGAAGACGGTGTGCGGCGTACCGCCCGCGGCCCAGATCTCGGGGTACTGGGCGAGATCCTCGTCGACGATGGTGGTAAGCGGCGACGGATGCCCCGTGGGCGCCACTCCCCCGATCGCCTGGCCCGTCGCCTCGCGCACCTGCTCGGGGGTCGCACGCTTGATCGACGTGCGTCCGAGACGCTCGGCGAGGGCGGCGGTGTCGACGCGGTGGGCGCCGCTCGTCATGACGAGCAGCGCCTCGCCGTCGCTCCAGAACACGAGGCTGTTCGCGATCGCGCCGACCTCGACCCCGAGGGCGGCGGCCGCGAGCGGAGCGGTGGACGCGGCATCCGGAAGCACCACGATGTCGCCGGCGATGCCGGCGGCGCGCAGGGAGTCGTGGACGAGTCGGCTTCGGGTGGGCAGCTGAGCAGTCACGAGCCCAGATTATCGGCGCTCGGCACCGGCTCCGCGCGCCAGGATCTCACCGTGCGGCATGAGCAGCCACGCATCCGGACGCTCCGCCCACTCGCGCCAGCCGTCCGAGATCCGCTCGAGCTGCGCGTCGTCTGCCCCGATGGCCCGCGCACGGTCGGCGAAGGCCGACTGCACGACGCGATCGGCCCACATGCCGCCCCAGAAGGCGCGGTCGTCGGGCGACTCGAACACCCACACGCTCGCGCTCGAGACGATGTCACGCAGTCCGGCCTCTCGCGCCCACGCCTTGAGGCGACGCCCCGCCGACGGCTCCCCCGACGAGCTGCGATGCACGCGCACGTACAGGTCGAGCCATTCGGCGAGCGCCGGAAGGAGCGGATACCAGATCGTGCCCTCGTAGTCGACGTCGCGCGCCGCGACGAGGCCGTCGGCGCCCGCGACGCGACCGAACTCCCGCAGCGCGTCGACCGGGCGCTCGAGGTGCTGCAGCACCTGGTGCGCGTGCACGATGTCGTACTCCCCGTCCGCCGCGTCGAGCGCGTATGCGTCGCCGACGGCGAACTCGACGTCGACCACACCCCGCTGCGCCGCGAGCGCCGCCGCCTTCGCGACGACATCGGCCGCGGCGTCCACGCCCTTCACGCGTCCTGGAGCCAGTCGCTGCGCGAGGTCGACGGTGATCGTCCCCGGGCCCGACCCGACGTCGAGCAGCGAGAGCCCGGGCGCGAGGTGCGGCAGGAGGTACGCGGCCGAGTTCTCGGCCGTGCGCCATTCGTGCGAGCGCAGGACGGATTCGTGGTGGCCGTGGGTGTAGCGCGCCGTCGTCATCTCCCGAGGGTATCGGCGCAGCATCCGGTCTCATGACGCATCCTGCGCTCCATCGTCGACGGCGATCGGGATCGCCTGAGCGATCTGCTCACTCGCCTGGCGAACGGTTGAACAGTCCGCCGCCTGGTGATGCAATAGAAGACGGATGCCGCGAAGAGGCGGCGTTCGCAGCGCACAGCCCACAAGGCCCGCCGGAAGAGGATCGCGATGACGCACACCCTGCCCCTGCCCCGTTTCGACCACGAACGCGTGGAGGTGATCACGGGTCGTCGGAGCGGCCTGGTGATCATCGTCGCGCTGCACTCATCGGTGCTCGGCTCCGCCCTCGGCGGCGCACGCCTGTGGACGTACCCGACCTGGAGCGACGGCCTCGGTGACGCGCTTCGCCTGTCCGAGGCGATGACCCTCAAGAACGCCGCGGCAGGCCTCGACGCCGGCGGCGGCAAGGCCGTGATCGCCCTGCCGCCCGGAACCCAGCTCGATGCCGAGCGCCGTCGCGCCGCGTTCCTCGACCTCGGTGACGCGGTCGAGTCCTTCCACGGCCTGTACCGCACCGCCGAAGACGTCGGCTCGACGACCGAGGACATGCTCGTGGTGAGCGAGCGCACCGAGCACGTCGTGGGTCTCCCCGACGCCGTCGGCGGCTCGGGCGAACCGGCCGGCCCCACGAGCATCGGCGTGTACGAGGCGATCCGTGCGACCCTCGAGCGGATCACCGGCTCGAGCGACGTCAAGGGTCGCCGCATCACGATCTCGGGCCTCGGTCAGGTCGGCAGCCGCCTCGCCGTGCGGCTCGCCGCCGAGGACGCCATCCTCACGGTGACCGACGTCAACCCCGCCAAGCGCGACCTCGCCGCCGACCTCGGCGTCGACTGGGCGGAACCCGGCACCGAGCACCTCGTGCCCGCGGACGTGTTCGTGCCGGCGGGCATCGGCGGCGTACTCACGAAGGACGTGATCGACTCGCTCGACGCGAAGGCCGTGTGCGGACCCGCGAACAACCCGCTCGCCGAGCGCTCGGGCGCCGACCGACTGGCTTCACGGGGCATCCTCTACGCACCCGACTTCGTCGTGAACGCGGGAGGCGTGATCTACCTCGACCTCGTCGCGAAGCAGCTCGGCACCAAGACCGAGGTCATGGACCGGGTCGCGGCGATCGGCGACACCGTCCGTCGGGTATTCGACGAGGCGGAGTCGCGCGGGGTCTCGCCGCTCGAGGCGGCCGAGGGCCTCGCGGCCCAGCGTCTCGCCGACGGCGGACGCAAGCCCGCTCTCGCGCACTGACCCATCGACTCGCGAACCGGCGCACGGCAGCCTCTCGCGTGCGCCGGTTCCGCGTGCCGCCCCGGCGGAGTGCGGCTCGCCGCTAGGTTGACGCCATGGACGGACTCTGGCTCGCGGCGCTCAGCGGCCTGATCGCGGGCGCCGCGCTCCTCGTCGGGGCGGCGGTCGCGTGGTTCATCGACATCCCGCAGATGGTCGTCGCGGGCATCATGGCGCTCGGCGCGGGCGTGCTCATCTCGACGCTCGCGTTCGAGCTCGTCGAGGAAGCCGCCGAGGCAGGCGGGCTGCTTCCCGTCGTCATCGGGTTCTTCGCCGGCGCGATCCTGTACATCGCCGCCGACCGGCTCGTGTCCAGGCCGCGGAAGCAACCGTCGCCACCTCCTCCGCCCGCGGTCGCACCCGCGAACATCGCCGTGCGGCGCGGTGCCCGGCTCGCGGGCGGCACCGGCGTCGCGATCGCCGTGGGCGGCCTCATCGACGGCATCCCCGAGTCGATCGTCATGGGCCTGTCCGTCCTGCAGGGCGGCATCAGCATCCCGATCGTCGCGGCGATCGCGATCAGCAACGTTCCGGAGGGACTCGGGTCGACCGCCGCGCTCAAGCGCGGCGGATCGAGCGGTCGCGGTGTCGCGCTGCTGTGGGGCGGCATCGCCCTCGTGACGGTCGTCGCGGCCGTGGTCGGCTACGCCGCCCTGCAGGCCGCGCCGGTGAGCGTCATCGCGGTGATCACGACCGTCGCCGCCGGCGCGCTCCTCGCCATGATCTGCAACACGATGATCCCCGAGGCTTTCGCCGAGCAGCGCGCGCTCACGGGACTCTGGGCGACGATCGGCTTCCTGTGCGCGTTCCTGCTGCACGAGCTGGCGGGGTGATCGCCCTCCCCGCTGCCCTCATGGCTGCACCCAAGGTGACGGGGTCGGCGGAGTCACCACCGGCGGGCGGTCGTCGCACGTGATCGTGTTGGGCAGCTCCCACGCCGCCATCCACGGTCCGGTCGTGCCGCCGCCGTCGTTGCCGCCCAGGTCGGTCACGGTGAACTCGCTCCCCGTCGGCGGGAAGTTGAACGAGCCGCAGTTGTTGATCCCGACCGCGCCGACGTTGCGGGCATCGACATTCTCGAACGAAGCGCCGCCGGCGACCCGCGCGCTCAGCACCGAAGTGCCGGTGCCGTCGACGCGGACGTCCTTGAACGCGACATCCGTGATCGCGACGTCGTTGCGCACCGCCCACTCCGACACCATCATGATCGCGTTGTAGGTCGAGTCGAGGTAATGATCGCCCGTGACGCGGATCGCGCCGTCGATCGACCGGTCGAGCGCATAGATCCACAGCGAGCCGAGGCCGATCCTCCAGTTGAGCTCGAACCCCCCGGCGCGCACGGTCGTGTTGTCGGTGAAGCTCAGCGTGCCCTCGAACGGCTCCGCGCCGAACCGGGCGCCCGCGTGCAGGCCGCTGCCCTCTCGTACGGGGTCGGCGACGAGGTTGCGGGCGACCGTGTTGTCGCGCCCGCCGTAGATCGCGATGCCGTTGGCGAGCGTCGGAGACTGCACGGTGTTGCGCTCGAACACGTTGCCGCCGTTCTGGTCGGTCTCCGCCCACATAGCGAGGCCGTCGTCGCCGGTGTTGCGCACGAACGTGTTGACCACGCGCGAGTCGGTGACGCCGCGGTGGAGGTTCACGGCATCCGCGATCTGGTCGACGATGATCGAGTCCTCGATCGTCACGTTCGACATCGGACCGTCGAGCCAGATGCCGACCTTCGTGTGCTGGATGTGCAGGTCGCGGAAGGTCGAGTCGCTGAACGCGCCCCCGATGCCGTTGACCTGGTCGGTGTCGATGCGCTCGCGCACGTCGCCCTCGATCGCGAGACCCGAGATGTGCACGTTGCGGCTGCCGCCGTCGGCGGCGTCCTTGCCGTAGAACCCGACTCCCGTGTGCATCGACCCATCGGGCGCGGGCGTCGAGAGAGCCACCTCGCGCCCCTTCACCTTCGTGTACCAGTGACCGGCGCCGATGATCGTGACGTCGTCCACGACGATGTGGCGGTCGACACGGTACGTGCCCGGTGGGAGGTACACCGGGAGCCCGCTCGTGTGCGCCGCCGCGATCGCCTTCTCGATCGCCGGCGCGGAGTCCTTGCGACCGTGGTTGTCGGCGCCGTACTTCAGCACGTTCTCGGCCTTCCGCACCTCGACGGGCGGTCCGACCAGCTCGGTGTCGACGAGGTCGATGATCGTCGCCGCGACGCCGTGCGGCGCCGTCAGCCGGATCACGTCGCCGGCCGGATACGTCTTGTCGAAGAGGACGCGCTCCTCGTCGAAGAACTTCATCGGCCGGAAGGGCTTGTCGGGTTCGAAGTCCGGCAGGTCGAACTGCGGCACGCACGAGCATTCGGTGATCCACCAGTCCGGATGCAGCAGCCCCGCGTTCGGGTCGTTCGTGAACGGGTACTGGTTGTAGAGGTATGCGTACTGCGACGTCATCGTGAGCGTGTACGGCTTGTTCTTCGTCGTGATGCGCAGCGGCGCTGTGATGCCGCCCCCGTGCGCGGCATCCGGAATGCTGTACCGCACCGTGATCGCATTCGTCGGCGCGGGCAGGGTGAACTCGGCCCACTGCCCGGGGGCGAGACGGACAGCGGATCGACCGGATGCCTCACCCACCACCGTGTACGCGTCACGCCCCGCCTCGAGCACGGTGCCGTTGGTCCGGGCGTTCTCGGCCTCCTGCTCGAGGAACGGCACGTCGGCGCCGCGCCCCTCGGTGAGCGCGGGATCGAGCGCGGCGCGCGTGACCACGGGGTCGGGCGGCGGCGCCGACCACGGTGGTGCGGCTGTGGCCGCCGGGGCGGCGGCCAGCACGGCGAGAGCGACGGATGCCGCGGCGATCGCAGCGACGGCGGGGAGGGGACGTGTCATCGTCGACTCGTTTCTCGTCGGGACCTTCGGGTGCTCGTTGCCGTCACTGTAGACGGCCACGTCGAGACGGATCAAGACTTCGTTCGCAATTGTCGTGATTCTGTCGAGTTCTTGCGTTCCGCATCGGATCTCACGCAAGGACTTTCGTCAGGACCGGCCGCCCTCCCCTCGGCCACCCCTAGCCTGTGACCATGCGTACGGGAATCCACTATTGGAACTACACGACGCCGGGCGGTGCACCGGCCATCGCCGACGACATCGTCGCCACCGCGAAGGCTGCGGAAGCCGGCGGGTTCGACCAGTTCACCGTCATGGATCACTGGTTCCAGATGGACGCGACGGGCGACGCGGCACAGCCGATGCTCGAGGCGTACACGACGCTCGGGTTCGTGGCCGCGCACACGTCCCGCATGCGCATCGGGCCGCTCGTGGTCGGGGTGACGTATCGGCACCCGGGCCTCCTGGCGAAGACCGCCACGACCCTCGATGTGCTGAGCGGAGGACGCTCCTTCTTCGGCATCGGCGCCGCGTGGTACGAGCGCGAGCATCAGGCGCTGGGCGTCCCCTTCCCTCCGATCGCCGAGCGCTTCGAGCGGCTGGACGAGACGCTGCGCATCGTCGAACAGATGTGGAGCGACGACGACGGCCCGTTCGAGGGACGCCACTATCGGCTCGCCGCGACGCTGAACGGTCCGCAGCCGGTGGCCGCGCCGCATCCGCCCATCATGATCGGCGGAAAGGGACGCCGGAAGACGCTTCGCCTCGCCGCGCAGCACGCGCAGATCGTCAACTTCACGTCCGCTGAGCCGGACGAGGTCGCGGAGCTGCTCGACGTGCTGCGCCGCCACTGCGACGACGTCGGCACCGACTACGACGCGATCGAGAAGCAGGCGCTCGCGAGCCGGCTGAACCCGGATGCCCCCGACTGGCTCGACCAGGTGAAGCGGCTGCGCGATGTCGGGATCGACCTCGTCGTGCTGAGCGTGCGGCCCAACCGCCAGCTCGAGTGGGTGGAGCGCCTCGCGAACGACGTCGTGCCACGCATCGCTGACTTGTGAGCCCGTCACTTGAGTCGCTCTAAGTTTGGGGTTACTCTAGCTTCCTCGACACGAGGAGGCTGTCATGGACGATGTCATCGCTGTCCAGCATCGCTTCGACGAGGCTGAGCTCAACGCCGATCGAGCGACTCTCGAAGAGCTGATCGCCGACGACTTCCGCTCCATCGGGCCGAAGGGCTTCGTGATGGACAAGCGGGAGTGGATCGACAGACACGACCTGTTCCGCTACCTCGAGCTGCAGATCAGCGAGCTCGAGGTGAGCCGGTACGGCGACGCGGCCATCGTGCGCGATGTGCAGACGAACCACGCGATGTACGACGACCAAGAGGTCCGCCTCAGCGTGCGCGTCAGTCAGACGTGGGTCAGGAACGAAGGACGATGGCAGCTCGCCGGGATCCAGTTCAGCCCGATGGCGTCCGCATGAGCACGATCGAACGCGAGACGCCCATCGGACTGCGTGAGCTCAAGAAGCAGCGCACGCGGGCCGCGATCGCCGACGCCGCGATGCAGCTGTTCCTCGCGCGCGGGTTCGAGGCCGTCACCGTCGCCGAGGTCGCCCGTGCGGCGGAGGTGTCGGAAGCCACGGTGTTCAACCACTTCCGCACCAAGGAGGATCTCGTCTTCGACCGGCTCGAACAATTCTGGACGCGCCTCGTCGCCGCCGTCGAACAGCGCGCCGAGGGGCAGGGCGTCGTCGACGCGGTCGAGGCGTTCCTGCTCGAGCAGAACCGCGCGTCGCTGTCACCGGAACGTGCCGAGTTCCTCGCCGCCGTCGGGCGGATGATCGCCGACAGTCCGGCGCTTCTCGCGCGGGAGAGGGCGTCGTACGACGACGCGGCGGCCGCGCTCGCCACCGTCATCGAGAGAACGACGGAGCTCGGAGCGGATGCTGCGGCGGCGGCCCACATGATCCTGGCGGTCCACCGGTCCCTCGTCGCCTACACGCGCGAGCTCACCCGAGCAGGCACGGCCGGGAGAGACCTCGCCCGACGCGTGGACGCGGCGACCCGAAGCGGCTACTCCCTTCTTCGAGAAGGCGTCGACGTCTAGCCGCGAACGCGAGAGGAGCGACGAATGAAGATGAGCCTGAGCGTCACGAATTTCTCGTGGCGCGAACGATCGATCGCCGAGAACCTCGCCGATCTCGCGCAACTCGCCGACGAGGGCGGCGTGAACGCCCTGTGGGTGGCCGACCATGTGCTTCAAGTCGACCCTTACGGCGCACGCCCCGACGAGACCGAGATGCTCGAGGCCTACACGACGCTCGGTTTCCTGGCGGCGCGCACGTCGCGCCTCCGCCTCGGCACGCTCGTGAGCGCGGTGACGTTCCGGCCACCCGCGCTCCTGGTCAAAGCCGTCACGACGCTCGACGAGCTGTCCCACGGCAGGGCCATGCTCGGCATCGCAAGCTCCGAATCCTCCGCGGGCTGTGCGACGAGGTCGGGCGTCCGTACGACGCGATCGAGAAGACGATCTCGACGCGGATGCAGGCAGGAGAGTCCGCGTCCGCCTTCGCCGACCGGTGCGGGCGCTTCGCCGACCTCGGGATCGACCACGTCACCGTGCTCGCCCCGACCGGACCGTGGAACCCCGACCAGGTCGAGGTGCTCGCGGAGGCATCCCATCAGCTCGCCTGACGCGATGCATGATTCGCATTCTCGTTGGTCCCGCTGCCACGCGGCGCGGGCCCCACGGCTGCGCCACGGACCCAGGGCAAGATCGAACGCTTCCATCATCCTCCCGGCTGAGTGCGGATCATCCCTTCGCACGACGCGGCGTCCGGCGCCGTCCGCCTAGCGTGGCGTGGGTGTCCGATTCCTCGACCCGAGTTCTTCGCAGTCCGTGGCTCCTCGCCTTCGCGCTGGCCGCGATGGCCCAGTTCGCGCTCGTCGTCTTCCATCTCCCCGCGCAGCTCGCGTTCGTCTCGACGTTCCTCCTCGCGCCGATCCTGGCCGTGTGGGTGTGGAGGGCACGCGGCCCGCGGCTCCTCGTCGTCGCGCTTCTGCTCTGCTGGGTCGGCGATGTCCTGGGCAATCCACGTCTGATCGGCTTGGGACACGCTGCATTCCTCGTGAGCATCGCGGCGTACGCGGCCGCCTTCGTTGTGCTCACCGTGCTGTTCGTGCAGGTCACGGTCCGTGCGGGGTCCGCATCACGCGCGGGCCCGTCGCGGGGCGTACGCGCCTCCATATGGCTGCTCTACGCCGCGGTGATCGCCATGGTCCTCGCCGCGTCCTGGGGCGGACTCGATCCCACGCTTCGCGTCGTGGGTGTCGTGTACCTGCTGCTGCTCGGTGTGATGGCCACGACCGGATTCATCGCCGGCACCTCATCGGGCGTCGGCACGGGCCTGCTGCTCGCTGCGCACCTCCTCGTCTCGCTCGAGGTCGGGGGTGTCGTCGACGGGACGGCGATGCTGTTCCGCGTCGCCTACTGGATCCTGTACCTGAGCGGAATCGTCGTGATCGCCCTCTCGATGGTCCCGCGGCACGCGCGCGGCGAAGCGGTGCCCGCGTACGGGTGAGGGCGCGAACCGCACCGACCGAGGCGTCGAATCACACCACCGTCAAAATGAGTGAAGCCCCTGACAAAGCAGGGGCTTCACTCATTCGGTGGACCTGAGGGGATTCGAACCCCTGACCTTCTCATTGCGAACGAGACGCGCTACCAACTGCGCCACAGGCCCGTGAACCTCAGATAGATTAGCACGGCTCGCGGGGCCGCCCTGACCACGCGAGGACCGCTTCGGCGCTACTCCCCCGCCGCGCGGCGCGCGAGCAACTGGCGCACGTGCGCTTCGATCTCGGCGTCGTCGACGTAGCCCATGCGGGCGAAATCCGGGGTGCCGGATGCGGCGGGGCGCGCCTCGCGCGCCTGACGCGCCCGCTCGATCGACGGCGGTGCCTGCTCCTCTGCCCGGGCGCGGATGGCCTCCTCGACCGCGGCCCGGCGACGGGCTTCGCGCGCGACCTCCGCCTCGAGTACGGCTGCGGCGCGCGATCCGGCCGACGCCGTGAGCGGGCGGGGCAGCTCGCGCGGCTGCCATTCGCGGGCGGGCTCGAGCGCGACATCCTGCACGATCGCGGGCTCGCGGGTCGCGGCATCCGCCTTCTCCGCCCTCGCGGCCGCGCGCGCGGCGACACGCGACAGACGCACGAGCACGAGCCCACAGAGCACTGCGACCGCGACCGATGACCATAGGAGGAGCTGTGCACCGGTCGTGACGACCTCCCACGCGCCCCAGCCGGCGAAGCCGATCGCCGCGACTCCGACAGTCGTCGTGGCGAGCCGCATGCGGCGGCGGGCGCGCGCACGGCGAGCCTGCGGCGAGCGCCGTGCGGCAGCGCGTTCGGCGCGCGCCTGCTCGAGCTCGATGCGCGCCTGCTCGAGCGCGGCCTGCTCGCGCTCGGCGAGCGCACGGCGCGCGAGCCGCTGCTGCGCGAGAGCCGTGCGCGTGTTGAGCTCGAGGCGCACCTCCTCGGGGGTCTCGGCCGTCTCGGCGAGCACCCGCAGGGCCTGGTTCAGCCGCACCGCGTTGCGCTCGGCCGCGTCGTACTGACGGCGGCTGTGCCATGACGGCAGGAGGTAGACGAGCCACAGCAGGACCGTCACGGCGACGATCACACCACCGCCCAGCACCTGCCCGCCCATGCGGTCAACGGTAAGCGAGCGGAGTGCGCCAGCCGGGCCATCCGGGCGCGTGTCGCTCAGTCGGTCGGCTCGCGACTCACGCGTGCAGACGATCGGAGGGGGGCACGGATGCCGCATCCTGCGGCGCCCGTCCCGATATCCAGCGCTCGAGAACCCCTTCCGGGACCTCTTCGCGCACGAGCGCGAAGCAATAGTGGTCGCGCCAGTCCCCGTCGATGTGGATGTAGCGACGGCGCAGCCCTTCGTAACGGAAGCCGAGCTTCTCGACGACCCGCAGGCTCGCGCGGTTCTCGGGGCGGATGCAGATCTCCATGCGGTGGAGATTCAACTCGCGGAAGCACACGTCGGTGGCCATCGCGACGGCGGTGGGCGTGATACCGCGCCCCGCGAACCGCTCGCTGACCCAATAGCCGATCGTCGCCGAGGCGAGCGACCCGCGGGCGATGCCCCACACGTTGAGCTGGCCGGCGATCTCTCCGTCGTACTCCATGACGAACGGCACGCCGAGCCCGTCCCGGTACTGCTGCAGGAGACGACGGATGCCGAGCCTCATGTCGAACGAGACCGGGCCGTCGGGACTCGTCGCCTCCCACGGGCGCAGCCATGCGCGGTTCGACAGCAGCTCCTGCTGCAGCACGCGCGCATCGCGCTGCTTCACGAGTCGGATCGACACCGGCCCATGGGAGCGAGGAGCGGTCAGATCCACGAGACCTCCCTCGGACGCGGGCCCATCCGGCGGTCGCTTCGGCTACAGTCGCGCCGCGAAGTCCTTGAACCACGGGCGCAGCGCCGGGCCGAGGTCTTCGCGATCGGCGGCGAGCTGGACGATCGCCTTGATGTAGTCCACCCTATCCCCGGTGTCGTACCGGCGACCACGGAAGATGACGCCGCACACGCCGGGTCCGTCAGGGTCGGTCGCTAGTTCCTGAAGGGCGTCGGTGAGCTGGATCTCGCCGCCCTTGCCCGGCTCGGTGCGCTCGAGGATCTCGAACACGCTCGGCGCCAGCACGTACCGCCCGATGATGGCGAGGTTGGAGGGCGCCTCCTCCTTCTTGGGCTTCTCGACGAGACCGGTCACCTTCACGATGCCGTCGGCGTCGGTCTCCTCGACGGATGCGACGCCGTACGCCTCGACGTGGTCGGGGTCGACCTCCATGAGGGCGATGATCGCGGCGCCCGTGCGCTCGTGCTCGGCGAGCATCGTCGTGAGCAGCTCGTCGCGCTCGTCGATGAGGTCGTCGCCCAGCAGCACCGCGAACGAGTGGTCGCCCACGTGGGCCTGCGCACGCAGCACCGCGTGGCCGAGGCCCTTGGGCTCTCCCTGGCGGACGAAGTGGATGTCGGCGAGGTCGCTCGACTCGAGCACGCGGCGCAGCCGCTCGGTGTCGCCCTTGTCTTTGAGCTTGTCCTCGAGCTCGGGAACCGAGTCGAAGTGGTTGGAGATCGCGTTCTTGTTGCGTCCGATGATGACGAGGATGTCGTCGATGCCGGCCTGTGCGGCCTCTTCGACCACGTACTGGATCGCGGGCTTGTCGACGACCGGAAGCATCTCCTTCGGCATCGCCTTCGTCGCGGGGAGGAATCGCGTTCCCAGTCCTGCGGCGGGGATGACGGCCTTGAACGGCAAGTGAGGCATCCCCTGAGTCTAGAGGGCGGATGCCCCGACTCGCGGTGCACGGCACGCGAGGCGCACCGTGTGGTATGGGCGGGCGCACAGCCGCGCCCGCCTAGAATCGACGCATGTCCGACGCGATCGCCGATGCCAAGCGCGCCCTCCGGGCCGAGCTGCGCGAACGGCGCAACATGCGTTCCGAGCAGGCGCGTGCAGAGGCGGCCGCGGGCATCCGCGAGCAGCTCGACGCGCTCGTCGAGCGGCACGGCGCCAGATCCGTCTCGTGCTTCCTGTCCACGAGCATCGAGCCCGGTACGCGGGAGTTCGTCGAGGGCGCGGTCGCGCGCGGCATCCGGGTCCTCCTCCCGATCACACGCAAGGACGGCCTGCTCGACTGGACAGTCGCCGACCCCGAGCTCGACATCGCCGACGGCCTGTTCGGCCAGCCCGAGCCGGTCGGCGAGCTGCTGGGCCCGATCGCGGTCAACGACGTCGACCTCATGATCATCCCGGCCGCCGCCGTCGACGAATCGGGTACCCGCCTCGGGTGGGGCCGCGGCTTCTTCGACAAGACGATCGGCTCGATGGAGCGCTGCCCTCCCGTGTACGCGGTCGTCTACGACAGCGAGGTGCTCGACGAGCTCCCCCGCGACCTGCACGACCAACCGGTCGACGGTGTCGTCACCCCCACCAGAACCATGACCTTCACATCCGCGCGTCGCTGACCGCGAGATACCCTCCGAGAGCAAGACCGAGGAACATGCCCACCTACGCCTACGCCTGCAAGCAGTGCGGCCACCGCTTCGACGCCGTGCAGTCCTTCACCGACCCGTCCTTGACCGAATGCCCCGAATGCGGCGGAGCCCTGCGCAAGGAGTACGGGTCGATCGGCGTGACCTTCAACGGGTCCGGCTTCTACCGCACCGACTCCCGCTCGTCCGAGAAGAGCTCGTCGACGTCGTCGTCCGACTCGGGGTCTGGCACCGCTGCGGCATCTTCGACATCATCGAAGTCTGAGTCGAAGTCCGCGCCCGTCACGACGGGCTCGTAGCCGGCGGAAGCCGGCGACAGTGAGGAGCATCACGTGATCAAAGGCTTCAAGGAGTTCATCCTCCGCGGCAACGTCATCGACCTCGCGGTCGCGGTGGTCATCGGCGCCGCGTTCACCGCGATCGTCAACGCGCTCGTCGAGGGTTTCATCAACCCGCTGATCGGCGTCATCTTCCAGCTGGGCGACCTGAGCGGCTGGGTGCTGGAGGTCCCGACCCTCTCGGGCGGCACGTCGATCTTCGCGATCGGGGCGATCGTCGGCGCGATCATCAACTTCCTCGCCGTCGCGGTGATCGTGTACTTCGTCTTCGTGATGCCCATGAACCGCTGGAAGGAGCGCCAGGCCGCCAAGGCCGGCGCCGACACCGAGGAAGAGGAGCCGCTGCCCACTGAGCAGGAGCTGCTCGCGCAGATCCGCGACCTCCTCGCGAGCCAGGCGCCGCCCACGCGCTCCTGACTCAGTAGTGCGGCGGCACGTCCCGTCGCAGGCGATCGTCGTTCGGCCCGGACGGGCGTGAACCGGATGCGTCGGCCGGGGCATCCGTCTCGTCGTCGTCCGTCGGCACGGGCTCGCTCGTCGTGCCCGGCGCGGGAGTCAGCTTGGCGCGGCGGCGGCCCGGCACGCGCACGACCTTCTGCCTCTCGTCGCCGGAACCCGTGCCCTCACGCGAGGTCATCGGACCTCACTCGATGACGTCGATGGGCTGCGTCGCGCCTTCGGCCCGCGGCGACTCGGGCGGGATGCCGAGCATCTCGCCGATGCGGGCGGCGACCGCCGCGGGGTCGCTGTACAGGTCGAACGAGTGCACGCGGACATAGTGCCAGCCGAGCCGGCGCAGGATCTGCGGGCGCAGGCGCAGCGACTCGCGCAGCGTCTCGCCGATCGTCTCGGGGTCGCTCTCGACCACGACCGCCTTGCCCTCGTACTGCGCGACGAGCGGCAGGAGTCCGCGGTAGTGCACCTCGACGGCCGCGCCGAGCCGGCGCAGCTCGCGCGCGAGGGCGAGGGTCAGCGGGTCGGCGAGGTCTTCGAGCCGCGACTCGCGGGCGCGTGCGGCGACGCCGCCGAGGATCGCCATGAGGGTGGCGGCACCGTGCTCGAGGCGTCCGTCGTCGAACGCGGACGGCCGGATCGACGACACGATGACCATCGCCCGGCGAGCGCGCGTCATGCCGACCGTGAGGAGGCGCTCCCCGTCGGGCGTCGACAGATCGCCGAAGTCGCTCAGCACGCGGCCGTGCTTGGTGAGGCCGAAGCCGAGGGAGAAGATCACGCGGTCGCGACTCTCCGCGACCGACTCCTCGAGGGTCAGCACCGCGAACGGCTCGGCCGTGTCGCGCGAGACGAAGTCGGCGACGTCCGATCGACCCGCGAAGGCCGCCTCGACCGCCGCACGGATGCGCTCGGCGTGACGTGTGCTCGCCGTCACGACCATGAGCGACTCGCTGCCGCGGTTGACGGCGTGCTCGACGACGAGCGTCACAACCCGTGCGACCTCGGCATCGGGGCTCTCGACGGCGCCGGTGACAGGGTCGGGCGCGCCCGTTCCGCCCTCGACGTAGTCGACGCTGAGGCTCCCGCGCCCGAGGTAGGACCCGGCCCACGGCAGCGACACGATCTCGCCCCCGTAGAAGGCGCCGTTCACCAATTGGGCCAGGTCCTCCCCGCCGGCTCGATAGCTGCGGGTGAGCGTCTCGACGGGCAGCAGCTCGGCGAGGCGCTCGAAGACGCTCACGTCGTCGAACTCGAACTCGTCGTCGATCTCGGTCGCGGCATCCGTGGTGTCCGGCGTGCGCGGAGTGCGAGCCCCCAGGTCGTCGACCGGGGCATCCGCCGCGACGCGGAACGGCGTCGGCTTCTGCGTCACGGGATCGCCGAACGCGACCACCTGACGCGCACGACGCAGTGCGGGCGCGGCTTCGGCGAGGCTCAGCGCCGCGGCATCCGCGATGAGCACCACGTCGAACTCGGGCTCCGCCGGGATGAGCGGGACGTCGTACGGCGAAGCGAGCCACACCGGCGCGAGCACGCGCATGAGCGACGGCGCGACGGCCAGGAGTCGACGTGGCTCCCCCATGCCGTTCTTGAGCGCCTGCTTGAGCGCGGCCGCCTCTTCGGGCAGGTCGACGATCCCGATGCGCCATTGCGTCGCGAGCTGGGCTGCGAGGAGCGGACCGGATGCGCCCGCATGCGCCTCGTCGACGAGACGGAAGTCGCGCTCCAGGCGGTCGACGACTGCGGTGTTCGCTCCGAGCAGGGCGCGGTCGGAGCGCAGCAGGTGCTCGAGCGCGGACTGCCACCACGCGAACTCGAGCTCGGCGCCCACCTCCGACTCGGGCACGTGCCGCACCGAGAGCTCGACGAGCAGCGGTTCCAGGCCCAGGTCGGCGAGCTCCCCGCGCAGCGTCGCGCGCTCGACGAGGTTGTCGAAGACCGGAGAGTCCGCGGCCAGCGCGGCGAGCGTGCGCACGAGGCGCGGGATCGGCAGGTGCGCGAGACGCTCCGCACCCGTGCGGCTGAGCACAGCATCCAGCTCGGCGAGACCCGCCTCGGCGTGCTGCCACGCCACGTGCACATCGGCGATGCCGACGGGCACCTCGGGGATCACGCCCGCGTCGACGTAGCGCTGCCATTCGGTGCGCTGCTTCTGGATGCGCACGAGCCACTCGTGCATGTCGGGCACATGGACGCCCGGACGCACGTACTCGCGCGACAGCCGCTTGAGCCTGCGGCGGTTCGCGCTCGTCATGTTCGGTGCGTCGCGACGAGGTCCGTGCGCTTGGATGAGCTCGGCGAGCGGGCGCTCGAAGACCGTCGGGCTGAACCGGTCCAGCGAGTCGCGGATCCCCTGCAGCAGCTTCAGGTACGAGCCCAGCTCGGCGATCGTGTGGAACGGACGCATGCGGGTCTGTGCCACGAGCTCGTAGGCGCGCTCGAGCAGGCTCGGCACATCCTGCCTGTGCAGCCGCGCGGCGAGCGCGTGGGCGGCGCGGGCGGCATCCGTCGTGGCGAACGTCACGCCGTACCAGGGCGAGTCGTCCGGACCGAAACGGAACTCGCCCAGCCGTGCTGCGGCGGCCAGCTTCGCGGCGGCCTCCTTGCGCACGGGCGCCACCCGCACGAGCGTCCCGTAGTCGAAGCGCGCCGAGGTCGACGGCGGACGTTCGCGGGAGGTGAGGTTCGAGAGCTCGCGGAGCACGTCGAGCATCGACACGCCGAGTCCGCTGTGGGTCGCGGTCAGCGAGCGGCGGTAGTCGCGCAGCACGTTCCGCAGCCGGACGAGGGCATCGTCGATCTCGGCGACCTTCGGCGCCTCGGCCTTCTCGTTGCGGCCGATCGCCCGGATGAGGTCGCGCTGCAGCGAGCGGGGCGAGACCGCGAGTCCGGGCAGGCCGATGGTGGCGAGACGGTGCCGCACGCCGTCGAGCGTCGAGCGGCGCGCGCTCACGACGAGCACGCGCTTGCCCTCGCGCACGAGCGCGCCGATCGCGTTGATGACGGTCTGCGTGCCACCCGTTCCCGGGAGCGTGTGCACGACGAGGGACTGCCCGTCGGTGATGCGGGCGAGCACGCCCTCCTGCTCGGCGTCGGCGTCGAGGATGAGCGTGTCGGATGCGGGCGGTCGCTCGTCCGCGCTGGGCACGACGGGCGCGTCGCGGCGGGTCGCGAAGATCTCGCGGTCGGACTCGTGGCCCGCGAGCGCGTTGAGCACGACGTGGTCCTGGTCGACGATGTCGCGCGCCATGCCGGTGCCGACGTCGGCGAAGCTCGAGACGACCAGGCGGGGGCGCACCGTGTAGCTGTCGATCGCGGCCGTCAGCTGACGCAGGCGGTCGATCACCGGCTGCGGCTTGAAGACTCCGTTGTCATACGCGAGGGCCGCGAGGGCGGCGCCGTTGATGCGGATGCCGAAATGCTCGCGCATCGCGCGGACGAGCTCGGGGTTGACGGTGAACGAGCCCCCGCGCAGCGCGAGCTCGAAGTCGGACTGGTGCCGGCGGATGGACAGCGGACGCAGCAGCACCGGCGCCGTGCAGCGCATGCCGCCGATGCGCCACGACGCGAGGCCGACCGCGAGGTGCACGGACTCGATCCCGCGCACCGTCCGCAGTTGGACGCTCTTCGCGGTGATGCGCTCGGCGGCGAGGCGCGCCGTGCGGTGCGCGACCTCGTCACGGAAGAGGTTCGACAGCAGGGTCGAGCGTCCGGTGAGGAACTGCGGCAGACTGCCGGGGTGCGCCTTCGTGATCTCGATGACCGCGTCGGCGGGCTCGGAGAAGTGCAGCAGCGTCGATCGGCCCCCGAGCTCGGCGGCCTGCGCCCGAAGCCGCTCGCGTTCCGGCTCGGCGATGTGCACGACCGAGACCCCCGGCTCGGACAGCTCGAGCGTTCCGGGATTCACGGCCGCCATGGGGACGGCATCCTCTGCGCCCGAGACGGCGTCGACTTCTGCACGCCACACACGAGCCAGATTAGGCGGGCACCCGTCGCGGAGCGGGATTCAAGCGCGGGTTTCGCCGGATTGCAACACGCCGTGCCGTCGGCGATTCCTCCCCAGTGGGAGCCCGCGGCCATCTCTTCACGAGCGGGTCTCAGAGATCGGATGCCTCACACCCGGTTCAACAGGATGAATCCATGACCGACTCCCGTTTCCGAATCCATCCTTCCCCGGTCGGCGACATCCTCATCGTCACCACCGCCACAGGCATCGTGGAATTGCATCCGTTCGAAGGACCGCTCGGTCCGCATATCGAGCGGATCGCTCGAGAATTGCATCGTGCGCCCGAGCCCGACGACACCGCGGGCGGCGATATCGACCGACAGCTCGACGAGTATTTCGCGGGCGACCGGCGCGAATTCGACGTGAGCCTCGATTGGAGCAGGGTCCGCGGCTTCACGCGCGCCGCCCTGGAGACCGTCCGCGAGATCCCGTATGCCGAGACCGCGTCGTACGGCGAGGTCGCCGCCGCCGCCGGAAGCCCGAGGGCGGCGCGCGCGGTGGGCACCGCGTGTGCGACGACGCCGTTCTCGATCATCGTCCCCGTGCATCGAGTGGTCCGGTCCGACGGCTCGCTCGGCGAATACGGCGGGCGATCCGACGTCAAGCGGTTCCTGCTCGACCTCGAACTCGACGCAATTGGCAATAGCACATGAATGAATGTGCGCGACAAAGTGTGAGTGATTTCTCACTTCTCGTCGGCGAAGCGAATTCATCGATTGGCCGAGGCCCGATAGTGCGAAAAGCCGAATTCCCGTAAAGTAAATGGCATGGCACGCAGAATCGTCCATCAGCTCGTCGATGACCTCGACGGCACCGTCCTTGAAGTCGGCTCAGGAGAGACCGTTCTCTTCTCGCTCGACGGGGTCGCCTTTGAGATCGACCTCTCCAACGAGAACGCGAAATCACTGCGCGGCGCCCTCGAGCCGTACGTGAAAGCGGCTCGCCGCGTGTCGGGCGGTCGGGGCGGAGGCTCGAGTTCGACGTCGGCCCCGCGCAAGCGCCGCCGCGCCGGACAGCAGGACTACAGCGCCATCCGCGCGTGGGCGAAGGAGAACGGGTACGACATCTCCGAGCGCGGTCGCGTCCCGGCGAACGTGCTCGAAGCGTACGAAGCAGCGCACTGACGCCACGCGCCCACCGTTTCCGGGTACCGATCCGGGTCAGTCGGGCGCCGGGAACCCGAGCTCGACGTGCGACACAGGGTCGAGGCCGGTCACGGTGATCCAGCCCTCGGCGAGATAAGCCGCGTCGGTGCCCGGCTCCGGCCGGTTCGGCAGGTCTTCGACTGCGAGCCGGATATGGTGCTCGCCTTCGTCGGTGAGCGTGGTCTGCACGATTCCGAACGGGGCGAGCGTGGCCTCTCGGAGGCCGCGATTGGTCGCCGCGTTCGGCGCGTTCACGTTGATGACCGATCCGCGCGGTCGGGTCATGAGGTCGGGGAGCAGGTCGATCGCCGGCGCTGCCGCGGCCTCCCAGTGGAACACCTCGGGCCGCATGCCGACATCGAGCGACACCGCGATCCCCCACGCGCCGTTGAGCCCGCCCGTGAGCGCCGCGCCCACCGTGCCCGAGTGGAGGATCGCGCGGCCGACGTTCGCGCCGTGGTTGACACCCGAGAGGACGACCTCCGCAGGATCGCCGAACGCGCCGCGCGCGGCGATGAGCGCGATGAGCCCCGGACCGCCGCGCACAGCGAACGCCGGCACGTCGTCGAGTCCCTCGAGCGTGCGCCGTTCCACGGCGATCCGCCCGTCGGCGTCGTCCGCCATGATCGACGCGCTCGATCCGCTGGACTGCTCCGCCGGCGCGGCGATCGTCACGTCGTATCCCGCATCCCGTGCGAGACGCGCGAGCACGTGGAGCCCCGGCGCCGCGATGCCGTCGTCGTTCGTCACGAGGATGCTGGTCACGTCCGACCCCCTTCCGCGTCGCCGTCGGCTCCGTCGCCGGCGTCGGTCGCGGCATCCGGTTCCGCCAAAGCAGCGAGGCCGTCGGGGCTCACGCGTCCGGTCACGGGCTGCTCGGCGTCGGCCGAGAGCTCATCAGCCAGCTCGCGCACGGTTACCCGCTCGCGCAGTCGGTCGATCGTGTCGGGATCGCCCGTACCGAGGCCGTGACGCGTGACGTTGAGCGCGCCCGCGGCGGCCCCGAGGGTGACCGCCTCGCGGGCTGTCGCCCCGTCGGCCATGTCCGCGGCGACGCCCGCCGTGAGGGAGTCGCCGGCACCGCGGGTGTCCTTCACCTCGAGCTGGGGTGCGCTCACCTCGAGGAAGCCCTCCGCGTCGAGCAGCAGCAGCGGCTCCGACGCGCGCGTGACGATCACCGTGCCCGCCCCGGCATGGTGCAGCTCGCGCATGGCGCGCATGATGGAGCGTCCGGATGCCTCGTCGATGCGCCCGTCGTCCTTGAGCTCCTCGTGGCTCACCTTGAGCACGTCGACGCCGCCTTCGACCGCCGCGTCGAGCCGCTCGCCCGCGAGGTCCACGATCACGCGGGCCCCGCCCTCGCGCAGGTCGGAGGCGAGGCGCCGATACGTGTCGGCCGGGAGCACCTCTTCGCCCACGGGTCCGCTCAGGATCACGAGCCCCGACCGCAGCCCCGTCTTGAGGGTCACGCCGTACAGCTCGTCGAGATCGTGGCGCCCGATCGGCTCGCCGTCGTCCTCGGCGATCTCGGCACGATGCCCCTCGCGCCGGTCGTGCACGTACGCCGACCCGCGGCCCTCGCGCTCGACCCCGACGACCGAGATGCCTTCGTCCTCCAGCAGGTGCCTCAGCACGCGGCCGGTCTCGCCCGTCAGAACGCTGCACATCGTCACGTCGACGCCCAGCCGCAGCAGCATGCGCGCCTGCCACACGCCCTGTCCGCCGGCGTGCACGTGGATCTCGCTGCCCGACGGGTGATCCTCCACGGTCACCGTCAGCGTCGGCGAGGGGGCGAAGATCGTCACATCGCTCATGCTCGCGACGCTAGGCGTGCGGGCGCCGCGCGTGAACCCCCTTGCGGGACAGAGCCGGATTCCGCACACCGGCCGCCTTCCCACCGCGGCGGTCGCGGCATCCGCCGCCTGTCAAGCCCCCGGCGCAGCGGAGCCCGCGGCGCGAGACTGAGCCGCGAGACAGACGCGAAGGAGGCGTGATGGACCACCACCACGACAGCCACGAAGGCGCGATGCCGACACCTCAGGATCCCGCGGAGTACGCGACGGAGAGCGGCCGAGGCAACCCCGGCGCCGATCGCGCCGACATCGCCGCGGAGGTTCCGCCCGCTCAGGCCTCTTCGCTGGAGGACGCGGGCGACGAGGAGAGCGACGACGAGACCTGATCCGGCGCCGCGTCAGCCGAGCTTCTCGCGAGGCACGACGCGGAACCACTGGAAGCCGTACGCGTCGAGCTCGAAGCTGCACGACCGGTCGTCCTTCACGTCGAGATAGCCGGGGCTGAGCAGGTCCGAAAGCACGACGTCCCCCTCGACCGCGTCGGGCAGGTTCACCTCGAGCTGCACCGGCTCGGCGCTGAGGTTGTGCGCGGCGACGAAGCGCGCCGACGGGGTCGCGAGCGAGTGCACGAAGGCGCCGCCCGGACCGGCCTGCACGAGGTCGAGGTCGCCCCAGCCGATCTCGGGCAGCGAGCGGTACCGGTGCGCGAGGTCGCGCACGAAGTGGAAGAGCGAGTCCGGCTCCTTCTGCTGATCGATCACGTTCACATGCACCGGCGCGTAGCCCCCTCCGGGCAGCGGCGCGATGAGCTGGGACGGGCGTGCATCCGAGAACCCCGCGTTGCGCCCTGGCGTCCACTGCATGGGCGTGCGAACAGACATGCGGCCGGCGATCTCCGCGTTCTCGCCCATCCCGAGCTCCTCGCCGTAGAACAGGAGCGGGTTGCCCGGCAGCGAGAACATGAGGCTGTAGGCGAGCCGGATGCGGCGCATGTCGCCCTGGAGCATGGGCGCGAGGCGCCGCAGGATCCCACGCCCGTACGCGCGCTGGGCGGGGTCGGGCGCGAGCGCGTCGAGGACCTCGTTCTTCTCCTTCTCGGAGAGGAGCGCGAGCGTGAGCTCGTCGTGGTTGCGGAGCATGTTCACCCACGAGACCGGTTCGTTGATGGCCGGCCGCGTCTTGAGCGCGTCGACGATCGGCGAGGCCTCCTCGCGCACCATCGAGAGGTACACGGCCTGCATCGTGGTGAAGTCGAACTGGGAGTCCAGCTCGCCCGCGTTCTCGCCGTAATAGTCGGCCTGCTGGTCGTGCGGCAGGGCCACCTCGCCCAGCAGCATCGCCTCGCTCGAGCGGCGCCGCGCGAAACGCTTGACGTCGCGGAGGAACTCGTGCGGGTCGGTCTCGTACGGACCGCCCGGCGACTCGAGCAGGAACGGAACCGCGTCCATGCGGAACCCCGAGACGCCGATCGTGAGCCAGAAGGCGATGATCTTCGCGATCTCGTCGCGTACCGCGGGGTTCGCGATGTTGAGGTCGGGCTGGTGCTTGTAGAAGGAGTGCAGGAAGTACTGCCCGGTGCGCTCGTCCCATTCCCAGATGCTCTCCTCCTCACCCGGGAACACCTCGTTCTTCTGCTTGCGGGTCGGACGGTCGCGCCACACGTAGTAGTCGCGGTATCGCGCGTTGCGCGAGCGGCGGGCGTTGATGAACCACGGGTGCTTGTCCGACGTGTGGTTCACGACGAGGTCGATGATGACGCGGATGCCGCGGCTCCGCGCCGTGCGCACGAATTCGACGACGTCGCCGTGGGAGCCCAGGCGCGGATCGACGCCGTAGAAGTCGCTCACGTCGTAGCCGTCGTCGGCGTCGGGCGTCGGGTAGAACGGCATGAGCCAGATGCATGTGACGCCGAGGTCGGCGAGGTAGTCGATCTTGTCGGTCAGCCCGCCGAAGTCACCCACCCCGTCGCCGTCGACGTCGAGGAAGTTCTCCACGTCGAGGCAGTAGATGACCGCGGTCTTCCACCAGATGTCTCCCGTGTCGGCGATCTTCATGCGTTGCTCCTCATCATCGGCAGCAGTTCGTGGCCGGCGCGCTCGACGAACGCCTCCTGGTCGGTCCCGACGTGGTGCAGATAGATCTCGTCGAAACCCTGGGCGGTGATCGCGAGAAGCCGCTCGCTCATGGAACGGACGTCGTCGTCGATGAGCACCGCGCTCAGCAGCGTCTCGTGGTCGGAGCGGTCGGCCTGGCGGTCGAACTCCTCGGGTGTCTCGACGTCCCACAGCCGCGGAGGCGGGACGGTCGCCTGACTCCACTGGTCGGCGGCGACGCGGATGCCGTCGTCCATCGTGTCGGCGAGGCACACATGCACCTGCACCACGGCCCGTCCGCCGCCGCCGGCCGATCGGTACGCCGACAGGACTTCGCCCAGTGCCGCGGGATCGACTCCCACAGTGATGAGCCCGTCCGCCCAATCCGCGGCCCACTCCGCAGTGGCCGGCCCGACTGCGGCCGCGATGAACGGCGGCGGCTCCTCGGGGCGCGTCCACAGCCGGGCTTCGTGCAGACGCACGGAGCCGGAGTGGTCGACGGTCTCGCCCGCGAGCAGGCGCCGCATCGCGGTGACCGACTCGAGAAGGCGCGCCTCGCGCTCGGGCTTGGGCGGCCACTCGTCACCTGTGATGTGCTCGTTAACGGCCTCGCCGCTGCCGAGCGCGGCCCAGAACCGTCCGGGGAACATCTCGGCGAGCGTTCCCGCCGCCTGCGCGACGATCGCGGGGTGGTAACGCTGCCCCGGCGCGGTGACGAGCCCCATCGGCAGGCGTGTCGTCGCCAGCGCCGCCCCGAGCCAGCTCCAGGCGTAGCCCGACTGGCCCTGCGAAAGACTCCACGGCGCGAAGTGGTCCGAGCACATCGCCGCGTCGAACCCATCGACCTCCGCCTGCTTCGCGATGCGGAGCAGACGGGAGGGCAGGAACTGCTCGTGGGAGAGGTGGTAACCGATCACGACCATCCCCCGAGGATCCGCGCAATCGGGGCGGCCGACAAGGACGTTGCGTCTGCGTGGACCTCCTGATAAACGGCGGGGCGGATGCCGCATCCGCCCCATGAGAATCGGGTGCGCCTACGTGTGAATCGCCTCCGAATGCCGGCCTATCGTTGCGATCCGCCCGGATTCTCGGAATCGTGGCCGGTCCGAAGTCCGCAACGGAAGGAGCAACATGCTCACGCTGACCACGACCGCGGCCGAGGCCGTCAAGACGATCGTCTCGCAGGTGCCGCTCACCGTGGACGGAGGCGTCCGGATCCGTGACACGGGGCCCGAGCGCGGGTTCGAGTTGAGCGTCGCCGAGACTCCTGAGCCGGAAGACACCATCGTCGAGTCCGATGGCGCGCGCGTGTTCCTCGACACGTCGGCAGCGGCCGCTCTCGACGACCGCGTGCTGGATGCCGAGCTCTCGGGCGACGGCTCGGTGCGCTTCGCGCTCGCGACGCAGGCCTGAGCGCGATCGCGCAGAGCGACGGCCCCGGCGGTTCGCTGCCGGGGCCTTCGCGTGCCCGCTGGCACCGGATGCTGAGCGAGCCCAGCGAGACCACCGGACGCTGAGCGAGCGCAACGAGACGACCGGACGCTGAGCGAGCCCAGCGAGCAACCGGACGCTGAGCGAGTGCAGCGAGACCACCGGACGCTGAGCGAGCGCAGCGAGACGAAGCGCGCCACGAAGGCTCCCTTCGTCTCGTCGCGCTCCTCGCTCAGGGTCCCGCGGCTGTCACGCGCCCGCGAGCTCGCGCACGCGCTCGAGCAGCGGGGCGGCCGCCTCTTCGAGGAACTGCTCCTGCGCCTCGTCGCCGATCTGCACGAACGCGATGTCGGTGAAGCCCGCCTCGAGGAAGGGCTTGACGCTCTCAGCGAGCGCGTCGAGGTCGGGCCCGCACGCGATCGTCTCGGCGACGTCTTCGGGGCGGACCGACTCGGTGGCCGCCTCGAAGCCCGCGGGCATCGGCAGCTCGGCGTTGACGTCCCACCCGAGACCCGACCAGCGGAACTGATCGTGCGCGCGGGCGATCGCCGTGTCTTTGTCGGGGTCCCACGAGATGGGCACCTGCCCGATCTTGCGGGAGGACCCTCCCGGATGCAGGCGGTCCCACGACGCGATGAGGTCGGCGTCGGGCATGGTCGTGATCATGTGGTCGGCGAGCTCCGCGAAGCGCGACACCGACTCGTCCCCCGACACGGCGATGCCGATCGGCACGCCTCCGTCGGGGGCATCCCACACGCGCGCCGAGTCGACCCGGAACCACTGCCCGTCGAACGTCGTCTGCTCGCCGGTGAGCAGCTCGCGGATGATCCGGACGGCCTCCTCGAGCATGTCCTGGCGCACCGCGACCGAAGGCCATCCCTCCCCCACGACGTGCTCGTTGAGGTTCTCGCCGGATCCGAGCCCGAGAGTGAAGCGCCCGTCCGAGAGGAGCTGAAGCGTCGCAGCCTTCTGCGCGACGACCGCGGGGTGATAGCGCGTCGTCGGACACGTCACATACGTCATGAGCTCGACGCGCTCCGTGACCTGCGAGACCGCTGCCAGCACTCCCCACGCGTACGGCGAGTGCCCCTGGCTCTCGAGCCACGGGAAGTAGTGGTCGCTGCTGGCCTCGAAGTCGAACCCCGCGGCCTCCGCGCGCTGCGCGTACTCGACGAGCTCGCGCGGCCCGCTCTGCTCGGTCATGAGGGTGTAGCCGAATCTGGTCACGGCACGCTCCTTCGTGGCATCCGTCTCGTCGTCTTCACGCTAGGAAGGCGCGGGTCGGATGCCGAGGGCCTTGCAGGCTCCGAATCGATGGAGTAGTCCGATGATCTCCGGCGGGGTTCCTGCACATCGCCCGTGCATCAGGGTTTCGGCATATGCCCCGCGTTAGGGTGAGGAAAGCGATCGGCGACCGCCTTTGGCTTTGCAGATGCCAGTCCGGGTGTCGTCCGATCGAACGGGGAAATCATCTCTCTCACAACCAGCTACCCCTCCGCCACGCTCGGCCGCGTGCGCCAGACGTACGCCGGGACCGACACCTTCCCGCCCATCGCACGCGCCTACACGCAGGTGTCGAACGTCGTGCGCGAGACGGGCCTCCTGCGCCGTGCGCCGTGGTTCTACGCCATGGTCGGCGCCGCCACCGCCCTCGCGCTCGGCGGTGCGATCACCGGTTTCATCCTGCTCGGCGACAGCTGGTTCCAGCTGCTCATCGCGGGCGCACTCGGCATCATCGTGACCCAGGTCGCCTTCCTCGCCCATGAGGCCGCGCACCGGCAGATCCTGTCGACGGGGCCGGCGAACGACCGCCTCGCGCGCGTGCTCGGTGCGATCGTGGGCATGAGCTACTCGTGGTGGGACAGCAAGCACTCACATCACCACGCGAACCCGAACCGCGTGGGCAAGGACCCCGACATCGAGATCGACACGATCTCGTTCCTCGAAGAGGATGCCGCGAGCGCGCGCGGGCTGCGCCGGCTCATCACGCGCAAGCAGGGGTGGCTGTTCTTCCCTCTGCTGACCCTCGAGGGCCTCAACCTGCATTTCCTGAGCTTCAAGCACCTCCTCACCGACCGCGACGCGAAGGCGCGCTGGGCGGAGCTGTCGATGATCCTCACTCGCTTCGCGATCCTGCTCATCCCGGTGTTCCTCTTCCTGCCGCTCGGCCTGGCGTTCGCCTTCCTCGGCGTGCAGCTCGCCGTGTTCGGCGTCTACATGGGCGCGTCGTTCGCCCCCAACCACAAGGGCATGCCGGTCATCGACCGCGACGCGAAGCTCGACTTCTTCTCGAAGCAGGTCCGCACCTCGCGCAACATCCGCGGTGGCTGGTGGGCGACGTGGCTCATGGGCGGGCTCAACTACCAGGTCGAGCACCACCTCTTCCCGAGCATGGCGCGCCCGCACCTGGCCAAGGCGCGCGAGATCGTCCGCGAGTTCTGCGCGAACAACGACGTGCCGTACACCGAGACCTCGCTCGGTCGTTCCTACATGATCGTCATCGACTATCTGAACCGCGTCGGCCTCGCCGCGCGCGATCCGTTCGACTGCCCGATGGCCTCCCAGTACCGGCGGGCGTGACGGCGGAGCATCCGTCTCGCCGCCGGCGGCCCGACGTATAAGTCGAGACGTCGCCGGATGCAACCCCCGTGCGTCTCCCAGGCGCCGGGGGTTCGCTCTTTCGGAAGTCGTAGGAAGGAGACGACCGCATGAGCGTTTACGAGCCGATCGGCGGAGCCGATCGCAAGCCGAGCCAGGCCGAGGGCGAAGACCGCGAACGACCCGACACCGGTGAGGCGATGCCGGCCGAGGGCCACCCGTCGCAGGCCGAGGGCGAGGACCCCGAGCGCGACGCCGACGCCGACGCCGCGCAGCGCAGCGTCAACTGACGCGGGGTTCGCGCGGCACGATGAGCATGCCGCGGCGCCCCGGCAGCGCAGGAAGCCGGCTGAGGTCGACCGTGAGGTCCTGACCCGGCACCTCCCAGTCGGAGCGCGCGAGCATGCGCGTCGCCAGGGCGAGCAGGTCGACCGTGGCCGGCTCACCAGGGCAGCGGTGGCCGCCCGTCATCGAGCCCGCCCCCTGCGGCACGAGATTCGGCGGCTGCGCGAGCACGTTCGCCTCGGCCCCCGGCTCGCGCGGCTCGCCCGCGGTCGCGGCGAAGCGCGTCGGGTCGAACCGCTCGGGATCGATCCAGCGACCCGGGTCGCGGTGCGTCGCGAAGATGTCGAGCATGACCCAGTCGTCCGCAGCGATGTCGTTCCCCTGCCACGACGTGTCGTGCGTCGCGCGTCCGCCCACCGCGGGGAAGAACGGGCTCGCGCGGCGCACCTCCTGACTGAACGGATGCAGGTTCCGGTCGTCCTGCGCGACGGCGACGCGCCAGTCGGGGTGACGGTGCAGCGCGAGCGCCGCGAAGCCGATGAAGCGCGATACGGCGACGATCGGGCGCAGCAGGTTCAGCAGCTCGACCGCCGCGACGCCTTCGTCGAGCGCCCCGTCGGCGTCGCGGTACCACGCGAGCGTCTCGACCGGCGAACCCGGCACGGTGTCGAGCTCTCCCGAACGCACCCCCTCGATGACGCGGCGCGCCCAGCGCTCGGACCGTCGGCGCAGCATCCGCCCCCACCAATTCCTCGGGCCGAACGCGCCCGCGCCGTCGATCATCGCGAGGCTCTCGACCGCGCGCGCGTCGGCGTCGCACCGCGGGCCCAGCCCGAGCCAGCGGAGGGTGGCGTCGGCCAGCACGACGCCCGAGCCGTTCACGAGCGAGACGGGGCGCCCGCCGCGCGTCCACTCGTTCCACTTCGCGTCCCATGCGGTCATGAACGCCTCGGACAGTCCACCACGCGCAGAGGGGTGGAGCACCTCGAGGAAGTATCCACGGCGCACGCGGTGCGCGGAGCCGTCGAGCGTCTGCACGCTGCCCTCGTCCTGGAGAGAATGCAGCACGGATCGCGGCATCGCGCCCTTGCGGGTGAAGCGGTCCTCGCCATAGAAGAACTCCGCGGCGTCGCCCCCGCGCAGGAAGAGCACGCGCCGTCCGAGCAGCCGCGCGCGGAACGCGTCGGTGTCGTGCTCGAGGAATCGGCCGTGCCCGAACGGGTAGCCCTCGCGCAAGAAGGCCACCGACTGGTCTCCGGGCAGTTCGGGAACGGCGGTCGTGGTGTCGTCGAGGGCTGTCATCTCCGTCTCTCCGTCGCGCATCCTGGAAGACATGCGGATGCCGCGACGGCGCCACACTATGGGCGCGGCGCGCCGCAACGGAGGCCCTTGAAGTCGGCGTGGTCGGGGGCTAAGGATGCGCGGAAACGCGGCGAGGGCCCGAGGTGAGACCTCGAGCCCTCGCCGGTGAAGCGACTTACTGGATCGCGACGAACACCTTGTCGGCGATCATGCCGGGACGGACGGCGATCACGCCGTCGGCCGGGCTCGGAACCTGCAGCGCGGTGTTGCCGGTGACGGAGGCGCCCGAGTAGAGGGTGCTCAGGCTGTCGATCTCGTCCGGTGCGACGACGAGCTTGTCCAGCGAGTTCACCGTGACGCCGGCGGCGGTCACGTACTCGATGCCCACCATCGCGGGGATCGCGCCGTCGGCGTCGTCGCCCGTGTAGGTCACGGTGTAGTTGATGACGATGTACTCCATCCCGGCGTCGGGCGCCTCGTTGAGCATGTTCGCCGCGACGACCTCATCGGTCGCGCCGAGGGTGACCGAGTTGACCACGACCGTCCAGTCGTCGCCCTCGATCGTCGAGCCCAGCGGTGCCGGGTTCTCACGGGTGCCGATCTCGGCGGCCGGCTCCTCGGCCGGCTCGTCGGCCGTGCCCTCCTCGACGACCGCGGTGTCGTCACCGGTGGTCACCTGGGCATCGGTGCCGCCGAACGCGTTCGAGAACGAGGCTGCGACCACGGCGAAGAACACGATGAAGCCGACGATCGTGCCGACGACCGAGACGATGATGGCGGTGATGCCCTGCCACTTGACCTTGCCCTTGAGGCAGACCGCGACGATGCCGAGCACGAAGGCGATCGGCAGGAGGATCCAGCCGATGATGAGCGCGCCGGGCACGCACGCGAAGATGAAGCCGAGCGCGGCCACGACGAGGGCGATGATGCCCACGATGTTGCGGGCCGGCTTCTCCTGAACCGGAGCAGCCGGAGGCTGGAACGAAGGCTGCTGCGGCGGGTACTGCTGAGGCTGCGGGTGGGTCGCGGATTGCTGAGTGTCGGTCATAACCATCTTCCGTTAGTGATGCGTCGGCGCGCGTAGCCATGGGCGTGCCAGAGCGCGGCGCCGGCTCACTTCCTGAGCCGGACCGCCGCGCTCCGGTAGCGGCGCACATCAGAGTGAGCCGCAGGCGAAGCCCCCCGGATCCCCCACGCACTTGGTGCGCACCTGCCGTCGACGATATGGGAGCAACCGGGCTCTCCTCGGTCGCTTGAGCGGATCTTGACGGATAACTGAGCGGGTGACGGGGTGATCCGAGGATTCCACGCAATGCGTCCCACCGAGCGGGATGACGGTTGCGTCTTTCTGATCGGTCTTGCTCGTCTTCGAGCAGATTCTCGGAGCGCTCGATAGCGAGGTCGAACGGACCTCTAGACATTCGTTGGGGTACTGAGTAAATTAACCGGATGCGACGCCCGACGACAGGCGTTCACGGTCTGAGGAGATCAGCGTGCAGTTCTACCGCGACGGCTACCGCCCCGGAGACCCCGACGTACAGCCGGCAACGGCCGAAGCGTCGGCGCGCTCCGCCGATCTGCCGAGCGAGGTGGATGTGCTCATCGTCGGCACCGGCCCTGCCGGCACCGTGCTCGCGGCGCAGCTCGCCCAGTTCCCCGGCATCCGCACCCGTATCGTCGAGCGTCGCGGCGGTCCGCTCCAGGTCGGCCAGGCCGACGGGGTCGCGTGCCGCACCGTCGAGATGTTCCAGGCGTTCGGACTCGCGGAGGCCCTTCTGCGCGAGGCGTACTGGGTCAACGAGGTGCGCTTCTGGGGTCCGTCCGACGAGGACCGCTCGCGCATCGTACGCACCGGCTGGGTCGAGGACACCCCCGAGGGGCTGAGCGAGTTCCCGCACGTGATCGTGAACCAGGCGCGGATGCAGCAATTCCTCCTCGACCACGCGGCGCGATCGGCGAGCAGGCTGGAGCCCGACTACGGCATCGAGTTCGTGGACCTCGAGGTGGGCGACGGTGAGCACCCCGTGCGAGTCACCCTCCGCCACGTGGAGGGCGAGCGTGCGGGTGAGGAGTTCACGGTGCTGGCGAAGTATGTCGTGGGCTGCGACGGCGCACGCAGCGCGGTGCGCCGCGCGATCGGACGCGAGCTGCGCGGCGACGCCGCCAACCACGCGTGGGGCGTCATGGACGTGCTCGCGGTGACGGACTTCCCCGACTGGCGCACGAAGAACGTCGTGCAGTCGGCGGGCAAGGGCAGCCTGCTGATGATCCCCCGCGAGGGCGGGAACATGGTGCGCCTGTACGTCGACCTGGGTGAGGTGCCCGCCGGCGACGCCTCGATCCGCCAGACGACCGTCGAGCAGATCACCGACGTGGCCAATGCGATCCTGCATCCGTATTCGATCGATGTGAGGTCGGTCGCGTGGTCGTCGGTGTACGAGGTGGGTCAGCGACTCACCGACCGGTTCGACGACGTCCCCGCCGACGACACGGCGGGGCGGATGCCGCGTGTCTTCATCGCGGGCGACGCATGCCACACGCACTCCGCGAAGGCCGGCCAAGGCATGAACGTGTCGATGCAGGACGCGTTCAACCTGGGCTGGAAGCTCGCCGCCGTGCTGCGCGGCCTGTCGGACGAGGCGCTGCTGCACACGTACTCGGAGGAGCGGCACGCTGTCGCGCAGGACCTCATCGACTTCGACCGGTTCTGGTCGGCGTTCATCGCCCAGCCCACCGTCGACCCCGCGCACCCCGAGCTCGGCGGAGTCACCCCCGAGCAGATGCAGACGGAGTTCGCGCGCCAGGGCCGCTACACGGCGGGCGTCGCGACGCAGTACCGCCCGTCGGTGCTCACCGGGACAGGCGAGCACCAGCACTTGGCGACCGGATTCGATATCGGCACGCGGTTCCATGCCGCACCGGTCGTGCGCGTCGCGGATGCACGGCGGATGCACCTCGGCCACACGCACCGCGCAGACGGTCGCTGGCGGGTGTACCTCTTCGGCGAGGTCGATCGCGTCGTGGACGCGGCGAGGTGGCTGGGCGAGGATCCCGGCTCGCCGGTCGCGCTGTTCACGCCCGAGGGCGACGACATCGATGCGGTGCTCGATGTGCACGCCGTTATCCGCGCGGGGCATCACGACGTCGACCTCGCGGCTCTGCCGAAATTGCTGCTCCCGCGCACGGGCCCGCTGGGCATCCAGGACTGGGAGAAGGTGTGGGCGGTAGACCCGCACGCCGATGTGTTCGCCGAGCGCGGTGTCTCGCCCGACGGCGCCATGGTCGTGGTGCGTCCCGACCAGTACGTCGCGCACGTGCTCCCGCTGTCGGCCCACCGCGAGCTGACGAGCTTATTCTTGGGAAATCTTCGGCCGCAGAGGGTGCCCGCGTTGGGATGATGGACTCCGTGTCCACCCCGATCGCCGACCCGAACGACGACCGAGAGCCGCACCGTCACCTCGGCTACCTCATCCGGCGCGCGCAACAGCTGCATGTCGCCACCTGGGCGCGCCTCGTGTCGCAAGACATCTCGAGCGTGCAGTACTCGATCCTCGCCGTCGTCGATCGCCTCGGTGAAGCGAGCCAGCGCGAGCTGTGCGATGAGGTCGACCTCGACCGGTCCACGATCGCCGACCTCGTCGCGCGCATGGAGCGGCGCGGGCTCCTCGATCGCCACCGCTCCCCCGCCGATGCCCGACGGAACGTGGTGAGACTGACGGAGGTCGGCGAGAGCGAGCTGAACCGGCTGCGTCCGCTCGTCGAGAAGGTTCAGCGCGAGCTCGTCGTGGGGCTGACGGATGCCGAGGCGCAGCAGCTTCGGCGGCTGTTGGGGCTCATGCTCGGGGATGTGCGGCGCGACGCGGATGCGGCGGTGGCGGCATCCGGGGATGCCTCGCGCTGAGGCGGTGCCCCTGGAGGGACTCGAATTCCAATCGCGGAACATTGCGCGCACTCGCGCGGACTCGTTAACGGCGTCTCGTCGGGGCTTCTCTATGTTCAGCCAGATTGGCGCAATCGTTGGTGTGCACTCGAGTTTGTTGATGTTTGGGCAGATCTTGGGCAAGCGGCTCGGGGTCGAGCCCTCCCAACATATGGCAAAGCGAGTCCTCGAGCTGCCTGACGACGGATGCACCCGTCTACCGGTGAGGATGCAACTGCCCGCATGCCGACATAGCTCTGGAGGGCCCATCATCGCGCATTTCCGCGGGCGGGTCTTGCGTTCCGTGTCCTGAGTGCTGGGCCCATTCCGCTGGGGCTGCCGCGGCGCCCGTACAGCGACCCCGTAGTGCATCGAGTTGCCGAGTCGTGAACTCTCACAGCCTGGTTGCGCGCCGCAATTCGTGTCCTACGCCGGCGATCACGGTCGCACCTAGGTTCGAAGCGAAGCCGCCGAGGATCAGGATGTTGATCCATATGGTCAGCGCCGAAGCAGTGGGCGCGTCGTGGGTCACGTAGTCCGTCACCGACTCGAGCACGATCCACAGCATGAAAGCGAGAACCCAAGCCAACCCGCCGACAACCGCCAATGCGATCAGATAGGGGTTCCGAGGAGTTGCGGTTGGCACCGATCCGGCCGTCTCCGGATTGGAATCCAGGGGGGTGCTGGTCACGCGGTAATCCTGGCATTGCCGAGCGAGGGCATCAAGCACTGCACGGCTCGAATTGAGACCAACCGGAAGGACGCTCAGCTGGGCAAGTCTTGGGCAAACGGCGCTTTGGAGCGGTCCTAGGACTCATAAAAGCCAGGTCAGAAGACAAAAATCAGCAGTGCCCCTGGAGGGACTCGAACCCCCAACCGTTTGCTTAGGACGCAACTGCTCTTCCATTGAGCTACAGAGGCTGGCCGATCCAGTCTAGGTGACGGCGGCCACCCGACCCCGCCCGCCGCCGCGGTCACCGGAAGTCGCGCGACTGGTGCTGCACGCCCACACGCAGGTCCTCCACGGCGTCGGCGAGCACGTTCGTGACACCCTCGGGCGATCGCTCGAGAATGCCCCGCACGATGAGCGCGGGCGCATCGCGCACGATGCGGCGGTACCTGTTCCACAGCCCGACCGAGCAGATCACGTTGACGACCCCGTGCTCGTCTTCGAGGTTCAGGAACGTGACACCGGATGCCGTCGCCGGCCTCTGCCGGTGCGTGACGAGTCCCGCGACCTCGATGCGCCGTCCGGTCTCGTGCGTGCGCAGCTCGGTCGAGGTGAGCACTCCCCTCGCGTCGAGCCCAGACCGGTAGTGGGTCATCGGGTGGTCGTCGGTCGAGATGCCCGTCGCCCACAGGTCGGCCGCGAGCCGCTCGTAGCTCGTCTGATCGGGGAACAGCGGCGGCTGCACCGCGATGAGCGAGTCGGGCAGGTACTCCGCGCGGTCCTGCGCCGCCGAGCCCGCGAGCCAGATCGCCTCGCGCCGATTGAAGCCGAGCCGCTCGAACGCGCCCGCCGTCGCGAGCGACTCGAGTTGCGCCTCGGTGACGCCCGTTCGCCGCACGAGATCGCGCAGGTCGCGGAACGGTCCCGACGCCTCGCGCTCCGCGACGATGCGCTCGGCGACCGGCTTGCCGATCCCTCGCACGCCCGCGAGTCCCAGCCGAACCGCGAACGCGCCGTCGCGACGGTGGGCGGCGGACTCGTCGGGAGCATCGGGGTCGAACGGCGGCACCGGCGGCTGGATGCGCTGGGTGCAGGCATCCGTTCCCGTCGGCGGACGCTTGAGGCCGACGACCCGCCCGGCCGACGCACCGAGATCAGGAGATCTGGCGGAATCAGGACGTTTCGCGACGAAATGATCCTGTACTCGCCACATGTCCTGATCTGGGAACACGGATGCTGCGGCCACGGCGCTCGCCGAGGTATCCGCATCCGCCACCGGCTCCAGCACCGCCTCGACGCCCGACATGTGCAGATCCGGGCGCCGCACCTCGACGCCGTGCCGGCGCGCGTCGGAGACGAGCGTCGCGGGCGAGTAGAACCCCATCGGCTGTGCGCGCAGCAGACCTGCGAGGAACGCCCCCGGATAGTGCAGCTTGAGCCACGAGCTCGCGTACACGAGCAGCGCGAACGACAGCGAATGCGACTCGGCGAATCCGAAGTTCGCGAACGCCTGGATCTTGGTGTAGATCGCGTCGGCGTCCTCGCCCACGAGCCCGTTCTCGGCCATGCCGGTGTAGAGCTTCTCGCGCAGCGACTCGATTCGCTCGACGCCGCGCTTCGATCCCATCGCGCGCCGCAGCAGGTCGGCGTCCTCGCCTGTGAGGCCTCCGACCGCCATGCCCATCTGCATGAGCTGCTCTTGGAACACGGGGACGCCGAGCGTGCGTTCGAGCACGGGCTTGAGCTTCGGATGCGGATACGTCACCTCTTCGTAGCCCAGCTTGCGGCGGACGAACGGATGCACCGCCCCACCCTGGATCGGACCGGGGCGGATCAGCGCGATCTCGATCACGAGGTCGTAGTACGCACGGGGCTGAAGCCGCGGGAGCAGCCCCATCTGGGCGCGGGACTCGACCTGGAAGACCCCGATCGAGTCGGCGCGGCACAGCATGTCGTAGACCGCCGCCTCCTCCTTGGGGATGGTCGCGAGCTCCCACTCCTCGCCCGTCGACGCGCGGATGAGGTCGAACGTGTACTGGAGGGCGGCGAGCATGCCGAGCCCCAGCAGGTCGAACTTGACCAGGCCCATCCAGGCCGCGTCGTCCTTGTCCCACTGGATGACGGTGCGGTTCTCCATGCGGGCGTGCTCGATGGGCACGACCTCGCCGACGGGCCGCTCGGTGAGCACCATGCCGCCGGAGTGGATTCCCAGATGCCGCGGCGCCTTGAGCAGCTCGGTCGCGTACTCGATCACCCGGTCGGGGATGTCGTGGTCGACTCCGGTCTCGAGCATCGCGCCCCAGCGCTCGACCTGCTTCGACCACGCGTCCTGCTGGCCGGGCGAATGCCCGAGCGCCTTCGCCATGTCGCGCACCGCGTTCTTCGGCCGGTACTGGATGACGTTCGCCACCTGCGCGGCACGCTCGCGTCCGTACCGCTCGTACACCCACTGGATGATCTCCTCGCGGCGGTCGGAATCGAAGTCCACGTCGATGTCGGGCTCCTCGTCGCGCAGGCTCGACAGGAAGCGCTCGAACGGCAGGTTGAACGCGATCGCGTCGACAGCTGTGATGCCGAGCAGGTAGCACACGGCGCTGTTCGCGGCCGAGCCGCGTCCCTGGCACAGGATGCCGCGCCGCCGCGCCTCGGCGACGATGTCGTGCACGATGAGGAAGTACCCCGGGAAGTCCTTCGACTCGATCACCGCGAGCTCGTTCTCGATGCGCTTGTGCTGCTCGGGCGTGAGGTCGGGATACTTCTCGGGAACCGCGCTCCACACGAGCTCACGCAGGTACGACATCGGCGTATGCCCCGGAGGAACCTCCTGCTTCGGCAGCGCCGGCCGCGCGCGGCGCAGCGGGAAGGCGAGCCCGTCGGCGAGCTCGACCGTCCGCTCCACGGCCCCCGGGTAGCGGGCGAAGCGCGCGGCCATCTCGGCCCCCGAGCGCAGGTGCGCCCCGGCGTGCGCGGGCAGCCACCCGTCGAGCTCGTCGAGCCCTCGGTTGGCGCGCACCGCCGCGATCGCCGCGGCGAGGTTCACCTTCTGCGGCGAGGCGTAGTGCACGTTGTTGGTCGCCAGCACGGGCAGGCCCCGCTCGGCGGCGAGCGCCGCGAGCATGTCGTTGTGGCGCGAGTCGAGCGGCTCGCCGTGGTCGATGAGCTCGACGTTGACGGCATCCGGCCCGAAGAGATCGACGAGCCGGTCGAGCTCGCGCGCCGCGCCCTCGGGACCTTCGTTGACGAGCGCACTGCGCACCGCTCCCTTGCGGCACCCGGTGAGGATCGCCCAATGTCCTCCGGCGCGTGCCGCGAGCTCGTCGAGGTCGTACGTGGGGCGGCCCTTCTCGGCGCCGCGCAGCTGCGCGTGCGTGATCGCCGACGCGAGCCGGTGGTAGCCCTCCTCTCCGCGAGCGAGCACGAGCAGGTGCGTGCCGACCGGGTCGGACTCGCCCGCCCTCGACGGGCTCGGGGACCGGTCCATGTGTCCGAGCGACAGCTCAGCGCCGAACACCGTCTTGAGCTCGAGCTTCTCGGC
>NZ_DASRXZ010000030.1:0-28942 GCF_035687345.1 Microbacterium sp.
CTCGCCGCTGCTGTCACGATCGTTGCTGCTCACCCTCCAACCGCTCACCGACGACGACCTCGGCATGCTCATCGACCGCGCGGTCGATGATCCGCGCGGACTCGCCGGCGCCGTGGAACTCGCGCCCGGGGCGCGGGATGCGCTCATCCGACTCGCATCCGGCGACGCGCGCCGCGCGCTCACCGCTCTCGAGGCCGCGGCGTCGATCGCGGCTCCAGACGTGGAGGCCGAGACCGCCGCGGCCGACGATCACGGCTCCGAAGACGGCGACGAGGCGCCCTCGCCCATCGAGATCACGGCCGAGCACATCGCGCAGGCGGTCGATCGTGCCCTCCTGCGATACGACCGGCAGGGCGATGAGCACTACGACGTCATCAGCGCGTTCATCAAGTCGATCCGCGGCTCCGACGTCGACGCCGCGCTGCACTACCTCGCGCGCATGATCGAAGCGGGGGAGGATCCGAGGTTCATCGCGCGCAGGCTCATCATCTCGGCATCCGAAGACATCGGGCTCGCCGACCCGCACGCGCTTCCGCTCGCGGTCGCGGTCGCCGACGCCGTGCAGTTCATCGGCATGCCCGAGGGGCGCATCCCGCTCGCCGAGGCGACGGTGTACCTCGCGTCGACGGCGAAGTCCAACGCCGCATACGTCGCGCTCGACAAGGCGATCGCCGACGTGCGGGCCGGAGGATTCGGCCGCGTGCCGACCCACTTGCGCGACGCTCACTACCCGGGGGCCAAACGCCTCGGGCACGGCAAGGGCTACAAGTACCCGCACGACTCCGAAGTCGGCGTGGTCGCGCAGCAGTACCTTCCCGACGAGCTTCGCGGCAAGCGCTACTACGAGCCCACGAATCACGGCCAGGAGCGCGACGTGCAGGCGCGGCTCGAGAAGATCCGGAGGATCCTCGGTGGCAGCTGACCTCACGCCGCGGCAGGCGCCCGCCTCGCGGTGCTGGAGCGCGCGCTCTCGATGACGATGAGGGCGAGGAGCACCAGAAGTGCGGCACCGCTCGTCATGTAGAGCGGGATCGCCCACGGGGAGGAGTCGGCGCCGCTGATCAGGAACGCGTCGGCGAGCGCCATTCCCGGCCCGAAAGAGGCGATGAAGTATGCCGGCGCGCCGAGCACGAGCATGAGGAGGTAGGCCGTCGCAGCGGCGAAGGGCGTGGCATCCGCTCTCACCGCGATCAGGACCAGCAGCGCTCCCGCGAGGAGCACGCCGAGCCCGAGGATCGCGATCGTGACGGGAATGCCGGGCGACTCGCCCATGCGCGTCATCTCCTCGTGGATCTCGTCCAGTGTCGCGTCGGGCACCGCCGCGAGCGGGTTCAGCACGATGATCTGGAGCGCGGCCAGCACGGCGTACGCGGTGATGAGCAGGGTTCCGCAGATCGCGATTCCGACGGTGGCGAGGCGAAGGCGCATGCGTCGAGGATGGCGCACGGCGGCGCGCGAATCCACGGTGAGACGATCCGAGTGGTCGCGACACTCGGTGAATGAGGCGGGCGAACCCGCCTCGTCGGCGTGCGATGAGGGAGAGCGATGATGCGAGAGAACCGGATGCCGCGACCCGCCGTGATCGGAGCGCTGGCGGTCCTCGCCGCTGTGGTGCTGGCCGGGTGCGCGACCCCACGGGACGACGCGGTCCCGCCGGGTGGAGGCCCGGACGCGGACTCGGCCGCGCTGGTCACGACGAAGCATCCGGTCACCGTGCTCGACGACGGTGACGGCGCCGAGCTGTGCCTCGGAGCCATGGCCGCCTCGTATCCGCCGCAGTGCGGCGGTCCCTCCATGATCGGGTGGGATTGGAATCGGTACGTCGGGCAGTTCGAGGAGGCGGCGGGCGTCCGCTGGGGGCTGTTCATCCTCACGGGCACGTACGACCCCGCCGCCGATGCCTTCACCGCGATCGAGGTCGAGCCCGGCGCGGACTACGAGTGGCCCGAGGTGGATGTGACCGACTTCTCCACGCCGTGCCCGGAACCCGACGGCGGATGGCGCGTGCTCGACGAGTCGAAGGCGACCTTCGAGGCGATGAACGCCACGTTCGAGCGTGCGCAGCTGCTCGACGGCTATGCGACCGCGTGGATGGACCAGTCGCCGAACCCCGCCGCGCGGCCCGGGGCCGCCGAGGGGTCGGAGATGCTGATGAACGACCCGCTGCTCACGATCGTGAACGTCCGGGTCACCGGCGATCCGTCCGCCGCGGAGGCCGCGCTGCGCGAGGTGTGGGGCGGAATGCTGTGCGTCACCCAGGCGACCCGCACGGCCGCGGAGCTGCAGGCGATCCAGAGCGAGATCGTGTCGTCGACTCCCGGTGTGCTGTCGGCCGGCGAGAACGGGATGTCGGGTGTCGTCGACGTGACGGTGGTCTACGACGACGGGGCGCTTCAGGACCGCTTCGACGACGAGTACGGCCCGGGGGTGGTGCGCGTGATGTCGTCGCTCGTGCCCGCGGCCTGAGATCACCCTTCGTCCACCGCGAACCAGAACGACGCGGAGTCGCCGCCCTCGCGGGCGAGGCGGATCTCCCAGCATCCGAGTTCGTCGAGCGCGAACCCGATGCCCCATTCGTCGCCCGGGCGGTCGAAATTGCTGGAGGCATGCGATTCAGGCCCCCAGGAGAGGTCTCGGGTCGAGCCGTCGGGCCGGACCACCTCGGCCGAGACGTCTCCTGAGCCCGTCATACGGACGACGAGCTTGTGGACCGTGTCGCCCGCGGCGAGCTCTCGCGGGTCGGCCGTCTCGAGCAGCCCGAACGCGGTCACGCCGTCCGACGCCGTGGCCTCCGTGACCATGCCCACCGTCGGCGACGCCGGATCGCACCCCGCTCGGCCGAGCGGACCGAGCTCACCCTCCGGAGCCGCACAGCCCGTGAGGGCGAGAGCGCCGGCCAGGACGACGCCGAGAGCAGGCCCGCGAACCATGTGCTCACTATCGCACCGAGGGCCGACACCGGTGACTGCCGCGAGACGCGCATCCGTCATCGGCCGCCGAATCCGCCTCTGATAGACTTGATCGGCTCGAAACCGGGTTTTCGGGCATCTCCCTTCTCTGACCAAGACCTTCCGGCGTGCCCCGGCGTGCAGTCCGGACAGGGCGAGAAGTGGGGGATACGTCCGCGAGCCGTGAAAGACACGGCCGCGTAAACGGAAGGAACACTTCGTGGCAACGAAGTCCCAGGACCGCCGCAAGGTCCGCCTGTCGCGCGCGCTCGGCGTCGCGCTGACCCCGAAGGCAGCCCGCTACCTCGAGAAGCGTCCGTACGCTCCGGGCGAGCACGGCCGCACGAAGCGCAAGGCCGACAGCGACTACGCCGTCCGTCTGCGCGAGAAGCAGCGTCTTCGCGAGCAGTACAACATCCGCGAGAAGCAGCTGCGCATCCAGTTCGAAGAGGCCCGCCGCAAGGACGGCCTGACCGGTGAGAACCTCGTCGAGCAGCTCGAGATGCGTCTCGACGCCCTCGTGCTCCGTTCGGGCTTCGCCCGCACGATGGCGCAGGCGCGCCAGCTCGTCGTGCACCGTCACATCCTCGTCGACGGCCAGCTCGTCGACCGCCCGTCGTTCCGCGTGAAGCCGGGCCAGCTCATCCACGTCAAGCCCAAGAGCGAGAGCCTCGAGCCGTTCCAGGTCGCGGCCGCCGGCGGTCACGCCGACGTCCTGCCCCCGGTTCCGGCCTACCTCGAGGTCGAGCTCGACAAGCTGCAGGCCCGTCTCGTGCGTCGCCCCAAGCGCGCCGAGGTTCCGGTCGTGTGCGACGTCCAGCTGGTCGTCGAGTACTACGCGGCCCGGTAAGGCCGCTCGAACCAGAGCATTCGCGCGAAGGGCGCCGGGTACACCCCGGCGCCCTTCGCCGTTCTCGCTTAAGATGGACCGATGCCGCGCCCGCGGCGAAGGAGTGGTGACATGAAGAACCTGGTGTGGTTCGTGCTCGGCCTGGCCGGCGGCTTCGTCCTCGCGCACTTCGTCAACAAGGACCCCCGCGGCCGCGAGGTGCTCGCCGACATCGACGCGCGCATCGCCGAGTTCACCGATCGCATCAGCGCGGCGTACCACGAGCAGGAGGCGCGCTTCTCGGACGGTGCCGAGGCGGCGACGGATGCGGCGGCCGAGGCGGTCGCCGCGGCATCCGGCTCTGCAGCCTCCGGCGACACGGATGCCGCACCCAAGCCCGCCGCCTGACCCATCGGCTCACCCGATCCACTCGCATCCTCCCGCCGTACCGGGGCAGGATCCGCTCGTCCCGAGGAACCCCCACGAATGAAGACCGCCGAGATCGCCCGTCGCTTCCTGGCCTATTTCGAGAAGAAGGATCACACGATCGTGCCGTCGGCGTCGCTCGTCACCGACGACCCGGCGCTGCTGTTCACGGTCGCGGGCATGGTCCCGTTCATCCCGTATCTGTCGGGTGACGTGCCGCCGCCGTATCCGCGCGCGGCCGACAACCAGAAGTGCATCCGCACGAACGACATCGAAGAGGTCGGCAAGACGCCGCGTCACGGCACCTTCTTCCAGATGCTCGGCAACTGGTCGTTCGGCGACTACTTCAAGCGGGAGGCGATCGGCTACGCGTGGGAGCTTCTCACGATGCCCGAGGCCGACGGCGGTCTCGGATTCGACCCCGCCGAGCTGTGGGTGACCGTCTACGAAGAGGATGACGAGGCCTACGGTCTGTGGCGCGAGATCGCGGGGCTGCCCGAAGACCGCATCCAGCGGCTCGGCAAGGACACGAACTACTGGAGCACGGGCCTGCCGGGCCCTGCCGGCCCCTGCTCGGAGATCTTCTTCGACCGCGGCCCGGAGTACGGCGTCGACGGAGGACCCGCGACCGACGACGACCGCTACGTCGAGATCTGGAACCTCGTGTTCATGCAGTACGAGATCACGAACGTGCGGTCGAAGTACGACTTCGACGTGGTCGGCGAGCTGCCCGCGAAGAACATCGACACCGGGATGGGCCTCGAGCGCATCGCGTTCATCAAGCAGGGCGTCGACAACATGTACGAGACCGACCAGGTGCGGCCGGTCCTCGACAAGGCGGTCGAGCTGTCGGGGCGCACGTACGGCGCCGACCACGACGACGACGTGCGGTTCCGCATCGTCGCCGACCACGTGCGCTCGTCGCTCATGCTGCTGGCCGACGGCGTGACGCCGTCGAACGACGGTCGCGGCTACATCCTGCGCCGCCTCATGCGCCGCGTGATCCGCTCGATGCGCCTGCTGGGCGTCGAGGGGCCGACCTTCGCGGAGCTGTTCGCGGCGTCGCGCGATGCGATGGCCGAGGCGTACCCGGTCGTCGCGGAGGACTGGGGCCGCATCTCGCAGTACGCCCTCGCCGAGGAGGAGACGTTCCTGCGCACGCTGGCGGCGGGCTCGGCGCTGCTCGACGAGTCGCTCGCGCAGACGAAGGCATCCGGCGGCACGACGATCCCCGGCTCCGAGGCGTTCCTGCTGCACGACACCTACGGCTTCCCGATCGACCTGACGCTCGAGATCGCGCAGGAGGCGGGCCTCACGGTGGACCGCGCCGCATTCGACTCGCTCATGCAGGAGCAGCGTCAGCGCGCGAAGGCGGATGCGCGTGCGCGCAAGCGCCAGCTCGCCGACACGAGCGTCTACCGAGACCTGCGTGCGCGCGGCGAGACCGTGTTCACGGGCTACACCGACCTGCAGACGGAGTCGACGGTGCTCGGCATCCTCGTCGACGGCATGCCGGCCGATCGCGCCACGACGGGGCAGATCGCCGAGGTCATCCTCGCCGAGACCGCGCTGTACGCGGAGTCCGGCGGCCAGGTGGCCGACAAGGGCATCATCGTGGGTCCGGGCTACGAGCTCGACGTCCTCGACGTGCAGAAGCCGGTTCCCGGCCTCATCAGCCACACGGTCGAGGTGACCTCGGGCGAGGTCGGCGTCGGTCAGCCGGCCACCTCGGTCGTCGACGCCGAGAACCGGCGTGCGGCGCGCCAGGCGCACTCGGCGACTCACCTCGTGCACGCGGCGCTGCGCGACACGCTCGGTCGGTCGGCGACCCAGGCGGGCTCGCTGAACCGCGCGGGCTACCTGCGGTTCGACTTCAGCTGGGGACAGGCGCTCTCCGACGAGACGAAGACCGAGATCGAGGAGATCGCGAACAACGCGGTGCGCGAGAACCTCGAGGTCACGACGCGCGTGCTGCCGCTCGACGAGGCGCGTTCCCTCGGCGCGATTGCGCTGTTCGGCGAGAAGTACGGCGACACCGTGCGCATGGTCGACATCGGCGGCCCGTGGTCGCGCGAGCTCTGCGCCGGCACGCATGTGTCCACGAGCGCCGAGGTCGGGCTCATCAGCCTCGTCGGCGAGTCGTCGGTCGGTGCGTCGAACCGCCGTGTCGAGGCCCTCGTCGGCCTCGACGCGTTCCGGCAGCTCGCGGCCGAGCGCGCCCTCGTGTCGCAGCTCACCGCGACGCTCAAGACGCCCCGCGAGCAGCTGCCCGCACGCATCGCCGAGCTCACCGCGAACCTCAAAGCGGCTGAGAAGAAGATCGCGGCGTACGAGGCGAAGGCCCTCGCGGATCGGCTGCCCACTCTCGTCGAGAAGGCGACGACCGTCGGCCCGCACCGTGTGGTCGCCGAGTCGCTCGGCACGGCGTCGTCGGCCGACGACGTGCGTTCCCTCGCCCTCCAGGTGCGCGATCGACTGGGATCGGACGCGGCGGTCGTCGCCCTCGGCGCGGAGCTCAACGGACGCCCGGTCGTCGTCGTCGCGACGAATGAGGCGGCGCGCTCCGCGGGCGCCAAGGCCGGCGTGCTCGCCAAGGCGGCCGCGACCGCTCTCGGCGGCGGGGGCGGCGGGCGCGACGACGTCGCGCAGGGCGGCGGAACGGATGCCGCGGCCATGCCGTCCGCGCTGGCGGCCGTGAAGGGCGCGCTGAACGCGGCGTGAACCGACCGGCATGAGCGAGTTCCGCAGGGGAGTCCGCCTCGGGGTCGATGTCGGCCGGGCGCGGATCGGCGTCGCACGATGCGACCCCGACGGGCTGCTCGCGACTCCCGTCGAGACCGTAGCGCGCTCGGACGCGTCCGTCGCGCGGATCCGCGAGCTCATCGCGGAGTACGAGCCGCTCGAAGTCCTCGTCGGCCTGCCGTTGAGCCTGAGCGGCGGCGACACGCCGTCGACCGCGGATGCGCGCGATTTCGCCGCGGCGCTGGCTGCCGCATCCGACGTGCCCGTCCGCCTCGTCGACGAGCGCCTCAGCACGGTTTCGGCACACGCGGCGCTGCGTGGTTCGGGCAGAACCCAGCGTTCGTCTCGTAGCATTGTTGACCAGGTCGCGGCGGTGGTCCTGCTCCAACAGGCTCTCGATGTCGAGAAGAACACCGGACGACCGCCCGGCATACCCGTACCCCCGGCCGAGGAGCCCGCCTGAAGATGCCCCAATCGCCTTCGCCGTACGACGATCCGTTCGCGGGTCTGTTCGGCAAGCTGCCCGACCCGCGAGCCCACCTTGCGCGGTCGGCGTCCGAAGGCTCCGGGCACAGCGGCGACGGCCCGCGGAACAGCTCCGTCCCCCCGCAGAACGGGGGTGTCCCGGCGGCGCACACGGGCTCGGTGCCCCCGCAGAGCGGGTCTGTTCCGGCGCAGACCGGCTCGGTCGGCGTGAACAGCGGTGCGCCCGAGACGGGAGCTGTTCCGACGCAGACGGGTGGTGTGCCCATGTCGCGACGCGCGATGCGCGAAGCCGCTGCGCGTGAAGCCGCCGCTCGGGCGGCGGCGAGCGGAGCGGTGCCCGTGTCCCCGGCACAGCAGCCCCCGGCACCGCAGCAGGCGCCCACGTCGGCGTTCGAGACGGGTGCCGCGGCATCCGTCCCTCCCTCTTCGACTCAGACGGCACCCACCGCCGACGCCCTCGATGACGACCCCGCGCGCGCGTGGCCGTTCTCGGGCGAGGCGGCGGCGCAGCCGGCGCTCCCCTACAGCCGCACGGGGAGCATCCCGATCATCCCGGAGTCGCAGGCCAAGCCGGCACCCGCACGGCCCTCCGACGCGGGCGAGGCGGACGGCGGGCTCGAGGCCCTCTTCACGGGAGAAGTCTCGACGGCCGACATCGGCGCGCCGCCCCCTCCGAAAGACAAGCGCAAGCGCCGTAGCGGGGGCTGGATCGCGCTCGGCGTGATCGTCGCCCTGCTCGGCGGCGTCGCGCTCGGCGGCTGGTGGGTCTGGAGCACGTACGAGAGCCAGATCCGCGCGGTGCTCGGCTGGGAGGAGCCGAAGGACTACGAACCGGGCATGGCGAACGGCGAGGCGCTCATCACGATCGTCTCGGGTGACACGGGCCAGTCCATCTCGCCCAAGCTCTACGAGGCCGGCGTGACGAAGACGCCCGAGGCGTTCTACTCGTATCTCATCGAGACGCAGCAGAACCCGCCGTTCCAGCCCGGCGTGTTCAAGCTGCAGAAGCAGATGACCTCCGAGGCCGCGCTCGCCATGATCCTCGATCCGGCGAACAAGCTCGAGAACTCGGCTCTCGTCCCCGAGGGCAAGACGGTCGAGCAGACGATCGAGATCCTCGCCGACAGTCTCCAGATGCCGCTCGAGGACTTCCAGGCCGCCGTGGCGGACCCGTCCGCGTACGGCGTCGCAGCGGACTCCCTCGAGGGTTGGCTGTTCCCGGCGATGTACACGTTCGACCCGGGGGTCACGGCCACCGACGTGATCGCCCGCATGGTCGACCGCACGGTGCAGTCGCTCGACGAGGCGGGCGTGCCCGTCGAAGAGCGTCAGCGCATCCTCACGATCGCCTCGATCATCCAGCGCGAGGCCCGCTATGAAGCGGACATGCAGAAGGTGTCGCGCGTCATCCAGAACCGTCTCGACCCGAACAACCAGGAGACGTTCGGTCTCCTGCAGATGGACTCGACCGCGCAGTACGGCTACGGCGAGATGCACGACGGCACGGCCAGTTCGTCCGAGGAGGCGCTGACCGACCCGAACCCGTGGAACACCTACGTCCACCCGGGCCTGCCGATCGGACCGATCTCGAACCCGGGCGACGTCGCGATCTCGGCGGCGATGCACCCCGCCGACGGCGACTGGCTCTACTTCGTGACGGTCAACCTCGACACGGGCGAGACCGTGTTCACATCGAACATCAACGACCACAACCGGGCCGTCGACCAGTGGCGAGCCTGGTGCCGCGACCACCCGGACTCGGGGTGCTGACGGGCCGCCGGCTGGCGGTGTGGGGCGATCCGATCGCCCACAGCCGCTCTCCGCAGCTCCACGGCGCCGCCTACCGTGCCCTCGACCTCGACTGGGAGTACGGACGCGAGCGCGTCGATGAGGCGTCGTTCGCATCCCGGCTCGCGCAGCTCGGCGACCCGTGGCGCGGTCTGTCACTCACGATGCCGCTCAAGGGCGTCGCATTCGACGCGGCCGAGACCCGCGATCGCGCGGCGGAGTTCACGGGTGCCGTCAACACGCTTCTCCTCGCCGAGGGCGGCCCGCGCGGTTACAACACCGACGTGGGCGGGATCGTGCGGTTCCTCTCCGAGCAGGGCGTCGCAGGCCCCGCGCGTGCGCGCATCGTCGGCGCGGGCGCGACGGCGACGTCCGCGCTCATGGCGCTCGACACGATGGGTGTGCGTGAGGTCGAGGTCGCGGCGCGTCGCCCTGAGGCGGCCGAGCATCTGATGGCGCTCGGCGAGCGCATCGGCGTGCGTGTGACCCCGGCTCGTATCGACGATCCCACGGGCACCGCGGATCTCACGATCGCGACGCTTCCGGGCGGAGCCGAGATTCCGGATGCCACGGCCGACCGCCTCGCGGCATCCGGCGGCCCCCTCCTCGACGTCGTCTACGGCCACTGGCCGACGGTGCTCGCGACCGCGTGGGAGCGCGCGGGCGAGCGGGCGTGGGACGGCAGCGGCATGCTCCTGCACCAGGCGGTGCTGCAGGTGCGCGTCTTCGTGCTGGGCGACCCTCACGCGGTCCTGCCGCGCGAGGACGTCGTCGTCGCGGCGATGCGCGCGGCGTTCGAGGCATCCGCGTCGGCGTAACCGCCCCTCGTGGCGTGGGAGACTGGAGCAATGCTCCGTGTGCTCACGGCCGGCGAATCGCACGGCCCCGAACTCATCGCCGTCATGGAGGGTCTTCCGGCCGGCGTGCCGGTGTCTCGCAGCGCGATCCAAGCGGATCTCGCCCGCCGCAAGCTCGGCTACGGCCGCGGCTCGCGCATGAAGTTCGAAGAGGATGAGCTGACCATCTCGGCCGGCGTGCGTCACGGCTTCTCGCTCGGGAGCCCGATCGCGCTGCGCATCGGCAACACCGAGTGGCCGAAGTGGGTCGAGGTCATGAGCGCCGAGCCCGTCGAGCTCACCGACAAGTCGCGCGGGCGCGGCGCCGCGCTCACGCGTCCGCGGCCAGGGCACGCCGACCTCGTGGGCATGCAGAAGTACGGGTTCGACGAGGCCCGCCCGATCCTCGAGCGCGCGAGCGCGCGCGAGACGGCGGCTCGTGTCGCGCTCGGGGCCGTCGCGCGCTCGTTCCTGTCGGAGCTCGGCATCCGCCTCGTGAGCCACACACTCTCGATCGGCCCGGTCCGGGTGCCCGAGGGCGCGGCGCTGCCGACGCCCGATGACGTCGACACCCTCGACGCCGACCCGCTGCGGTGCTTCGACCCCGAGACGTCGGAGCGCATGGTGGCCGAGGTCGACGCCGCCCGCAAGGACGGCGACACGCTCGGGGGCATCGTCGAGGTGCTCGCGTACGGTCTGCCGCCGGGACTCGGCTCGCACGTGCACTGGGACCGCCGCCTCGACGGGCGACTCGCGCAGGCGCTCATGAGCATCCAGGCGATCAAGGGGGTCGAAGTCGGCGACGGCTTCGAGACAACGCGTCGACGCGGCTCGGCCGCCCATGACGAGCTCTTCTCGGCCGACGGCGGCATCACGCGTGCGAGTGACCGCGCCGGCGGCACCGAGGGCGGCATGTCGACGGGCACCGTGTTGCGCGTTCGCGCGGGCATGAAGCCGATCGCGACGGTTCCGCGTGCGCTGCGCACGGTCGATGTGGCGACGGGCGACGCGGCATCCGCCCACCACCAGCGCTCCGACGTGTGCGCCGTTCCCGCGGCCGGCGTGGTCGCCGAGGCGATGGTCGCGATCGTGCTCGCCGAGGCCGTGCTCGAGAAGTTCGGCGGCGACTCGGTCGCCGAAACGCGCCGCAACCTCGAGTCCTATCTCGCGGCGATCCCCGACACCTTGCGCTCGTCCGGAGCCAGCGACCCGTCGCTCGGCGCCGACGACGCGGAGCCGCTCGCCGAGCATGACCTCGCCCGCTGAGCGCGCTCCCGTGCCCGTGGCGCGGGAGGCGGCATCCGCCGTCGTCCTCATCGGGCCGATGGGCGCCGGGAAGACGAGCATCGGGCGGCGCGTGGCGAAGGCGCTCGCGCTGCCTTTCACCGACACCGACGCCGCCGTCGCACGCGAGCATGGACCCCTCGACACCGTGTTCGCGACCCACGGCGAGAGGCGCTTCCGCGAGCTCGAGCGCGAGGCCGTCCGGGCCGCACTCGCGACCGGCGGCGTCGTGTCGCTCGGCGGTGGCGCGGTGCTCGACCCGAACACGCGAGCCGACCTCGCGCGGCACAGGGTCGTGCTGCTCACCGTGACACCCGAGGTGGTCGCGGGGCGCATCCGCGGTTCGAGCCGCCCGCTGCTGCAGACCGAGGATCCGGTCGAGCGCTGGACCGCGATCCTGCGCGAGAGGCGCCCACTGTACGACGAGGTGGCCGACATCGAGTTCGACACGTCGACGGGTCCGCTGCAGGACGTCGTCGACGCGATCGTCGAGTGGGTCCGCAGCGGCGCACGATCGGCCACCGCCCAGGAGGAGACATGAGCGAGCCCACCACCATCACCGTGCAGGGGGAGGCTCCGTACGACGTGCGCGTGGGGCGCGGCATCCTGAGCACGCTCGGCGAGGCGCTGCCCGCGTCGGCCCGCAAGGTGCTCATCGTGCATCCGCCGACTCTCGCCGCGCAGGCCGAGGCACTGCGCGGGAGCCTGCTCGGCGACCGTGAGGTGCTGCTCGCCGAGATCCCCGACGCCGAGCAGGGCAAGCGCGTCGAGGTCGCCGCGTTCTGCTGGCAGATCCTCGGTCAGGCCGACTTCACGCGGACCGACGCGATCGTCGGGTTCGGCGGCGGCGCGGTCACCGACCTCGCCGGCTTCGTCGCGGCCACGTGGCTGCGCGGAGTGGCCGTCGTGCAGGTGCCGACGACCGTGCTCGGCATGGTCGACGCGGCGGTGGGCGGCAAGACCGGCATCAACACGGCCGAGGGCAAGAACCTCGTCGGCGCGTTCTGGCCGCCGCGCGCCGTGATCTGCGATCTGGATCTGCTCGACTCGCTCGGCCGCAACGAGCTCGTGGCGGGCTTCGCCGAGGTCGTGAAGGCCGGATTCATCTGGTATCCCGAGATCCTCGACCTGATCGAAGCGGATGCCGAGGCCGTCGTCGACCCGCGCAGCGACGCGTTCCGCCGGTGCGTCGAGCTCGCGATCGACATGAAGGCGCTGGTCGTGGGGGAGGACCTCCGTGAGGCCGGCCTGCGCGAGGTGCTCAACTACGGCCACACGCTCGGCCACGCGATCGAGCACGCCGAGCGCTACCGCTGGCGCCACGGCGCGGCGATCTCGATCGGCATGGTCTTCGCCGCCGAGCTGTCCCGGCTCGCAGGACGGTTGTCGGATGCCGCGGCCCAGCGTCACCGCGACATCCTGGAGCTGCTCGGCCTGCCGACTTCGTACCGGGCGGGGGCGTGGCCGCAGCTGCTCGCGACCATGCAGCGCGACAAGAAGGCGCGCGGCGGGTTGCTGCGGTTCATCGTGCTCGACGACATCGCGAAACCCACGACGCTGCAGGCGCCTGACGAGTCGCTGCTGTTCGCGGCGTACCAGGAGATCGCGGGCTGACCGCCCTGCGCCCGAAGTGCGTCGTCGCTAGGGTGGCGGGATGCTGAGCATCCGTCGCGTCCGCGTCGACGAATGGGAAGCCGTGCGCGACCTGCGGCTGGAGTCCCTGAGCGACCCGCTCGCCCCGATCGCGTTCCTCGACACGCGCGCGAGCGCCGAGGCCCGCAGCGACGACTTCTGGCGCGACCGCACCGCACGGGCGGCCGAGAGCGACGACGGTGCGCAACTGGTGGCGGAGGACGACGGCGAGTGGGTGGGGTCGCTCACGGTCCTCCTGCGACGGCCGGGCGCGACGGATCACCTCCACCGCACCGTGGCGCACCCGAGCGCTGACGTCGTGGGCGTCTGGGTGCGCCCCACACACCGGGGCGACGGCACCATCGACGCCCTGCTCGAGGCGGCCGTGGAGTGGGCGGTCGCCCACGGCGCGCAGACGGTGTCGCTCGATGTGCACGTCGACAACCACCGCGCGCAAGGCGCGTATCGACGGTTCGGGTTCCGCGAGACGGGTGAAGTGACGCAGAGCGTCGCGGGAAGAGAGCTGCGGATGACGTTGCAGGCCGAACGCTCGGGCCGTGCCGCCGACCGACCCTCGCTAGGGTGATGGCGTGACCACTCCGCGGCGCCTGCTCCTCGTGAACGGACCGAACCTCAATCTGCTGGGAGTGCGCGAGCCCGAGGTCTACGGCACCGCGACGCTCGCGGACGTCGAGCGCATCGCGGCGGATGCGGCGCGAGCGCGCGGCTTCGAGATGCGTGCCGTGCAGAGCAACCACGAGGGCGTGCTCCTCGACGCGATCCACGCGGCACGCGAGGACTGCGCGGGCATCGTCATCAATCCGGGCGGGCTCACCCACACGTCGGTCGTGCTCCGCGATGCGCTCTCGGGCGTGGCCCTGCCCGTCGCGGAGGTGCACATCTCCGACATCTCGAAGCGCGAGCCGTTCCGACAGCACTCGTACGTCGCCGATGTCGCGCTCGTGCACGTCATGGGCGAAGGGGTGCACGGGTACGCGACCGCGGTCGAGCGTCTCATCGACGTCATCACCGGACAGGCCGACGGCTGATCTCCGGTGTCGCCGCCGAGCCATCCCGTAGAATCGAACGTCGGCCGCTGACGGCGCGCTCGGCCCACTCTCGTCCCGGCCCGCATCGGGGTCGCCTCATCACCACACGAACGGACTTCCCACACACATGGCATCGACCGCAGACATCAAGAACGGCGTCGTCCTCAACATCGACGGACAGCTCTGGAGCGTCGTCGAGTTCCAGCACGTCAAGCCCGGCAAGGGCGGGGCGTTCGTGCGCACGAAGCTGAAGAACGTCGTCACGGGCAAGGTCGTCGACAAGACGTACAACGCAGGCGCGAAGGTCGACATCGAGAACGTCGACCGCCGCGACTTCACGTACCTCTACAACGACGGCGACAGCTTCGTGTTCATGGACACGACCGACTACGACCAGCTGTCGGTGCCCGCGGCGACCGTCGGCGACGCGAAGAACTTCCTGCTCGAGAACCAGCAGGTGACGATCGCCCTCAACAACGGCAACCCGCTCTACATCGACCTCCCGGCCTCCGTCGTGCTCGAGATCACCTACACCGAGCCCGGTCTGCAGGGCGACCGCTCATCGGCGGGCACCAAGCCCGCGACGGTCGAGACCGGCTACGAGATCCAGGTCCCGCTGTTCCTCGAGACGGGCACCAAGGTCAAGGTCGACACCCGTACGGGCGAGTACCTCGGCCGCGTCAACTGACGCCGCGCGATGAGCGCACGAACGAAGGCGCGCAAGCGCGCACTCGACATCCTCTTCCAGAGCGACGTCCGCGGCGACGCCCTGCCGACCGTGTTGGCCGCCGAGGCGAAGCGCGCCGCGAACGAGCCCGCACGCGAGGCGTCGTGGCTCTACGCGCGCGAGATCGTCGACGGCGTGATCGACAACCAGGCCGAGATCGACGAGCTCATCACGACGTACGCGAAGGACTGGTCGCTCGCGCGCATGCCCGCGGTCGACCGCGCCCTGCTGCGGATCGGTGTGTGGGAAATCGTCTACAACGACGAGGTCCCGACGGCGGTCGCGATCGACGAGGCCGTCGAACTCGCAAAGGAGTTCTCGACCGACGAGTCGGGCGCGTTCGTGCACGGCGTGCTCGCACGCATCGCGCGAGCCGGCTGACGTCGAGGCGGCTCTGTCGGAGCGGGGGACCAGGATGGATCCCGTGACCCCGCCCTTCGACGACGCCGCGCGCGCCGGCATCCCCGCGCCCGGGGCCGCACCGGCGTCCTCCGACTGGCGGCGGCTGTTCGCGGCATCCGTCTCGGCGACGGCAGGTGCGGCTACGGCGCTCGCCCTCGGTGTCGAGCTGCGCCAGCGCGTGCGCCGTGACGGTTCGTCCTGGTCGCCCGTGAAGGTCGAGACCGCGACGGCGCGCAGCCTGCACGCGCACGGCACCGACGTGCTGGTCGGGCTGCGTCCGCTCGAGCGCGGTGCGCGCGACGACGCGTGGATCAAGGGCGACGCGTCATGGGATGAGGTGCGGCGCCCGGGTAACCGCTACGACCCGGCGCAGGCGCGCTGGTTCACCGAGCTGCACAGCATCGGGCGCGACCTGCGCACGTACGGCACGTTCTCCGACGTCGCCGAGTGGCTGACGCTCGACGACATCACATCGTCGCTGCTGTGGCCCCATCTCGAGAAGGCTGCTCGGCTCGGCATCCCGATCATCGCCACGAAACGGCACCAGACGGTCGAGCTGGTGGGCGAGGCATCCGTGTCGGTGCGCGTGTCGCGAAGGTCGGGCGCGCTCATCGTCGCGCCCGACGTCGTCATCGGGGGAGCGGAGGCGGATGCCACGGCCGTCCGACCCATCGGCACGGGCGGCGTCTACCGGTTCGAGGTGACGGGCGAGCGCCTCCGGATCGACCTCGCGCGCGCGGCGGTGCCCGACGCCGTGCGGGCGCTGCTCACCGCAGCCGGTCCGGTCGAGGTTCCCCAGCCGGACGCCGAGGAGTTCATCGCCGAGCACCTCGCACCGATGTCGCGCCATGTGACGGTGCGGGCGCCGGGCATCGAGATCCCCTCGCCCGATCGCCCGACGCTCGTCATCGCCGTGCGGTTCTCGCCGTCGCACCGGCTGGAGTATTCGCATTCGTGGCGGTACCCCGGTCGCGAGGACGCCTCCTTCCACGCGTTCGACACCACCGACCGCGACCCCGATGCCGAAGAGGCGATCCGCGACCGCGTCGAAGAGGTCTGGAAAGAGGAGTCGCCCGTCGAATGGGCTCCCACCGCGGTGCTGACCGGCCTCGACGCGGCGGAGTTCGCATCGCGCGTGCTTCCGCGCCTGGAGGCGCTCGACGGGGTTGTGGTCGAGGTAACGGGGGAGCGGCCGCGGTATCGCGAGCTGACCGGCGATCCGCGCATCGAGATCACGACGGTCGAGTCACCCGATCCGGACTGGTTCGACCTCGGCGTCGTCGTCACCATCGACGGGCGGCGCATCCCCTTCGGCAAGCTCTTCATCGCGCTGTCGCGAGGCCGCCGCAAGATGCTCCTGAGCGACGGAGCGTACTTCTCGCTGTCGCATCCGTCGCTGATGCGGCTGCGCGAGCTCATCGAGGAGGCGGGCGAGCTCGACGAATGGGAGACCGGCCCACGCCTCAGCCGCTACCAGACCACCTTGTGGGCTGACTTCGAGGACCTCGCCGACCAGTCCGAACCCGCGGTCTCGTGGCGCGCGATCGCCGAGGGCCTTCGCGATGCCGAGGGCGTGCCCGAGACGCCGCTGCCGCGCGGGCTTCGCGCAGACCTGCGTCCCTACCAGCGCACGGGGTACGACTGGCTCGCGTTCCTCTGGCGGCACCGGCTGGGCGGCATCCTCGCCGACGACATGGGGCTCGGCAAGACGCTGCAGCTGCTCGCGCTCATCGCGCACACGCGCGACGCGGGCGAGCGGCGCCCCTTCCTCGTCGTCGCTCCCACCTCGGTCGTGTCGACGTGGCGCACCGAGGCGGCGCGCTTCACGCCCGAACTGCGCGTGACCGTGCTCGACGGCGGGCGGGGTGTTCAGGGACGCCGAACGGATGCCACGACCGTCGCGCGGGCCGCGGCATCCGCCGATCTCGTCGTCACGTCCTACACGCGCCTGCGCCTCGACGAATCAGCGTTCGCCGGCGTCGAGTGGGCGGGACTCATTCTCGACGAGGCGCAGTTCGTGAAGAACCGGGCCACCAAGACCCACCAGGCGGTGGCGGCGCTGCGCGCCGACGTCGTGTACGCCGTCACCGGCACACCGCTCGAGAACAGCCTGAGCGAGCTGTGGTCGCTCCTCGCCCTCGCCGCGCCGGGCCTCTTCCCGTCGGCGCGGCGCTTCCGCGAGGAGTACATCGGCCCGATCGAGCAGGGCAAGGTGCCCGAGAACCAGGAGGGCGGCGCGTACCGCGCCGGGCGCCTCGCGCGCCTGCGGCGCCGCATCCGTCCTCTCGTGCTGCGGCGCACGAAGGAGCTCGTCGCCGCCGACCTGCCGCCGAAGCAGGAGCAGGAGGTCACGGTCGAGCTCGGGCCCGCGCACCGCGCGCTGTACGACACCGTGCTGCAGCGCGAGCGGCAGAAGGTGCTGGGCCTTCTCGAAGATCTCGACCGCAACCGCTTCATCGTGTTCCGGTCGCTGACGCTCCTGCGGATGCTCAGCCTCGCGCCCGAGCTCATCGACCCGGAGTACGCGCACATCGAGCCGAGCAAGCTCACCGCGCTGTTCGAGCAGCTCGACGAGGTGCTCGCGGAGGGCCACCGGGCGCTCGTGTTCAGCCAGTTCACGTCGTTCCTGGGGCTCGTCGCCGAGCGGCTGGAGGAGCGCGGCATCCGTCACGCCTATCTCGACGGGTCGACGCACGATCGCGACGGGGCGATCGCGAGCTTCCGCACGGGAGAGGCGCCCGTGTTCCTCATCAGCCTCAGGGCCGGCGGCTTCGGCCTGACCCTCACCGAGGCGGACTACGTGTTCATTCTCGACCCGTGGTGGAACCCCGCCGCCGAGGCGCAGGCCGTCGACCGTACCCACCGCATCGGGCAGGAGCGCCCGGTGAACGTGTATCGGCTGATCGCGGCGGGAACGATCGAGGAGAAGGTCATGGCGCTCCAGCAGCGGAAGGCGAGGCTGTTCCACGCGGTCATGGACGACGACGCGCTGTTCGGGCGCGCTCTCTCGGCCGACGACATCCGGGGGCTCTTCGAGGCCGACTGACCCGCGGGATCCGCATTTCCACGGCCGTCCGTCCGAGGCCCCGATGCGACCTCGCCTACAATCGGTGTGCGTCGATCGGAAGGATTTCCATGCGCATCACGGGCCTCGGCCATGCCGGCATGTTCATCGAGACGGCAGGCGGGAGCATCCTCTGCGACCCCGTCGTCGGGCCGACGTTCTTCGGCTCGTGGTTCCCGTTCCCCGACAACCGGGCGCTCGACTGGGAGCGCTTCGGCAAGGCGGACTTCCTCTACATCTCGCACCGGCACCGCGACCACTTCGACCCGGCGCTCATGGAGCGCCACGTGCCGAAGGACATCAAGGTGCTCCTGCCGGAGTATCCGACGGACGACCTCGAGACCGACCTGCGCAAGCTCGGCTACGACAACATCGTCTACACCCAGGCGGGCGTGCCGCTCGAGTTCGGCCCGCTCAAGGTCATGGTGACGCCGCTGCGCGCACCGAGCGACGGCCCGATCGGCGACTCGTCGCTCAGCGTCGACGACGGCACCGCGAGCATCCTGAACCAGAACGACTCGCACCCGCTCGACCTCGAGAAGCTCATGTCGTTCTCGAAGCCCGAGGCGTACTTCACGCAGGTGTCGGGCGCGATCTGGTGGCCGATGGTCTACGACCTGCCGCAGGACGCCAAGCAGAACTTCGCGCGTCTCAAGCGCGAGGCGCAGAACAAGCGCGCGATGTACTACATCGAGAAGATCGACGCCGAGCACGTCTTCCCGATGGCGGGCCCGCCGATGTTCCTGCGCGAAGAGCTGTTCCGCTACAACGGCTACGGCCTCGACGACGACGCGATCTTCACCGATCAGCGCCAGTTCCTGGAGCACATGGCGGAGCTCCGCCCCGAGCAGAAGGGCTACCTGTTCCTGCCCGGCACGCAGGTCGACCTGAACAACGGCGAGATCGAGGTCACGCAGACCCTCTACACGGATGCCGAGATCGAGCGCATCTTCGGCGACAAGTGGTCGTACCTCGCCGAGCAGCGCGACACGCGCCAGGACGAGATCCGCGCCGAAGAGGCGTCGCGTGCCGCGGTGCTGCCACCCGACGAGATGCTCGCGGCGCTCAAGGAGTGGTGGGAGCCGCTCCTGCGCCGCGCGCGCACGATCCGCAACGGCGTCGGCGGGCCGGTGCGCTTCACGATCGGCGAGCTCGACATGGTCGCCGACTTCCCGAAGGCGAAGCTGCGCGAGTACGACGGCGAAGACGTCGAGTTCTGGTACACGATCCCGGCCGACCTCGTATCGACGAACATCCGCGACCACGAGATCGACTGGTCGAACTCGATCTTCCTGTCGATGCAGTTCCAGGCGGGGCGCAAGGGCAAGTTCAACGAGTTCATCTACACGTTCCTCAAGTGCCTCTCGCGCGACCGCATCGAGTACGTCGAGAACTGGTATGCGGAGCAGTCCGACACGTCCGAGGACGCCCAGTTGGGCGACTGGATCGTGCAGCGCCGCTGCCCGCATCTGCGCGCCGATCTGACGAAGACCGGCAAGATCGAGGACGGCGTGCTCACGTGCAGCCTCCACGACTGGAAGTGGGACCTCGCATCGGGCCGCTGCCTCACGACGCAGGGGCACCCTATCCGCGCGACCCAGGTGGAGGACGATCTGCACCGCGACGCCACGCAGCCGGCAGCCTGAGCCCGGACGCGAGAAGGCCGGCGCCCCCGAGACGCCGGCCTCTTTCGCGATGCGGGTGTCAGCCCGCGACGCTGACCCTCGCATGGGTCGCACGTCGGCCGAGACGCACCGCGACGTCGACGAGTGTCGCGGCCAGCACGGCCGCGAGACCCGCGAACACGATCCAGCTCGCGACGGCGTTGTCGAGGCGCGTCGCCTGACCGATCACGGTCGTGACGATCGCGGCGGCGGCGAGCAGCGGCATCGTCACCAGCATGACGACCGCGAACGGACGCGAGCCGGCGTGCATCGTCCAGGCGCGCACCATCGTCCAGATCACGGCGATCGCGAGCAGCGGCAGCCAGAGGGCGATGAACCACGACAGGAGGAGAGCGGCGACGGCGGACATGATGCCGATGAGAGCGATCAGGATCGTCGTCGTGTCGAGCTCGCCGGTCGCCCGCACGTTGAGCCCGACGAGGACGGAAGCCGTGAGGACGCAGGCGACCGCGATCACTGCCGACGAGACGATGTACGCCTCCGGCGTCCACGTCGCGAGCAGGTCGGTCTGACCGTAGACGGCGACGGCCACGGCGACGAGCCACGTGACGGCGGCCGCGACCGACATCGCGGGGAGGTGGCGGGCGAGGAACAGCGACATGAGGTTTCCTTTCGAAGGGACTTCGGTGATGAGGGCTGCGACGAGCTTCGGCTGGCCGAATCGCGTGAGCGCCCGGCGCTCGGCGGTGGGAGAGTCGACGCCGAGGGCTTCCAGCCGCTCGACCGCCGACAGCAGGTGGTCACGCACTTCGTCGAGGAGGTCGTGGCGGTCGCTGCGGGATCGCACGCGCTTGCCGAGGGCGGTCAGGTACTGGTCGATCAGGCCGTCTGCGGCCATGGGTTCCTCCTGAGTACGGATTCGACGGCGTCGACGAATTCGCGCCAGCCGGCGCGCTGTTCGACGAGGCGGGCTTGGCCGGCGGGTGTGAGTCGATAGAGCTTGCGGCGCCGCCCAGATGCCTCGGACCACTCGTGCTCGAGCAGACCCGCTCGCTCCAGGCGATGCAGCACGGGGTAGACCGTGCCCTCCGCGAGATCGAACGACCCCTGGCTGCGCTCGCGCAGCCGCTCGATGACCCCGTACCCGTGAATGGGGCCGGCCGAGGTGACCGCGAGCACCAACAGGTCCAGGTGGCCTTTGAGCGATTCGGCGTTCATACCTAGCGATGCTAGGCCTCGCGTCACTAGGTGTCAAGCGCGCACCGTGAGTGCGCCGCGCGTCGGGTAGGGTGGGAGCCACGACAGCAACCTTTAACCCCGTCCCGTGAGGCGGAGAAGGGAGCGGCGGATGAGCACGCGCACCGTGCTGCACGAGGCCGACATCGCCCGGGCGCTGACTCGGATCTCGCACGAGATCCTCGAGTCCAACAAGGGCCCCGAGAACCTCGTCATACTCGGCATCCCCACCCGCGGCGTCACGCTCGCCGAACGCATCGGCTCGCTCGTGAGCGAGTTCGGCAGAGAATCCGTGCCGGTCGGCTCGCTCGACGTCACGATGTACCGCGACGATCTGCACCGCAACCCCACGCGCGCCCCGCAGCCGACGCAGATCCCGCCCGGCGGCATCGACGGCAAGGTCGTCGTGCTCGTCGACGACGTGCTGTTCTCGGGGCGCAGCATCCGTGCCGCCCTCGACGCCCTGCAGGACATCGGGCGTCCCGCCATCGTCCGCCTCGCGACGCTCATCGATCGCGGTCACCGCGAGCTGCCGATCCGCCCCGACTTCGTCGGCAAGAACCTGCCGAGCGCGCGCGACGAGCGCGTCTACGTGCGCCTCGCCGAGGTCGATGGCGAAGAGCACGTCTCGATCGAGGGGCGGTGATCGCATGAGGCACCTGCTCGACACGAAGACCCTCTCGCGCGATGCCGCGCTGCGCATCCTCGACGTCGCGGAGGACATGGCCGACACGCAGCAGCGCGAAGTGAAGAAGCTGCCGACGCTGCGCGGCAAGACCGTCGTGAACCTCTTCTTCGAGGACTCCACGCGCACGCGCATCTCGTTCGAAGCGGCCGCGAAGCGGCTGTCGGCGGACGTCATCAACTTCTCGGCGAAGGGCTCGAGCGTCTCGAAGGGCGAGAGCCTGCAGGACACGGCGCAGACGCTTCAGGCGATGGGGGCGGATGCGGTCGTCATGCGCCACGGGGCATCCGGAGCGCCCCGCACTCTCGCGACGAGCGGCTGGATCACCGCGGGGGTCGTGAACGCGGGCGACGGGACGCACGAGCATCCGACGCAGGCGCTCCTCGACGCCTTCACGATCCGCAAGCGGCGGTTCGGCGCGGACAGCCGCGGGCGCGACCTCAGCGGGCTCGCCGTGACGATCGTGGGCGACATCCTGCACTCGCGTGTCGCACGCTCGAACGTGTGGCTGCTGCACACGCTCGGCGCGAGCGTGACCCTCGTGGCGCCGCCGACGCTCGTGCCGCAGGACGTGTCGGCATGGCCCGTGCGCGTGCTCTACGACCTCGACGCGGCGGTCGCCGAGGCGCCCGACGCGCTCATGATGCTGCGGATCCAGCTCGAGCGCATGAACGCCGCGTATTTCCCGACCGAACGGGAGTATTCCCGCAGGTGGGGGCTCGATGCGACGCGTTTGGCGGGCCTCGCGGCGGATAGCATTGTCATGCACCCCGGTCCCATGAACCGCGGGCTCGAGATCTCCGCCGACGCCGCCGACTCGTCCCGGTCGACGGTGCTCGACCAGGTGGCGAACGGCGTGTCGGTGCGGATGGCGGTGCTGTATCTGCTCCTGGCGGGGGAGCGCGACGACGATGGGAGAGCCGCGTGACGGCCCTGGGACACGCCGCCGAGAGCGGCAGCTCGGCAACCGAGACGCTGCTGTTCCGCGGCGCATCGCTCGAGGGCACCGGCGCGCTCGACCTGCTCGTCGAGGACGGCATGATCGTCGAGACCGGCGTCGGGCTCAGCCGCGCGGGCGCGACGGTGGTCGACGTCGACGGACTCGTCATGCTCCCCGGCCTCGTGGATCTGCACACCCACCTGCGCGAGCCGGGGTACGAGGCATCCGAGACGGTCCTCACCGGATCGCGCGCCGCGGCTGCGGGCGGCTACGCGGCCGTCTTCGCGATGCCGAACACCTCGCCCGTGGCCGACACGGCGGGGGTCGTCGAGCAGGAGCTCGCCCTCGGCGAGGCCGCCGGCTTCGTGACGGTGCAGCCGATCGGCGCGGTCACGGTCGGGCAGAAGGGCGAGCGCCTCGCCGAGCTCGGTGCGATGGCCGACTCGCGTGCCCGCGTGCGCGTCTTCAGCGACGATGGATTCTGCGTGTGGGACCCGCTCATCATGCGCCGCGCCCTGGAGTACGTGAAGGCGTTCGACGGGGTGATCGCGCAGCACGCGCAGGACCCGCGGCTCACCGAGGGCGCCCAGATGAACGAGGGCGTCGTCTCGGCGGAGCTCGGCCTCGCCGGGTGGCCCGCGGTCGCCGAGGAGTCGATCATCGCGCGCGATGTGCTCCTGGCCGAGCACGTCGGATCGCGCCTGCACGTGTGCCACCTCTCGACGGCCGGCTCGGTCGAGATCATCCGGTGGGCGAAGCATCGCGGTGTGAACGTGACCGCCGAGGTCACGCCGCACCACCTGCTGCTGACCGACGAGCTCGCGCGCGGCTACGACGCGCGATTCAAGGTCAACCCGCCGCTGCGGCGCGAGGAGGACGTCCTCGCGGTGCGCGAGGGGCTCGCCGACGGCACGATCGACATCGTCGCGACCGACCACGCGCCGCATCCGCCCGAGGCGAAGGCGTGCGAGTGGCAGGCGGCCGCGAACGGCATGGTCGGCCTCGAGAGCGCGCTGCGCGTCGTGCAGCTCGCGATGGTCGACACGGGGCTCATCACGTGGGCCGATGTCGCGCGCATCATGAGCCGCGAGCCTGCCCGCATCGGGCGACTCGAGGGCTTCGGCACGCCGCTGACGCCGGGGCACGCGGCATCCGTCACCTTCTACGACCCGACGCCCGTTCGGACGTTCTCGACGCACGACCTGCGTGGCCGCAGCGCGAACTCGCCCTACCTCGGTCGCGAGCTGCCCGGCGAGGTGCGCTGGACCCTGCACCGCGGAGTGCCGACCGTCGTCGACGGAGCCCTGCTCGACGAGCCGGGGGTGCGCGCATGACCCGCGAAGGAGCCGTCGCGATCATGATCGCGGCCGCCGTCGTGATCCTCGCCGCCCTCGCCCTCGGGTGGTGGCTGCGCGCGCGCCGCGACCGCGGACTGCGCGCCCCGTTCGGCGAGCCGCCGGTCGGCGCCGTGGCGGCGCACTGGTTCCCCGCGTTGTACGTAGCGACGACGCGCCACGACGAGCCGCTCGAGCGGCTCGCGATCAAGGGGCTCGCGTTCCGCTCGAAGGCCGAGCTCATCGTGGCCGACTCGGGCCTCGTCATCGACCTCGCGGGGCAGCCCCGCATCCACGTCCCGGCCGAGCGCATCGCGTCGGTCGGTCAGTCCACCGTCGCGATCGACCGCGTCGTCGAGAAGGACGGCCTCGTGCGGGTCACGTGGCGCATCGACGACGCGACGCTCGTCGACTCGTACTTCCGGCCGCAGGACGCCTCGGCCCGCGCGCTCGCCGACGCGATCGCCCCGCTCACCACGACAGGAACCGACGCATGACCTCGCTGTTCACGACCGATCCCGCGGTCCTCGTCCTCGAGGACGGCACCCGCCACGTCGGGCGCGCGTACGGAGCGCGCGGTACGACGCTCGGCGAGGTCGTCTTCGCGACGGGCATGACCGGCTACCAGGAGACCCTCACCGATCCGTCGTACGCCGGTCAGATCGTGCTGCAGACCGCGCCGCACATCGGCAACACCGGAATGAACCAGGAGGACCCCGAGTCCCGCCGCATCTGGGTGTCGGGCTACATCGTGCGCGACCCCTCGCGCGTCGTGTCGAACTGGCGGGCCGACGAGTCGCTCGACGACGCGCTCGAGCGCGACGGCATCGTCGGCATCAGCGGCATCGACACGCGCGCGGTGACGCGGCACATCCGCTCCGCCGGCAGCATGCGAGGCGGCATCTTCTCGGGCGACTCCGCGTCGATCGAGCCCGACGAGCAGCTCCGCCTCGTGCGCGAGGCGCCGCAGATGGCCGGGCTCAACCTGTCGGCGCAGGTCTCGGTCCCCGTCGCGCAGGTCACGCCCGCGAAGGGCGAGCGGATCGGCAACCTGGCTGTGCTCGATCTCGGGGTCAAGCAGGCGACCGTCGACAACCTCGCGGCGCGCGGGTTCGAGGTCCACGTCCTGCCGCAGAACGTCACGATCGACGAGCTGCGCGCGATCGAGCCGGTCGCGGTGTTCTACTCGAACGGACCGGGCGACCCCGCGGCATCCGACGCCCATGTCGAACTGCTGCGCGGCGTGCTCGACGACGGGCTTCCGTTCTTCGGCATCTGCTTCGGCAACCAGCTTCTCGGCCGCGCGCTGGGCCTCGGCACCTACAAGCTGCCGTTCGGCCACCGCGGCATCAACCAGCCGGTGCTCGACAAGTCGACCGGCCGCGTCGAGATCACGGCTCACAATCACGGCTTCGCGGTCGACGCGCCGGTCGAGGGGGAGTTCGACAGCCCCGCCGGCTACGGCCGCATCGAGGTGAGCCACGTCGGCCTCAACGACCGCGTCGTCGAGGGCCTGCGTGCGCTCGACATCCCGGCCTTCTCGGTGCAGTACCACCCCGAGGCGGCCGCAGGGCCCCACGACGCCAACTACCTGTTCGACCGCTTCCGCGACATGGTGCTCGCCTCGCTCGCGGAGCGGGAGATGCGCGCCCAGCGAGACCCCTCGCATGGTGAGCGAGCGCAGCGAGACGAAGCGTCGACGACCGGAGAGAACGACTGATGCCCAAGCGCGACGACATCCAGAGCGTCCTCGTGATCGGGTCGGGCCCGATCGTCATCGGCCAGGCCGCCGAGTTCGACTACTCGGGCACGCAGGCGTGCCGCGTGCTGCGTGCCGAGGGGCTGCGCGTCATCCTCGTGAACCCCAACCCGGCGACGATCATGACCGACCCGGACTTCGCCGACGCGACCTACATCGAGCCGATCACGCCCGCCGTGATCGAGACGATCATCGCGAAGGAGAAGCCGGATGCCATCCTGCCGACGCTGGGCGGCCAGACGGCGCTGAATGCGGCGATCGCCCTCCACGAGCAGGGGATCCTCGACAAGTACGGCGTCGAGCTGATCGGCGCGAAGGTCGACGCGATCCGCAAGGGCGAGGACCGGCAGATCTTCAAGGAGCTGGTCGTCGCGGCCGGCGCCGACGTCGCGGCATCCGTCATCTGCCACTCGATGGAGGAGCTGCTCGCCGGCGCCGAGAAGCTCGGCTACCCGCTCGTCGTGCGCCCGTCGTTCACGATGGGCGGACTCGGGTCGGGCTTCGCGTTCGACGAGGAGGACCTGCGGCGCATCGGCGGCGCGGGTCTGCACGATTCGCCGACGAGCGAGGTGCTGCTCGAGGAGTCGATCCTCGGATGGAAGGAGTACGAGCTCGAGCTCATGCGCGACACGGCCGACAACACGGTCGTCGTGTGCTCGATCGAAAACGTCGACCCCGTCGGCGTGCACACCGGCGACTCGATCACCGTCGCGCCCGCGCTGACCCTCACCGACCGCGAGTACCAGAAGCTGCGCGACATCGGCATCGACATCATCCGCGCGGTAGGCGTCGACACGGGCGGATGCAACATCCAGTTCGCCGTCGACCCGGAGACGGGCCGCGTGATCGTGATCGAGATGAACCCGCGCGTCTCGCGCTCGTCGGCCCTCGCCTCGAAGGCGACGGGCTTCCCGATCGCGAAAATCGCGGCGAAGCTCGCGATCGGCTACCGCCTCGACGAGATCCCGAACGACATCACGAAGGTGACGCCGGCGAGCTTCGAGCCGACGCTCGACTACGTCGTCGTGAAGGTGCCGCGCTTCAACTTCGAGAAGTTCCCCGCGGCCGACACGACCCTCACGACGACCATGAAGTCGGTCGGCGAGGCGATGGCGATCGGACGCAATTACGCGACCGCGCTGCAGAAGGCTCTGCGCTCGCTCGAGAAGCGCGGATCGAGCTTCCACTGGGGCGACGAGCCGCGGTCGGTCGACGAGCTGCTCGAGCTCGCGAAGACCCCGACAGACGGCCGCATCGTGCTGCTGCAGCAGGCGCTGCGCAAGGGCGCGACGGTCGAGCAGGCGTTCGAGGCGACGAAGATCGACCCGTGGTTCCTGGACCAGATCGTGCTCATCAACGAGGTCGCCGAGTTCGTGCGCACCGCGCGCGAGCTCGACGCGCACACCCTCCGCGTCGCGAAGGAGCACGGGTTCAGCGACGCGCAGATCGCGCAGTTGCGCGATGACGCCGAGGCGGAGGTGCGCGGCATCCGTCACGCCCTCGGCGTCCGTCCCGTCTACAAGACGGTCGACACGTGCGCGGGGGAGTTCCCGGCGCTGACGCCCTACCACTACTCGAGCTACGACGCCGAGACCGAGGTCGCGCCCTCGGATCGCACGAAGGTCGTCATCATCGGCTCGGGACCGAACCGCATCGGCCAGGGCGTCGAGTTCGACTACTCGTGCGTGCATGCGTCGTTCGCGCTGTCGGCGGCGGGCTACGAGACCGTCATGGTCAACTGCAACCCGGAGACGGTCTCGACCGACTACGACACGAGCGACCGCCTGTACTTCGAGCCGCTCACGCTCGAGGATGTGCTCGAGGTGCTGCACGCCGAGTCGCAGTCCGGCCAGATCCTCGGCGTGATCTGCCAGCTCGGCGGCCAGACGCCGCTCGGCCTCGCGAAGGGCATCCAGGACGCCGGCTACCGCATCCTCGGCACGAGCCCCGACGCGATCGACCTCGCCGAGGAGCGCGGGCTGTTCAGCGGCATCCTCGCGTCGGCGGGCCTCGTCGCGCCGCGCCACGGAACGGCGATCGACGTCGAGGGCGCGGTCGCCGTGGCGGAGGACATCGGATACCCCGTGCTCGTGCGCCCGAGCTTCGTGCTCGGCGGCCGCGGCATGGAGATCGTCTACGACACCGCGAGCCTGCGCGACTACTTCGACCGCATCGCGGACCAGGCGATCATCGGCCCGGGCCTCCCGCTGCTCGTGGACCGGTTCCTCGACGACGCGATCGAGATCGACGTCGACGCCCTGTACGACGGCGACGAGCTGTACGTCGGCGGCGTGATGGAGCACCTCGAGGAGGCCGGCATCCACTCCGGCGACTCGAGCTGCGCACTGCCGCCCATGTCGCTCGGCCGCTCCGACATCGACCGCGTGCGCGATGCGACGCGCGCGATCGCCGAGGGCGTCGGCGTGCGCGGGCTCATCAACGTGCAGTTCGCGATCAGCGCGGGCGTGCTCTACGTGATCGAGGCGAACCCCCGTGCGAGCCGCACCGTGCCGTTCGTGTCGAAGGCACTCGGGATCCCGCTCGCGAAGGCCGCCGCCCGCATCATGGCGGGCGCGACGATCGCCGAGCTCGTCGCCGAAGGTCTCCTGCCGCCGGTCGACGGCTCGCGCGTGCCCTTCGGCGCACCGGTCGCCGTCAAGGAGGCGGTGCTTCCGTTCAAGCGCTTCCGCACGGCGGACGGTCACATCGTCGACTCCGTGCTCGGGCCCGAGATGCGCTCGACGGGCGAGGTCATGGGCATCGACCGCGACTTCCCGACGGCGTTCGCCAAGAGCCAGGAGGCCGCGTACGGCGGCATGCCGCTGTCGGGCACCGTGTTCATCTCGGTCGCCGACAGCGACAAGCGGGCCGTGATCCTGCCGGCGCACCGTCTGCAGCAGCTCGGCTTCTCGCTCGTCGCGACGGAGGGCACCGCCGAGATCCTCGGCCGCAACGGCATCGACGTGACCCTCGTGAACAAGTACAGCCAGACCCAGACGACGGGGGAGAAGAACATCGTCGACCTCATCAACGAAGGCGAGATCGACATCGTCGTGAACACGCCGAGCGGCGGCGCGGCGCGTGCCGACGGCTACGAGATCCGCGCGGCGGCCGTGGCCGGGGACAAGGCCCTCTTCACGACGATGGCGG
>NZ_DASRXZ010000031.1:0-17681 GCF_035687345.1 Microbacterium sp.
GACTGCACGAGCGGGTCGGCCATGATGCGCTGCGGGGTGTCGTACGCGATGATGCTCCCCGAGTACATGACGGCGACCTTCTCGACGAGCCCCATGAGCACGTCGATGTGGTGCTCGACCATGAGGACGGTGCATCCGGTCTCGCGATGCAGCGCCCGGATGTTCTCGACCAGTCCGTCGACGTCGCCCGAGCCGACTCCCGCCATCGGCTCGTCCAGCAGCACGATGCTCGCGTCGGTCGCCAGCAGCACGGCGATCTCGAGCTTGCGCTTGTCGCCGTGCGAGATGTCGCCGGCGGGGGTGTCGAGCTTGTGCGAGAGTCCGACGGCTTCGAGCTTCTCGAGGGCCGTGAGGGTCGCCGCATCCGTCTTCGTGGGAAAGCGGAAGAGGGACGTCGCGCCGCCCAGCGCGACCTGTGCGGCCAACCGCACGTTCTCGAGCACGCTCAGCCGCGGGAAGAGGCTCGAGGTCTGGAAGGTGCGCCCCAGTCCCGCCCGCGCCCTCGCGGGCACGGACGTGTGGGTGATGTCTTCGCCGTCCATCCGGATGCGACCGACTGTCGGTGACACGAGCCCCGACACCACGTTGAAGAGTGTGGTCTTGCCGGCGCCGTTCGGCCCGATGACGCCCACGAGCGAGCCCGCGGGAACGTCGAGGTCGACGTCTTTCAGGATGGTCGCTCCGCCGATCTGCAGGCCGATGCCCTCGATCGAGAGTGCGGAGCCGCGGCGCGCGCCCGTTTCGGGTTCGGGCGCAGGCGCGGACGGGACAGGGGTGCTCATCTTCTCGGGACTCCGGAGGTCACTTCGCCTCGGCCGGAGCGACGGCGTCGGCGTCGGCCGTGTCGACGAGCTCGGGCACGAACGTGTCGCCGTCGGCGACGAGCTTCGCCTGGTACATCTCCTGGATGAGGGCGTGGTCGCCCGCGCGGACCGTCGTGGTGCCCTTCGGGCCTTCGAACTCGAAGCCCTCCAGCGCCGCGATCATCGCGTCGACATCGCCCTTGCCCTCCTTGATCGCCTGGACGATCATGAGCGCCGCGTTGAATCCGTCGGGGCTGAACAGGTCGACCGTGCCGCCCGCGCCCTCGATGAGCTCGACCATCGCATCGTTGACGTCGTTGTCGGGCGCTCCTGCGAAGTAGTGGTTGAGGAAGTTGATCTTCTCCGATGCCTCGCCGTACGCGCCGAACGTGGCGGCGTCGCCGAGGCCCGTGACGACCGGGATCTCGTCGAGCACGCCCTGCTGGCTCATCGCCTGCCACATCGCGCCCGAGGTTGCGCCGGCCCACGCGACGAACACGAGGTCGGGAGCACCCGCGAGCACCTGCTGCGCGAACGGCGTGAACTCGGTCACGTCCTCCGCGACGAGCACGGGAGTCACGGTCGCGCCCTGCGCGCCGAGGATCGCCTCGACGGCGGCCACGTTGCCCTGGCCGAACGCGTTGTCCTGCGCGAACACCGCGATGGTCTTGCCCTCGATGTCGTCGAGGAACGTACCGGCGGTCGCGACGTCCTGCGCGCTCTGGCGGCCCGAGCGGAACGTGTACTCGTTGATGCCCGTGATCGCGTCGGTCGCGGCGGGGCCCGAGATGTAGAGCACCTTGTTCTGGGCGGCCTGTTCGGCGAGCGCGAGCGCGACGCCCGAGGAGGCGGTGCCGGCGATGATGTTGACGCCCGCGCCGATGAGCTCCTTGGCGGCGGTGACGGCCTTGTCGGGGTCGCCCGCGTCGTCGCGGTACTCGACCTCGATCGCGATGCCGTCGACCTCGTTCGTGCCGTCGGTCGCGTACTCGAGACCGGCCTTGAAGCCCTCGAGGTACTGCGCGCCGTAGCCCGCGAGCGGACCGGTCTCGCTCGTGACGATGCCGACCGTGACCGCGGTGGGGCCCTCGCCGCCGTCGCCCGCGTCGCCGCCCGGGGACGCCTGCGGCGCACACGCCGCCAGCACGAGAGCGGATGCCACGACCGCGGCACCCAGGATGGACTTCTTCGTAACGCGCATGTGCGTGCCTTGCCTTTCGCCGTTGGAAGGGGACTCTCTTCACCTGGACCGGGGGCCGGTGCGGGCATCCGATCTTTATGAAAGGTGATTCAGGTATTTGGAATGTAGCACGCACAGCGCGGCGGTCAAGTCGACGGGCATGATTCCAGCAATGCATACCCTTGTTATATATCTATGTTATGTTCCTTGGGTGGCTCGACGGAACGATCTCGAACGACTGCTGATCGCCGTTCACTCGCTCGCCCGCATCGCGGCGTCCGAGACCGGCAGCACGACCCCGCAGGCACAATGGCGCACCCTCTCCCTGCTCGAGAACCGGGGCGCGATGCGCCTCGGCGAGCTCGCGGCGGCGAGCCGTGTGACCCAGCCCGGCATGACTCGACTCGTCGGTCAGATGGCCGACGCGGGGCTCGTGGAGCGCAGCGCCGACCCCGACGACTCGAGGGCCGTCGTGGTAGCCGCAACCGAGAAGGGGCTCGCGGAGCTCGCGGACTGGCGTACGCGCCTCGCCGAGGTCCTGACGCCCTGGTTCGACGACCTCGACGACGACGAGTGGGCCGCCCTGCACACGACGGCGTCGATCCTCGAAGCCCGCACGCGCGCGAAGGAGGCCGCCCGGTGAGCACCGCTCCACGAACCACGGTGTGGCGTCAGCCGGCGCAGGTCTGGGCCGTCGCCTTCGCGTGCGTCGTCGCATTCATGGGCATCGGCCTCGTCGACCCGATCCTTCCCGCGATCGCAGACTCCCTCGATGCCAGCCCCGTCCAGACCGAACTCCTGTTCACGAGCTACCTCGTCGTGACCGGCATCGCGATGCTCGTGACCAGCTGGATCTCCAGCCGCATCGGCTCCAAGGCGACCCTCCTCATCGGCCTCGCGCTGATCGTGGCGTTCTCGCTCTTCAGCGCGCTGAGCGGCAGCGTCGACGCGATCATCGCGTTCCGCGCCGGGTGGGGCCTCGGCAACGCCCTGTTCATCTCCACGGCTCTCGCTGCGATCGTGGGCGCCGCGAGCGGCGGCAGCGGGGCCGCGATCGTGCTCTACGAGGCCGCACTCGGCCTCGGCATCGCCGTCGGCCCTCTCCTCGGCGGTCTCCTCGGCGAGTGGACCTGGCGGGCTCCGTTCTTCGGCGTCGTCGTGCTCATGGCCATCGCGTTCGTGGCCGTGCTCGTGCTTCTGCGCGGTCCTTCCGAACGTCGTGCGCCGGTCCCGCTCTCGGCGCCGTTCCGCGCGCTGCGTGTACCTGCGCTCGCGGTGCTCGCGATCACGGCACTGTTCTACAACATCGGCTTCTTCGTGCTGCTCGCCTTCTCGCCCTTCCCGCTGGGCTTCGGGGCGATGGGCATCGGGCTGACGTTCTTCGGGTGGGGCGTCGGTCTCGCGGTGACCAGCGTGTGGCTCGCTCCGATCCTCGTCCGCCGCATGGCGCGCACGACGATCATGCTCATCACGCTTCCGCTTCTCGCGCTCGACCTCGTCGCCGCCGCGCTCGTGGTCTCGAACGCGGCGGGGCTTGTCGCCTGCATCATCGTCGGCGGGCTGCTGCTCGGCGTGATGAACACGGTGCTGACCGAGTCGGTCATGGAAGCGACGGAGCTGCCGCGCGCTGTCGCCTCGTCCGCCTATTCGGCCGTTCGGTTCCTCGGCGGGGCCGCCGCGCCCCCGCTCGCCGCGCTGCTGTGGCACCTGTACGGCCCCGCCGTTCCGTACGCCTTCGCCGCCGCCTCGATGCTCATCGCGACCGCGACCCTCCTGATCGGGCGCCGAGCTCTCGCGGCCGTCGACGGACGCGAACCGGATGCCGAGGTCGAGGGATCCGCGGTGCTCCTCGGCGACGCGGCATGACGACGACGGATCGCGTCAACCCCATCGACGGACCCCGGTCTGCACCCGCAGGCTGGGGTCCGTCGAGAGGAGCTCCGATGAGCGATACCGAGAAGAACCTTCCCGAGGGCGTCATCGACGCCGACCCCGCGGGCGGGTGGGACGAGACGGGTGACCGTGAGGCGATGGAGCGGAACGCCGCGGCCGCGGGCGACATCGAATCGGCGGATGCGACGCAGGGCGCGGACCCGGACCTCGCGACCGACGACCAGGTCGACGAGCAGGACGACGCCGGCGCGTGACGGTCGCCGCCCGGCGCGGACGGCGGGCCGGCTGGCGCCTCAGTCGCCCGTGCCGGACGAAGCCTCAGCGGCGGCCCGGGCGCCGACGGCCGCGCCATAGAGGACGAGCCCGAGCATCGCGATGCATCCGGAGAAGCACGATCCGCACCGCCGTCATGTCGTCCACCGTCGCGATGGTAGTCGACCGATCAACACGGGTGCGGACCTGAGAAGAAGAGATGGTCCGCCCCCAGGGACTTGAACCCTGAACCCACTGATTAAGAGTCAGTTGCTCTGCCGATTGAGCTAGAGGCGGATGTTTCGCACGCGGCGAACCGAGGGTCAACACTACCATCACGATTGTGTCACCGTGAAATCGGCCAGGTCGTGCGACGCTTATCCTATCCGTGTGACTTCCCCCGCCACCCCGCCTTCTGCCTTCGCGGCCGCCGGGGGGTCCTGGCAGGCCGATCTCGACCTCGCACTGCGCCTCGCCGATGCGGCGGATGCGGCATCCGTCGCCCGCTTCGACGCGGCCGACCTCGAGATCAGCGTCAAGGCCGACGCGACCCACGTCACGGAGGCCGACCTCGCCACCGAGCGCGCGATCCGATCGCTGCTCGAGCAGGAGCGTCCCGAAGACGGGATCTTCGGCGAGGAGTTCGGCGTCACGGGCGGCACCGACCGGCAGTGGATCATCGATCCGATCGACGGCACCGCGAACTACCTGCGCGGCATCCCGATGTGGTCCACGCTCATCGCGCTCGCGGTCGACGGCGTGCCGCACGTGGGCGTCGTGAGCCAGCCCGCGATCGGCCGGCGCTGGTGGGCGGCATCCGGTCTCGGCGCGTGGACGAACACGCCCGGCGGCGAGGCGCGCCGCATCTCGGTGTCGACGGTGGACTCGCTCGACGAGGCGAGCGTGAGCTTCCAGAGCATCGGCCAGTGGCGCGACGCCGGCCAGCTCGACGCGCTCGAGCGGCTCACGTCGTCGGTATGGCGCGATCGCGGCTACGGCGACGCGTGGCCGTACATGCTGCTGGCCGAGGGCCGCCTCGAGCTCGTCGCCGAGTTCGACGTCAAGGAGTACGACCTCGCCGCCCTCGTGCCCATCGTCACCGAAGCCGGTGGCCGCTTCACGGCCTTCGACGGCAACCCGTCGATCTCCCGCCGTTCGTCGCTCGCGACGAACGGGGTCCTGCACCAGACGTTCCTCGACCTCCTTCACTCCCCCGTCCCCGTCCCCCCGGAGAACGACCGATGAACCGCCAGCTCCCCCGCCTCGGCGCCGCTCTCGTGATCGCCTCAGCCGCCCTCCTCGTGTCGGCGTGCGGATCCGCCGAGCCGGATGCCGCACCCACCCCCGACACCAGCGAGACGTCGCCGGCGCCCGAGCCCACCCAGCCCGAGCAGACGCCCGAGCCCGCTCCGGCCGGCGAGGAAGCCGACCCGACGTGCGAGACGATCATCGATGAGACGACGGTCGCGGACTTCGAGTCGATCGGCTGGACGTCGCGGGCCGATCCGTTCTACATCGGCTCGCACGAGGTGCCCGACGGGCTCGTGTGCGTGTGGGCGGACTTCGACGCTCCCGCGAGCGACCACCTGCAGATGTTCGGATGGGCTCGCGTCGATGACGCGCTCGCGCGCACCGCGCAGGACGAGCTCATCGCGCAGGGCTGGATCCGCGAGCAGGCGTCAGAAGGCGTCTACATCACCGAGAACCCGCAGACGACGATCGCGACCGACGCGCAGGGCTACGGCATGACCTACCTGTTCGCGGACGGCACCGTGAAGCTCGCCGACACGAAGCAGGGCCTGCTGCTCGTCACGTGGCCGAAGGGCTGATCACTCGGCACGCGGATGCCGCGGCATCCGGTCACGCCTGTTCGTCCTCTTCGGGCTCGAACGTCGACTTCTCGCCCGTGTAACCGGCGGCGACGCCGTCGGGCTCTGCGGGGATCGTCCCCTCCTCGCCGAGGCCGCCCGGTTCGGGCGTGCCGCCCGTGGCGCTCGTCGTGTCTCGCTGGTCTTCCTGACCGTCGCGCGGGCGGTCGTTCTCGTGCGTGTCCATCTGCGCACGCTAGGTCGCCTCGCCGACTCGATCACACCCCCTTGACACGGCGCTAGTGGGTCACGACGGCCTTCAGGAGGACCAGCACACCGCCGAACGACGCCGTGATGAGAGCGCCGATGAGACGTGCGGTCCAGTGCGTGCTCCAGCGCGCGACGGCCCACCAGCCGAGCGCTCCCAGGATGATCGTGTTGGCGATGAGGGCCAGCCAGATCGCACGATGATCGTCGAACACTCCGAGCGTGCCGAGCAGCAGGATCGTGAGCGGGACGATGCTCACGAACAGCAGACCGAAGGTCTGGCGCGCCGCCGACCCGACACTGGCACGGATGCCCGATCTCCCGCCCGACGCGGCGAGACGCGCGAGCGCGCCGGCGAACACGTGCGCGGCGAAGAACACGATCACGGTGAGCGCGACTGTGACGAGCGCGTTGAGCGCCGTGCCCGCGTTGGTGCCGCTGATGACGAGCATGCCCGAGACGAGGATGAGCCCGTAGACCGCCTCCTCGGTCATGAGGATGCGCGAGACGGGGGTTGCGACCTCGAGGCCGTCGTCGTCGCTCATCGCGCGGGCACCGCCCTCGCGTGGGTGCGGCGGCGCGCACGGGCGCGACGGATCCACTTCTCGAGTTCGATGATCACGGGGACGATGAGCGCGAGGCCGAGCACGAGCAGCCACTGGCGGCCGTCGAGGCTCGTCGTGCCGACGAGGTTCTGCAGGAAGCCGAGCTCGACCGTGGCGATCGTCAGGATGAGCGGGATCGACAGCCACTTGACCGCCGCGAGGATAGGCGGCTCGAGGCCCGACTCGGGATCGCGCCGCGTGACGAGGCCCGCGAAGATCGAGCCCAGCGCGGCGACCGCGAATGTCATCGTGACGGGGACGTTCGGCTCGGTCGAACTCGCCCGGTCGGCGAAGAGCAGCAGCGGCAGCAGTGCCGTGACGAAGATCAGCAGGCCGTAGAAGAGCCATTGCGCGACGGCTGCCGGGTTCGCGATCGTCTTCTTCGGGTCGCGCGGCGGTTGCTGCATGATCCCCTCCGGGGCGGGGTCGACCATGATCACGATGACCGGGAAGATCGTGATGAAGAAGTTCAGGAAGAGCACCATGATCGGCGTGAGCGGCACGCCGTCGTTGATGTCGAAGAGGCTCGCGACGAGGAACAGCAGCACGAGCGAGAACAGCAGCGCCATCTGGTAGCGCACGTAGCTCACGATCTTGTCGTAGATCGCACGGCCGAGCCGCACGGCGGTGACGAGCGTGCCGAAGTTGTCGTCGACGAGGATCATCTTCCCCGCCTGCTTCGTGACGTCGCTGCCCGAACCCATCGCGACGCCGATGTCGGCCTGTTTGAGCGCCGCCGCGTCGTTGACCGCGTCACCCGTCATCGCGACGACGGCGCCCTGTTCCTGCATGAGCCGCGCGAGGCGCAGCTTGTCTTCGGGCGTCACACGGCCGAAGACGTGCAGGTTCGGCAGGGCTGCCTTCAGCTCGTCGTCGCTCATCGCCTGGATGTCGGCTCCGCTCGCGGCGCCCTCCGCGAGGCCGAGCTTCTCGCCGATCGCGGCCGCTGTGATCGAGTGGTCGCCCGTGATCATGCGCACCTCGATGCCGGCCTCGCGCGCGATGCGCACCGCCTCCTTCGACGACGGGCGCAGGGGATCGATGATCCCGACGAGCCCGACGAAGGTGAGGTCGTGGACGGCGGACATCGGATCGGCCGGCACGGGCGTCCCCTGCGGGAACCGCCTCACGGCGAACGCCAGCACGCGCAGTCCCTGCTCCGAGAGCTTGCGGTTGGCGGCGAGGATCTCGTCACGCCGTGACGCGATGTCGACCGGGCCATCGGGCGTGAGGGCGTGGGCGCAGCGCTCGAGCACGACATCCGGCCCGCCCTTGACGATCGCGATGAGCCGCGTGCCGGCGCCGTTCGGGATCTCGTGGAACGTCGCCATGAACTTGTACGCCGAGTCGAACGGCACCTCGGCCGCGCGCGGGAAGCGCGCGCGGGTGATCTCGGCGTCGGCGCCCATCTTGGCGGCGAGCACGACGAGCGCGGCTTCGGTCGGGTCGCCGATGACGTCGCCCTCGTCCGACACCGTCGCGTCGCTGCACAGGGTGAGGCCGAGGGCGAGGTTCGTGAAGTCGGGCATCGCCCCGCCCGCGACGCCGCGGATCTCGCCGGACTTCTCGTATCCGGTGCCGCCGACCGAGAACCACTCCCCCGCGTAGTACAGGGACTCGACCGTCATCTCGTTCATCGTGAGCGTGCCGGTCTTGTCGGAGTTGATCGCGCTCGTCGCGCCGAGCGTCTCGACATCGGTGAGGTTCTTCACGATCGCGTTGTGCTCGGCGAGTTCGCGCGAGCCGTGCGAGAGCATCGCCTGCACGAACGACGGCATGCCCGTCGGGATGGCGGAGATCGCCATCGAGATGCCGAGCACGAGGACCGAGGCGATCTCCTGCCCCCGCAGGAGCCCCGCGATGACGATGATCGCGACCGCGCCCCACGCGATCCAGCCGAGCACGACGGTGAGCGAGTCGAGCTCGCGCTGCAGCGGGGACTTCGCGGGCTTGACCGCCGACAGCATCGACGCGATCCGACCCATCTGCGTGGTCATCCCGGTGTCGGTGATGACGACCGTCGCAGTCCCCCGCGTGACCTGCGTGTTCTGGAAGACCATGTTGGCGCGGTCGCCGAGCGTCGTCTCGGGGTCGTCGAGCGTGCCCGCATCCTTCGCGATCGGCGTGCTCTCGCCGGTGAGCGCGGACTCCTGCGTCTCGAGCGTCGCGGAGCGCAGGATGCGCGCATCCGCCGGCACCATGTCGCCCGCCTCGAGCGCGACGATGTCACCGGGCACGAGACTCGTCGCATCGACCTGCTGGAGCACACCGTCGCGGACGACCTTCGCCTTCGGCGCCTGCATCTTCGCGAGCGCGTCGACGGATGCCTTCGCCTTCAGCTCCTGGCGCGCTCCGAGCACGACGTTGAGCACGACGAGTGCGCCGACGAGGATCCCCACGCTCGTCTGGTCGATGAACAGGCTCACGATCGCGACGGCGACGAGCATGATGTTCATCGGATCGGCGAGCTGCCGGAGGGCGACCTGCCACACCGACGGCGCGGGCTCCGCGGCGATCGAGTTCGGCCCGTACGTCGCGAGCCGCTGCTCGGCCTCGGCGGTCGTCAGTCCGCGCTCGCGATCGGTCCCCATCGCCGCGACGACGGCATCCGCGTCCTGGGTGAACCAGGGCTGCGCGGGCGTGCTCTGCACTGTGCTCATGGCTCGAACGATACTGCCCTTTCGCGCGCTCCATCAGGAGATCCATCGCGCCGGATCACCCTGTCGGTATGACCTTCGCGGGCCGTCCTCGCGTACTGTCGGACTCGTCGGAGCGAGGAGGTCTTACGTGGCGCAGGACTACCCGAACATCGCGGACCATGGGCTCATCGGCGATCTGCAGACAGCGGCGCTCGTCGACGTGAACGGCACGATCGACTGGTTCTGCCTTCCCCGGTTCGATTCGCCGAGTGTCTTCGGGTCTCTGCTCGATGCGGAGAAGGGCGGACGCTTCAGCGTGCGGCCTCTCGTCGACGACTACGTCACGCGACAGCTCTACCTGCCCGACACCGCGATCCTCATCACGCGGTTCATGAGCGAGGCGGGGGTCGGCGAGCTCATCGACTTCATGCCCGTGATCGAGGGCGAGGCGACGGACCGCCATCGGCTCGTGCGGATGGTCCGCGTGGTGCGGGGGGAGATGACCTTCCAGGCCGACATCCAGCCGCGCTTCGACTACGGGCGGACTCCTCACGAGATCCATCCCGTGCCCGAGTCGGGGGTCATGTTCACGACCCCCGATCTGTCGCTCACGCTCCACCGCGTCGGCCCTCCCGTGATCCACGGGTCGCAGCGGGCCGGGCGGATCGAGCTCATCGACGGCGGCATCCGCATCACCGGGACCCTCAAAGCCGGCGAGCTCACCGGCGTGATGCTCGAGTCGGGCGGCGTACCGCCGACACAGGTGAGCGAGGAGGAGATGATCGAGCTGTTCCACACGACGCGCCGGTTCTGGCGCGACTGGAACAACCGCTCGACCTACCGCGGGCGTTGGCGCGAGGTCGTCGCGCGGTCCGCGATGACGCTCAAGCTCATGACCTACGCGCCGACGGGCGCCCTCGTCGCCGCGCCCACGGCGGGGCTCCCCGAGCAGGTCGGCGGCGAGCGCAACTGGGACTACCGCTACACGTGGATCCGCGACGCGTCGTTCTCGGTGTACGCGCTCCTCGGACTCGGCTACACGGAAGAGGCCGAGGCGTTCGTGAAGTGGCTCATGGACCGCATCCGCGAAAGCGCCGGCACCGGATCCGGACCGCTCAAGATCATGTACCGCGTGGACGGCTCGTCAGACCTCGAGGAGGAGACTCTCCACCACCTCGCGGGCTACCGCGGGTCGACGCCGGTGCGCATCGGCAACGGCGCGGCCGACCAGCTGCAGCTCGACATCTATGGCGAGGCGATGGACTCGATCCACCTCGCCGACACGCACGGCCTGCAGCTCCCGCATGCGGGGTGGGTGCAGATCGCCGAGATGCTCGACTGGGTGTGCGACCACTGGAACACGCCCGAGGAGGGCATCTGGGAGACCCGTGGAGGCCGCAAGAAGTTCACGTACGGGCGCTTCATGTGCTGGGTGGCGCTGGATCGCGGCATCCGTCTCGCCCAGCTCCGCGGCCGCCCCGCCGACCTCGACCGGTGGATCCGCGAGCGCGACGCGATCTACGCCGAGATCATGGCGAGCGGCTGGCACGAGGGGCGCGGCGCGTTCGTGCAGCATGAGGGCTCCGACGTGCTCGACGCGTCGCTGCTCGTGATGCCGCTCATGGGGTTCGTCGCGCCCAACGACCCGATGTGGCTGTCGACGCTCGATGCGATGGACGACGAGCTCGTGTCGGACAGCCTCGTCTACCGGTACAACCCGGCCGCGGCCCCCGACGGTCTGCGCGGCTCGGAGGGCACGTTCACGCTGTGCTCGTTCTGGTACGTCGACGCGCTCGCGCGATCGGGCCGCCTCGACGAGGCTCAGCTCATCTTCGAGAAGATGCTCACGTACGCGAACCACCTCGGGCTCTTCGCCGAGGAGATCGGGCTCACCGGAGAGCAGCTCGGCAACTTCCCGCAGGCGTTCAGCCACCTCGCGCTCATCAACGCCGCGGTCAACCTCGACTACCAGCTCGACCACGGGTCGGGCGTCGTCGATCCGGTGCTGACGATCGGCCGCCGCCGCGGCCGGTGACGATGAGACGGATGCTGCGGCTCACGCCTCGCGCGAGTCGGCGTCGTGCGTGTGGATGCGCTCCCCCTCCGCGTTGAAGATGCTGATCACCTCGGCGGGGCGCGCGCCGACGGCGCTCATGGCGTGCGGCGTGCGCGTGTCGAACTCGGCCGCCTCCCCGCGGGCGAGCACGAGGTCCTGCTCGCCGAGCCGCAGGCGCAGGCGCCCGCTCAGCACGTAGACCCATTCGAACCCGTCGTGCGTCTTGAGGCTCGGAAGCTCCCGCACCGGCGGATACGTGATCTTGAACGTGCTCACGGGCGAGTCCTCGAGCGTGAGCGGCGCGATGACCATGCCGTTGCGACGGACCGCCGGCCGCCGGACGCGAGGATCGGCAGACTCGGGCCTGACGAGGTCGTCGATGCGGATGCCGAGCTGTCGGGTCACGGGGATCAGCAGCGCGAGCGTCGCCTGCCGCTTGCCCGACTCCAGTCGCGAGAGCGTGCTGACCGACATGCCCGACCGGCTCGCGACAGCCTCGAGCGTCAGACCCTTCGCGAGGCGCGCTTCCCTCAGGCGCGGCCCGACCCGGTCGAGTTCCTCCATCGCCGTCGCCCTTCTTGCTGTTTTCGCAAACGTGCTTGCCAACGCCTATCCTGCCATCCACGCTGGAGCCATGGAACAGTGGGATGCGATTGTGATCGGCGCCGGCGCGGCCGGCCTCAGTGCCGCGCAGATGCTCGGGAGGTCGCGCCGGCGCACGCTCGTCGTCGACGCCGGCGCGCCGCGCAACCGGTTCGCCGAGCACATGCACGGCGTGCTCGGGAAGGACGGCACTCCTCCACCCGACCTGCTCGCCCGCGGCCGCGCCGAGCTGGAGGTGTACGGGGTCGAGGCGCGCGCGGCATCCGTCGTCTCCGTCACCGAGAGGCCGACGAACGTCACCGTCGTCCTCGACGACGGAACGTCGCACACCGCCCGCGCGCTCATCGTCGCGACGGGCATCGCCGACGAACTGCCCGACCTCCCCGGCCTCGCCGAGCGGTGGGGCAGAAGCGTGCTGCACTGCCCCTTCTGCCACGGCTGGGAGGTGCGCGATCAGCGGCTCGGGGTGCTGCTGCTCTCGCCTCTGCAGCTGCACCAGGCGCAGCTCGTTCGGGCGCTGAGCGACGACGTCACCGTGTTCGCGGGGGCGCTCGGCGACCTGGACCCGGCCGTCGAGCAGCGCTGGCGGGCACGGGGCATCGCGATCGAGCGCGAGCCCGTCGTCGAGCTGCTCGGCGACGCGCCACACCTCACCGGCGTGCGACTTCGCGACGAGCGAACGGTTCCGCTCGACGCGATGTTCACGATGGGCGCTCCCCGGCCGCATGACGGGTTCCTCGCGGCCCTCGACCTGGACCGCGTCGAGACGCCGCACGGCGCGTTCCTCGCGGTCGATGCCGCCGGCCGCACGAGCTCCCGCCGCATCTGGGCCGCCGGGAACGTGGTGAACCCGATGGCGAACGTCCCGCAGTCGATGGGGGCCGGGGCTGCGGCGGGCGCGGCCGCGCACGGCGCCCTGGTGGAGGAGGACTTCGAGCTCGCGGCGGCGGCTTCGCTGCGGGCGTAAGGGGCGGGGTCTCGGCCCGCCGAGCGGGACCGAGGGTTTGCATCTGCTTGCGGATGCATGAGAGTGTCGGATGCGGCCCGAAAGGGCTTACCCGACCAGTCCGCGGCCGCTGGTGATTCCCGGGGAAGGGATCAGACCGGCGGGCGTACGGTCGGCGGTCTTTGCTCGGATCCGAAATCCGCAGCCGGAGCGCCGTTCCCGAACGAGCGCGAGTGATCGCCACCCGGGCGTTACCGATGCAGCCCCCTGCACCGGGCTGCCGAGGTTGCACAGTGACCGCTCCAGCAATCCGGGTCGAGCACGTCTACAAGGTGTTCGGCCGCCACCCCGAGAGAGTCGTCGAGCGCCTGCGCGCAGGCGCGACGCGCGCGGAGGTCGCCGATGCCGGCACCGCGGCGGTCATCGACGCGAGCTTCGACGTCCACCCCGGCGAGATCTTCGTCATCATGGGCCTGTCCGGCTCGGGCAAGTCGACCGTGATCCGCATGCTCAACGGTCTGCACGACGCCACGGCAGGGACGATCACGGTGCAGGGCGAGCCGATCACCGGCGTCGGCGCGAGCCGTCTGCGCAGCATCCGCCGCGACCGGATCGCGATGGTGTTCCAGCACTTCGCGCTGCTCCCCCATCGCACCGTCGCCGACAACGTCGCCTACCCGCTCGAGCTGCGCGGCGTCGCGAAGGACGCGCGTCGGGCGAAGGCCGAGGAGATCCTCGAGCTCGTCGGCCTCGGCGGGTGGGGCGACAAGCTCCCGTCGGCCCTGTCGGGCGGCATGCAGCAGCGGGTCGGCATCGCCCGCGCCCTCGCGGCCGACACCGACATCCTCCTGATGGACGAGGCGTTCAGCGCCCTGGACCCGCTCATCCGTCGCGAGATGCAGGAGCAGCTCCTCGAACTGCAGCAGAAGCTGCGCAAGACGATCGTGTTCATCACCCACGACCTCAATGAGGCCATGCTGCTCGGCGACCGGATCGCCGTCATGCGGGACGGCCGCATCGTTCAGGTCGGCACGCCGGAGGACATCCTCACCGACCCCGCGAACGACTACGTGGAGCAGTTCGTGCAGGACGTCGACCGCGCCCGCGTGCTCACCGCGGCGAACGTGATGGAGCGCCCGCGCCCCGTCGTCTCCGAGACCGCCGGACCGCGCACGGCCCTGCGCCAGATGCGCGACAGCTACACCTCGGCTGCGTACGTGGTGGGGCGCGATCGGACGCTCATCGGGATGATCACGGATCGCGACGCGGTCAAGCTCGCACGCTCCGGTGAGGTGTCGATGGCACCGGTGCTTCGTCCCGTGCCGCAGAGCGTGCGACAGGACGAGATCCTCATGAACCTGTTCGTGCCGGCCGTCGAGTCGCCCCTCCCCCTCGCCGTGACCGACGACGACGGGCATCTCGTCGGGGTGATCCCGCGCGTCACTCTCCTCGCGGCGCTCGGACCCGGCCCCGGTGCGACGGAGGAGATCCCCGTCCAGCCGCAGCCGATCCCGGTCTCCGTGATCGACGAGGTGCTCGCCGGAGGCGAGACGCCGCCGGGATCCGGCCCGAGCGACCGAGAGGCGGTGCTTTGATGGACGGCTTCCGCATCCCTCTCGGCACGTGGGTCGAAGACGCCGTCGCGTGGCTGCGCGACAACCTCGACGCCCTGTTCGACGTCATCACGGTCGTCGTGCGCTTCCTCGTCAACGGCCTCACGGACGGGCTCCTCGCGATCCCGATCCCGCTCGCGATTCTGCTGTTCGCGCTCATCGGATGGGCGGTCCGCTCGTGGCAGATGGCGCTCGGCACCGCGCTCACGTTCACCCTCATCGTCGCGATGGACCTGTGGGAGGCGTCCATGCAGACGCTCTCGCTCGTCCTCATCGCGACGCTCGTCGCAGTGGCGATCGCCATCCCCCTCGGCATCTGGTCGGCGCGCAACGACACCGTGCGGGCGATCCTCAAGCCGGTGCTGGACTTCATGCAGACGATGCCGGGGTTCGTCTACCTGATCCCCGCGATCACGTTCTTCAGCATCGGGGTCGTGCCCGGTGTCGTCGCGACGGTGATCTTCGCGCTCCCGCCGGGCGTGCGTCTGACCGAGCTCGGCATCCGCGGAGTCGACGCGGAGACCGTCGAGGCGGGCAACGCGTTCGGCGCGAAGCCCGGTCAGATCCTGCGGGGCATCCAGCTGCCGCTCGCGATGCCGACGATCATGGCCGGCGTCAATCAGGTGATCATGCTCGCGCTGTCGATGGCGGTCCTCGCCGGCATCGTCGGTGCCGACGGCCTCGGAAAGCTGGTCGTGCAGTCGGTCTCGACCGCGCGACTCGCGATCGGCGTGGAAGCCGGGCTCGCGGTGGTGATCATCGCGGTCTACCTCGACCGCGTCACCGCCGCCCTCGGAACCCCGGCCGATCACCCCTCGTCCCTCATCGGGATCGCGGCTCGCCGACGCGCGGCCGCACGCACGGCGCAGCCGGCGGCCGCGCAGACGCGAGGGAATCAGACTCAGGCGAAGGAGAACGACGCTTCGTCCATGAGACAGCCGGTCAAGACCGGCTGACGGCCGCGCGCGGGAATCCGATCCGCGCCGCCACACCAAGAGAGAAACGAAACGAGTGAAGAACATGCGTGACCGAATGAATCACATGACGAAGCGAAACCTCACCGGCGTGCTCGCCCTCGGCGCCGCCGCGACGCTGGTGCTGACCGGCTGCGGCGCGAACGACGACGGCTCGGATGCCGCAGGCGGCGGCTCCGGCGAGAGCTGCGACACGATCACCCTCGGCTTCCTGCCGTCGTGGACGGACGGGCTGAGCACCGCCTACCTGCTGGAGAACCGGCTCGAGGCGCTCGGCTACGACGTCGAGATGGAGACCCTCACTGAGGCGGGCCCGCTCTACACGGGTCTCGCGCAGGGCGACGTCGACATCTACCCGTCCGCGTGGCCCGAGCTGACCCACGCGTCCTACATGGAGCAGTACGGCGACTCGATCGAAGACCTGGGCGCGTACTACGACAACGCGAAGCTCACGATCGCGGTACCCAGTTACGTCGACATCGACTCGATCGAAGACCTGGCAGGCAACGCCGACCGCTTCGGGGGCCGCATCGTCGGCATCGAGCCGGGCGCGGGTCTCACTGCCCAGACGCAGGACTCGATGATCCCCGCGTACGGCCTCGAGGACGAGTACGAGCTCATCACCTCCTCCACCGTCGCCATGACGACCGAGCTCTCCAACGCCATCGCCGCGCAGGAGGACATCGTCGTCACGTCGTGGCGTCCGTTCTGGGCGAACGACGCGTACGACCTGAAGGACCTCGAAGACCCGAAGGGCGCGATGGGCGAGCCAGAGTCGCTCCACTTCCTCGGCACCGAGGGCTTCTCGGAGCGCTGCGCCGAGGCCGCGGACCTCATCGGAGGCATCCGTCTCGACGACGCCGAGTACGGCACGCTCGAGGACCTCGTCGTGAACGAGTTCGGCGAGGGCCGCGAGGCCGAGGCCATCGAGGCGTGGCTCGAGCAGTACCCGGACGTCGTCCCCGTCGACGAGAGCTGACGGACTGACGAAGGGCCCGACCTCGCCGATCGGCGGGGCCGGGCCCTTTGCTGTCGCCGTCCGTCAGCCGTCGAGCCGGAGGAAGAGCCCCGGATACCGCACGACATAGCCCTCTTCGTCGACCGTGATGGTCCGCGTGAAGTCGGAGTCGCGCGACTCGTACAGGTACCGATCCATGCCGAGTCGCGTGTAGCGCTGCGGGTCGGGAACCACCTCGAGGTCGGGCACCGAGACGTAGGCGGTGACGATGTCGGCGTGCTGTCCGACCTCGAGCCTCAGCCGTCGGATGGGCAGGGTGTTGGTCAACGGTGAGGCGGAGATGTCCACTTCCTCGGCGTCGTCGAGATCCGGCCGTCGTCGGCCGTCCACTGCCCATGCATCCGGTCCGCGCCGAATCGACGTCGAACGCTCTCCGATCGACAGGTCGAGGCTTCGAAAGCGCCAGTCGGCATCGACGGACAGGACGTAGACGAGTTCGCCGAACGGTCCGAGTACCGTGCTCGCGAACCGGGTCGAGTCGAGGCTGCGGCTCACGACGCAGGTCTCCTCGCTCGGCTCGTCGACGCCGATCCATCGAAGTGTGGTCACGGCTCAATCATCGGGGACTGCGCGCCCCGATCGAGGGACGGACGACGCCGCCCCGGCAATCATCCCTGACGGCCGCGTGGCGCCAGCAATTTGCACTTTCTGCATATTGCTCTCGGGGTCGACTTCGCCCGCGCGAAAGATGTTGCGAATGTGGCGAGACACTCCCGATTGATCAACGCCGAAGAGCACCTCGATGTCAGCTTGCGATGCCCACACCGTCTCACGCTCCGTGCGCAGTTCAGGCTCACCACTCCATCCGTGGACTCGAAGACCTCGATCTCCGACGTCGTGCGCCTAGTTCATCACCCGACACGTACGGGTGGCCCATACCGGACTGAATCGGCCTGACTTTCGTTCCGTTCTTCAAGCAAGGATGGAACTCGATGAACAGGAAGTACTCGCCGGAGATGCGTGAGCGTGCGTTGCGGATGCTCGCGGAGGCGCGGCCGGAGCACCCGACGATGATGAGCGCGGT
>NZ_DASRXZ010000032.1:0-12651 GCF_035687345.1 Microbacterium sp.
CTGTCGTGGCGCTCCCGTCCGAGGGACCGCAGCTCCCGGTGATCTTCTGGACCGTCGGCGCGATCGCCGGTGCCCTCGTCCTCGCGCTCGGCGTGACGGCGTTCGCCCTGCGCCGCCGCCCGGCCTAAGTCCTGCTCGCGCGAACGAGGGCCGCCGTGCGCGGCCCGAGCCCGAGGGCGAGCGCGGCCGCGAAGTGCTCGGCGGTGTCGACGTCGTGACGGAGGGTCGACGCATCCGGCACGTCCAGCGGTACCGCGCCCATTGCGCGGTGGCTCGCCAACGAGTCCTCGCCGAACGCCGACTCCCAAGCGACCCCCGGTGCCGCCGTCAGCAGCGTCGTGCCCGTGCCGTCCGCGTCGGCGACGACTCCGCGCGCGACGCCGCGCGCGGCGCGCAGGGCCTCGGCGAGGTCCTCGGGGCGCAGGGCGGGGAGGTCTCCGAGCAGGGCGGCACGCGGCATCCGCTCGTTCAGCGTCTCGATGCCGGCGGCGATCGCGGCGTTCAGCCCGCCCGGCGCGGGCTCGGGCACGAAGCGCAGGCCCGGAATGCCGCTCGCCTCGAGAGCGAGTCCGCCGTCGTCGCCCACGACGACGACCCGCTCGACCGCCTCGCACGCGGCGACGGCCGCGATCGTGTCGAGGGCGATCGTCCGCGCGAGCGCCACACGGTCGACGCCCGGCACGTCGAGGCGGGACTTGCCACGGTCGGCGGGCTTGACCGGCACGACGACAGTCCAGCCCGGCGCCGGCCCAGCGGCGTCGGTCACGCGAACCGTGCGCGCAGGCGCGGGAGGATCTCCGCCCCGTACATCCGCAGGAACTCCGCCTGGTCGGCGCCCGGGTCGTGGAACACGAGGTGCCGGAAGCCGAGGTCGATGTACCACGCGATGCGCTCGACGTGCTCGTCCGGATCGTCCGACACGATGAACCGCGACGCGGCGCGCTCGATCGGCAACTGCTCGCCGAGGCGCTGCATCTCGAGAGGGTCGTCGACGCCCATCTTCTCTTCGGGGCTCAGCGCGAGCGGCGCCCAGAATCGGGTCTTCTCGAGGGCGGCCTGCCGGTCGGGGTGGAACGACACCTTGATCTCCATGAGGGTGTCGATCGAGTCCGGTGTGCGACCGGCCTTCTCGAGCCCTTCGCGCAGGGCCGGCAGCAGCGTGTCGGTGTAGAGCTCGCGCTTCTTGCCGCTCGTCGTGATGAAGCCGTCGGCGATGCGGCCCGCGAGGCGCGTCGCGGCGGGGCCGGCCGCACCGATGTAGATCGGCACGGGGTCGTCCATCTTGTCGTAGATGGTGATGTTCTTCGTCGTGTAGAACTCGCCCTCGAAGCTGACGCGGTCCTCCGACCACAGGCGCCGGATGAGCCCGATCGCCTCCTTGAGGCGGCGGAAGCGCTCGGGCGGATCGGGCCACTCGATCCCGAGGTTCGCCTCGTTGAGCGCCTCGCCCGTGCCGACGCCGAGGATCACGCGCCCGGGGTACAGCACCCCGAGCGTCGCGAAGTCCTGTGCGACGACCGTCGGGTTGTACCGGAACGTCGGGGTGAGCACCGACGTTCCGATGAGCACTCGGCTGGTCTTCGCGCCGAGCGCGCCGAGCCAGGGGACGGATGCCGGGGCGTGCCCGCCCTCGTGCAGCCACGGCTGCAGGTGGTCCGACACGAACACCGAGTCGAAGCCCATCTCCTCGGCGAGCATCGCGTAGTCGAGCAGCTCCGTCGGCCCGAACTGCTCGGCCGACGCCTTGTATCCGAACCGCAGCGGAACGGTCATGTGACTCCCTTCATCGCGCGGGCTGCGCGGACATGGACGAACTCCGAGCCGTCGGCGCGCGCGAGCCGCGCGCGGAAGGCGTCCACCGTACCGGGCCACAGCAGCGTGAGCCGGCCGGACCTTTCGTCGACGTACCAGTTGCGGCACCCCCCGGTGAGCCAGGGGGTGGAGGCCGCGGCATCCGCGATCTCGTCCGTGTACGCGGCCTCCGCACCCGGATCGACCCGCAGCACGCCGCCCGCGCGGTCGCGCTCGACGAGGCACCGCACCGTGTACGCGGCCTGCTCCTCGATCATGAGGATCGACGACGAATGCCCGAGCGCCGCGTTCGGGCCGTCGAGGATGAACAGGTTCGGGAACCCCGACACGACGGTCGATCCGAATGAGGTCATGCCCTCGAACCAGTGCACCGCGAGCGATTCGCCGCCCTCGCCGTGCACGAGGTCGGCGTACGGCTGGCGGGTCGTCGCGAAGCCGGTCGCGAGCACGAGCGCATCGGCCTCATGCCGAGACCCGTCGGATGCCACGAGCGTCGTTCCCTCGACGGCGGCGAGCGCCGACGGCACGAGCCGGATCGCCCCCGACGACACCGCGGGGTAGAAGTCATCCGACAGCAGGACGCGCTTGCACCCGAACGCGTAGTCCGGCGTGAGGAGGGCGCGCAGCGCGGGGTCGGGCACCTGCGCCTCGAGGTGCGCGAGCGCGATGGCCTTGGCGGTCGCGGACGCCTCGGCATCGCCCGACCGCGACGCGAAGCGCGCCTCGCCCTCGGCGTACAGGGCCGCGCGCAGCCGCGCGAGCTCTTCGGGGTGCGACGCGAGCCGCTCGCGGTCGGCGTCCGTGTAAGGGTGCGCCCCGCGGGGGACGATCCACGCGGGAGTGCGCTGGAAGAGCGTGACTTCCGCGATCTTCGCGAGCTCGGGGGAGAGCTGCACGGCGCTCGCGCCGCTGCCGACCACCGCGACGCGCAGGCCGGTGAGGTCGGTCGGGTGGTCCCAGCGCGAGGAGTGGAACATCGGACCGGGGAACGTCTCGAGCCCGGCGACGTCGGGAATCCTCGGCTCGGTCAGCCGCCCGCACGCGAGCACGAGGGTGTTCGCCGCGACGGTTCCGGACGGCGTCTCGACGAGCCAGAGGTCATCGTCGTCATCCCAACGGGCGCCCGTCATAGGGGCGTTGAGACGGATGCGGTCGCCCAGGCCCTCGCGCTCGGCGACGCCTTCGAGGTACCGCTGGATCTCGTCGCCGCGCGCGTAGAGGCCCGACCAGTCCGGGTTCGGGTGGCTCGCGAGTCCGTAGAGGTGCGCGGGGACATCGCATGCGACGCCGGGGTACGTGTTGTCGCGCCAGGTGCCGCCGAGGGCCGACGCCCGCTCGAGGATCGTGAAGTCGTCTCGGCCCGCGCGCCTGAGCGCGATGGCCATCGCGATGCCCGCGAAGCCGGCGCCGATGATCGCGACGTCGACCCTGCCAAGGCGCCCGCCGGACGCTGAGCGAGGCGAAGGCCCGACCCCGGTCGCCGAGCGAGCCGAAGGCGAGACGAAGCGCCGTCCGCGAGGATCCGTCATCGCACGCTCGCAGTGCGGTAGTCGGTCGTGCGCTGACGGAATGGGCGGAACAGGCGCGCGGCGATCGCCGCGGCATCCGCCACGGGCAGTTCGAGACCGAACTCGATGCCCGCCTCGGGCTTGACCCGACCGTCGAGCAGCGTGCCGCCGAGGTCGTCGCCGCCCGCCTGGAGGAGCGCGGCGGCGGTCTCGCGGCCGACGCGCGTCCACGGGATCTGAATGTGCGGGATGCTCCCGCTCAGCATGAGCCGCGAGACGGCGACCATCGCGCGGTGCTCGTCGACGGGCGAACGGTCCGCGACGAGGGGAACGCCGCCCGCCGGACCCGGCAGGGGAATCGGCACGAACTCGGTGAACCCGCCCGTCGCGTCCTGGATTCCGCGGAGGGCCCGCACGTGTGCGATGCGCTCGGCGGCGGTCTCGACGTGTCCGTAGAAGAGCACCGACGTCGAGCGGAAGCCGGCGCGGTGCGCGGCGGTGATCCCTTCGACCCAGCGGTCGATCTCGAGGTCGGTCGGCGCGACCAGCGCACGCACGCGTTCGCTGAGCACCTTCACGCCCGTGCCCGGCACCGTGTCCACCCCCGCGTCTCGCATCGCCGCGAGGGCGCCGTCGAGGTCCAGGTCGCTGCGATCGGCGAGGTCCCACACGTCCTGCGGACGGTACGCGTGGACGTGGATGTCGGGTGTCGCCGCCTTCACGGCACGCACGATCTCGAGGTACCCCTCGGGCACCTCGGCATCGGGCAGGCGTCCCTGCACGCACAGCTCGGTCGCGCCGAGGTCCCACGCGTCGGCGGCGATCGCGGCGGCGTCGTCGAGGTCGAACTCGTCGGGCGCGCTCGCGCCGCTCGCACGGAAGCCGCTCGACGTGAGGTTGCGGTTCACCACGAGGCTCACGGCCTCCCCGACGGTGTATCGCCGCACGTCGTCGGCCGTCGCCGCGAGCGCGTCGAGCCCGCCGCCGGTGGCCGTGAGCAGGATCGCCCACTCCTCGTCGGCGAGCGCGAGGGGGTCGGAGGCCGCGGACTCCGCCAGGCGTCGGACGTCCTCATCGCCGAGCCTCCCGTCTGGGAGACCGGGAACGCGGATGGCGCGTGAAAGCGCCGGGCCGGATCCCGTCGCACCGGCCTTCGGAGTGCCCGATGTCGCGATCGAGCCCGGCCGTTTGACGTCGCCGGCCGCCAAGCCCGTCGCCGGGTCGGCGAGCGCCGCCACCGGCGCGTGCATCCCGGGGTCGAGCCAGGTCTCGGCATCCGTCACGTACTCCGGATGCGCCGTCAAGCGCTCCCGCAGCTCGAAGCCGAGCGCGGCGGTGCGCGCGGCGAGGTCGGACAGGTGCGGCCACGGACGCTCGGGGTTCACGTGGTCGGCCGTGAGCGGCGAGACACCACCCCAGTCGTCGGCGCCCGCCCGCACGAGGAGCTCGAACTCGGTGGGGTCGGACAGGTTCGGCGGCACCTGGATGCGCATGCGCGGCCCGAACACGAGCCGAGCGACGGCGACGGTCGCGACGTACTCCAGCAGGTCGGCATCGGGCGCGCTCTGCGCGGCGGTGCGAGGCTTCGCGCGGAAGTTCTGCACGATGACCTCCTGCACGTGCCCGTGCCGCTCATGCGACTCGCGCAGTGCGACGAGCGACTCGGCGCGATCGCGCAGCGTCTCGCCGATGCCGACGAGGATTCCCGTCGTGAAGGGGATGCGCTCGCGCCCGGCGTCCTCGATCACCGCGAGGCGCACGGCCGGATCCTTGTCGGGCGACCCGTAGTGCACCTGACCCGGCTCCTCGAACAGGCGCCGTGATGTCGTTTCGAGCATCATGCCCATCGAGGGTGCGGTCGGGCGCAGCATCCGCAGTTCGTCGGCGCTCATCACGCCGGGGTTGAGGTGCGCGAGCAGGCCGGTCTCGGCGGTGATCCGTCGTGCGATGTGCGCGACGTAGTCGAGCGTCGACGCGAAGCCGTGCTCGTCGAGCCACGCGCGCGCCTCGGGCCAGCGGTCTTCCGGGCGGTCGCCGAGCGTCAGGAGCGCCTCTTTGCACCCGAGCGCCTGGCCCTGCCGCACGACCGCGAGCACCTGCTCGGGCGACATGTACATCGGCTTGTGCTTCTTGAGCAGCTGGCCGGGGGTGTCGACGAAGATGCAGTAGTGACAGCGGTCGCGGCACAGCGTCGTGAGCGGAACGAACACCTTGCGCGAGTAGGTGATGACACCGGGTCGTCCGGCCTGTTCGAGGCCGACATCGCGTACGGATGCGGCGAGCCGCAGCATCCGATCGAAGTCGTCGTCCTTCGCGGCGAGCAGGGCCAGCGCGCCGTCGACGTCGAGTCGGTCGCCGCGCTCGGCGCGCTCCAGGGCGTCGGCGGTCGAGACGCGCGACGGCGCGGGCGCCGGGTCGAGCAGGGTCACCGTTCCAGTCTTGCACCGTCGGGGGACGGGCGGATCGTTGCGTCTCTGTCATCAAATGGCCCGCGGACTCCCGCTGCCCGCTGGCAGACTAGTCCCATGGTGACCCTGCTGCTCGACTCCACGCGACTCGAGGTCGCGCTGTCGAAGGTCGAGCGGGCGCTGTCATTCCGCAAGGGGAATGTCCTGATCGAGCGGTCCACCATCAAGAAGGTGCAGCTCACCGAGGATGCGTGGATGTGGCTGCGGGGTGTTCCCGATCCCGGCACGCACCTGTGGGGGATCGCTGCGATGGGCACGTGGAAGTCGGCCGGCGGCACGGACTTCGCGCTCATCCGGCGCCACCGCGCGGGCGTCGTGATCGATCTCGAGGGGCACGACGAGTTCGATCGCGTGATCCTCACGACCCGTCACGGCCTCGCGCTCGTGCAAGCGCTTCAGCTGGACGGCGAGGCGGAGCTCGCCGAGGTCACCGAGATCGCGGCAACGGCTCCCGTGCCGGTGCAGCCCGAGGGCGGCGCCGGGCCGAAGCCGGGCGGCAAGAAGAAGAAGCCGCGGCCCGCGCCGAGTCCCGCGCCCGCGACCTGAGGCGTCTCTGCGCCGCTTCCGGATGCTGAGCGAGCGCAGCGAGACGAAGCGCACCACGCACGCGCCCTTCGTCTCGTCGCTGCGCTCCTCGCTCAGGGACCGGCAGAGGGCACGGGCGTGCCACGCCGGTCCGCGTATGGGCTACGAGACGTCGCGACGCCAGCTCGTGAAGTAGCCGAGCAGCAGCGCCACGACCGCGTACGCGAGCAGCACGAGCCCTCCGGCCCACCACTCGAGCGGGTCGCCGGTGCCTCCGCCGGGTCCGGCCGACAGCGTGAAGATGCTCGCACCGACGAGCGCGTCGCTCGCCGCGCCGGGCAGGTAGCGCACGACCGGCTCGATCTGCTCGACGAATGCCGCTGCTGCGCGTGCGACCGGCTCGAGGAACTGGGTGAACACGAGCACGCCGACGACCGCGCCGACCTGGTTGCGCACGAGCGCGCCGACGCCGATGCCGATCACGACCCACAGCACATACGCGATGAGCATGCGGCCGAGCAGGGCCCACGTGTCGGCGGATGCGAAGTCGGTGTCGAGGCCGTAGCCGACGAGGAACGCCGCCGCCGGCCCGACCGATGCGATGACGCCGATCACGCCGAACAGCGCGCCGACGACGATGCCGACCACGATCTTCGCCCACAGCACCGTGCCGCGACGCGGCGTCGCGAGGAACGTCGGGGTGAGCGTCTTGTGGCGGAACTCCGTCGTCACCATGAGCGTGCCGATCAAGAGCGGGAAGACGTACCCGACCGCGGTGCCGACGCTGTAGAGCAGCGGGCTGATCTGCTCCGCCGGCAGAGACGGCCCTTCGCCGCCGATCGCGCCGGTGGTCGATGCCGCCAGGGCGAAGGCGAGCACGGCGGCGGTGAACCCGACGTACGCGACGAGGACGATCGCGAGGATCCACCACATCGACGTCGAGAACTGCTTCGTGAATTCGGAACGGCTCGCGGCGACCACGCTCATCGAGGCTCACCCCCTTCGTGCTCGTCCTGGTTCTCTTCGGTGGCTTCGGCGGGCTCTCCCTCTCCGCCGCCGGTGTCGTCCGGCGGGCTTTCGCCACCGCCGTCGGGGGCCTCACTCGCGTCGTCGCTCGACTCGGAGCTCCCGTCGAACGCCGCGAAGAACCGGTCGGCCTCGAGATCCGCCTCGGTCTTGACGTACTCGCCCCACGGCCGCTGCTCGTCGCCTTCGACGTCGGGCGACGAGACGGATGCCTCACCCGCCGCCTCGTCGTCGCTGAGGTCGGGCGTGGAGAGCTCTTCGTCGATCTCCCCGATCGCCTCCACATCGACGTCGGAGTCCTCCGGGAGGTCGGTGTCGTCGGCGCCGCCTGCTGCGGGCATCGCGAACACGCGCTCCTCGTCTGCGCTGGTGAGCTCCTCATCGACGTCATCCAGGGCTTCGACGTCGACATCGGAGTCCTCGGCCCCAGCCTCGGCAGCCGAATCGGTCGAGGCGTCCGACGGCGGCGGAACGATGTCGATGATCCCCGTGCTCGCGACCGCGAACGAGGCGGTGATGGGCGTCGCGGGATCGACGTCGACCGCAGGCGCTTCGTCGAGGGGGGACTCGGAGTCGGCAGGCGTCGCTTCGGATGCCGCGGACTCCTCGTCGCTCGGCGCCTCGGCCGCCGCATCCGTCGTCTCGTCCGGCGTCTCCGTCGCCGCCGGCTCGTACGATGTCGGCTCGTCGTCGCGGTAGGCGGCTGCCGCCGCGGCGATCGCGCTGGAGACGAACGCCGCTTGCGGCGTTCCGCCCGTCTCGGTGTCGAACGTCGCCGAGAGCGTCGACGTCTCGGCGGCCTCGGCGTCGGCCGCCGCGGCTTCGTCTTCGGGCTCGAGCTCGTCGGGCTCGGTGTGACCGACGGGCACGGGGCCGCCGGGCTCGGCCGGTTCGACGGGAACCGTATCGGATGCGGCCGCTTCGGCCTCGCCGCCTGCGGCGTCCGGCGTCTCGGGTTCAGCCGATTCACCGCTGGGCGTCTCTGCTGCGGCGACGGCGGGTGCGGCATCCGTCTCGCCGGCTTCGACGACCGCGACGCCCGCTGCGCTCGGATGCACCCGCGCGCCGTTGACGAGGTCGAGGAACACCTCTTCCAGCGCGGGGCCGCGCTGCTGGAGTGCCGACAGCGCGACGCCGGCGGCGGCCGCGACCGCACCGACGCGTGCCGGCTCGATGCCGCGGATCGTGACGCCCGAACGCAGGAGCTCGTACGGCACGTCGGCCGCGGTGAGGGCGGCGAGGAGCGCGGGGCGGTCGGGGGAGTCGACGACCGTGGCGTACTCGGTGGGGTCGGCGAGGTCTTCGAGGGGTCCCTGGAACACGAGCCGGCCCTGCGAGATGATCAGCAGCGAGTCGACCGTCTGCTGCACCTCGGCGAGCAGGTGCGACGACACGAGCACCGTGCGCCCTTCGCGCGCGAGCTGGCGCAGGAGCACGCGCATCCACTTGATGCCCTCGGGGTCGAGGCCGTTCGCGGGCTCGTCGAGCACGAGCACGCCGGGGTCTCCGAGCAGCGCGTAGGCGAGGCCGAGACGCTGGCGCATGCCGAGCGAGTAGCCGCCGACCTTGCGGCCGGCGGCATCCGCGAGTCCTACGAGACCGAGCACCTCGTCGACGCGCGACGTCGGCAGCGACGCCGCCTGCGCGTACGCCTTCAGGTGCGCCGCACCCGAACGGCCAGGGTGGAAGCTCGACGCTTCGAGAACCGCGCCCACGGTCTGCAGGGGCTGTTTGAGCTTCGCGTACGGCAGGCCGCCGATCGTCGCCGTGCCGGCGGTCGGGCGCACGAGGCCGAGCAGCACACGCAGGGTGGTGGTCTTGCCGGCGCCGTTGGGACCGAGGAATCCGGTCACCAAGCCCGGCTCGACGTGAGCGGTGAAGTCAGAGACTGCGGTCACCGCTCCGAACCGCTTGGTCAAGCCCGAGAATTCCAGCGCAAGTCCTTCGGGCATTCGCCACCCTCTCGCCTAGTGTGCTGTCCCCCTTATCTTGTCGGAAAGTCGGGACCGACGAAGGGAAATCTCCCCAGGGAGCGGGTCGGCGGGCGCAGACGGCGGATGCCGCATCCGTCAGAACTCCGATTCGCGCACGTACTCCTCGACGACGACGCCCGACTCGAAAGCGCGCACCTCGGTCAGGGCGAACCGGCGGGGCTCGCACGGTGCCCGACCGAACAGCGGGATGCCCGAGCCGAACGCGAAGGGGTTCCGCTTGAGCACGAGGCGGTCGATCTCGGGGAGCAGCGCGCCGGCGAGCTCGCCTCCGCCTGCGAGCCAGATGTCGAGGCCGTCATCCTCCTTCAAGGCGCGGACGGTGGCGAGCGGGTCGTCGGTGAGCGTGATCGCGGGGTCGTGCTCGCGGTCGCGCCGGCTCGCGACGACCTGGCGCAGGTGCGGGTAGGGGCTCGCGATGCCGACGTCGAGGGCGGGGAGCAGGGTGTTCCAGCCCATGATCACGGTGTCGAACCGGGTTCCGGGCGGAGTGGTTCCCAGCGCGGCGTGCGCGTGGGCCGGGAGGGCGTCCGCGTACTCGCCGAGCACCACCGAACTGTGGTCGCCTTCGATGAGGAAGGCGTCGTAACCGCCGTCGGGGTCGGCGATGCACCCGTCGAGGGTGACGGCGACGTAGTAGACGAGTTCTCGCATGGGAAGTGCTCCAATCACGACATGTGTCGTAGTTACAGTACGACAGCCGTCGTGGTTTGGCTAGTATGACGCCATGGCCCGCAACGACGAACGACGCTCAGCGCTCGCCGACGCGGGCATCCGCGTGCTCGCCGAGGAGGGCGCTCGCGGCCTCACGCACCGAGCTGTCGATGCGGCCGCAGGTGTTCCTCGGGGCACCGCCTCGAACTACTTCGCGACCCGCGACGACCTCATCGCGGCGCTCGTCGACCGCATCGCGGAGCGACTGACTCCCGACCCGGTCGTTCTCGCGCCCCTCGCGGGCCGCACACCCGACCGCGCGCTCTTCGCCGACTACGTGCGCGACATCGTTCGCCGGCTCACCGCCGACCCGCAGGTGACCCTCGCGCTGTTCGAGCTGAGACTGGAGGCATCGCGCCGCCCGTCGGTCGCGCAGACGCTCGGTGCATGGCGGCAGCGCTCGTTCGAAGACGACGTCGCCTTCAACGCGCAGGCAGGGCTTCCTGGCGGACGCACCGAGATCGCCCTGTTCCATTACGCCCTCGACGGGCTCATGCTCGATCGCCTCACCGTGCCGATCGACACCGGCCTGTCGGCGGACGGGGTCGTGGAGGAGCTCGTGGAGCGCCTCCTCCGATGATCCGGTGTCGGGGCGCAGCCCCGAACCGGTCCGCTGACCCCGGTAGCCTTTCCCCGTGATGACCGAGGGCGCAGCATCCGTCGATCCCCCCGTGCTCGTGCGAGCCGCGGGCGGGCTGGGGCGGCTCACGCTCAACCGGCCGCGGGCGATCAACGCGCTCGACCTCGGGATGATCCGCGAGCTCACCGCCGCGCTCGACGCGTGGGAGGACGACCCCGACGTGCACGCCGTGCTCCTCGACGGCGAAGGCGATCGCGGGTTCTGCGCGGGTGGCGACGTGCGCACGCTGCACCAGCAGATCGTGGGTGGCGATCCCGAGGCGACGGGCGAGTTCTTCCGCTCGGAGTATGCGCTCAACGCCCGCATCGCGGAGTATCCGAAGCCCGTCATCGCGCTGGCGGACGGCATCACCATGGGCGGCGGCATCGGGCTGGCCGGTCACGCGCGTGTGCGCGTCGTGACCGAGCGCTCGAAGCTCGCGATGCCCGAGACGCGCATCGGGTTCACGCCCGACGTCGGCGGCACGTGGCTGCTCGGCCGCGCGCCGGGACGGCTGGGCGAGTACCTCGGACTGACGGGGGCGACGATGGGCGCCGCGGATGCCGTGTACGCCGGGTTCGCGGACGCCATCGTGCCGTCGGAGCGGTTGGGGGAGCTGCGGGAGGCGCTCGTGCTTCGACAGGCTCAGCAACCGGGGGGCGCGGCTCAGCAACCGGAGGACGCGGCTCAGCAACCGGGGGAAGGAGACGTCGTCGAGCGACTCGAGCGGTTCCTGAGCCTGTCGAAGGACCGAGCCGCCACGGGCGCACCCTCGCTCGAGGCCGCCCGCTCCTGGATCGACGACGCCTTCTCGGCCGACACCGTCGCAGAGATCGTGGAGCGCCTGCGAGCGCTCGCATCCTCCCGGACGCTGAGCGAGCGCCGGCGAGACGAAGCGCGCGCGACCGCCGACACCCTCGCGGAACTCTCGCCCACCGCCCTCGCGGTCACGCTCGCGGCGGTGCGCCGGGCACGCGAGCTGCCGTCGCTGCGCGACGCGCTCGCGCAGGAGTACGGCCTCGTCATGTGGTTCGCCACGACGCAGCCCGACCTCGTCGAGGGCATCCGTGCGCAGCTCATCGACAAGGACCGCGACCCGCACTGGCACCCGGCGACGATCGCGGAGCTGCAACCGGATGCCGCGGCATCCGCCCTCGCGTATCGGCCGACCACTCCCCTGTGGGGCGCACCGCCCGTATGAGCCGGCGATGAGCAAGACGACCGCGACCGAGAAGCAGACCGCGCAGCGGCCTCGGCGGTGGTCGCGCGGAATCGCGGTCGACTGGTTCTTCTTCGTCTTCGCGGGCGCGGCGGCGATCTGGCTCGCCTATCTGAGCCTGACCGAGACGTTCGCGCTCGGGTGGTGGGGGATCCTCGCGGGGATCGTGTTCTGGGCGCTGCTCGCGTATCTCGTGCTTCCGCGGCTGCACCGCATCCTGACGACGATCTACGTACCGGACTACTTCATCGGGCGTACGCGCACGAGCGACGGACTGCTCGGCGACCCCGTCAACCTCGCGTTCATGGGCACGGAGGAGCAGATCCATCGAGCCATGAGTGCCGCCGGCTGGACGAAGGCCGACCCTGTGACGCTCCGCTCGTCGTGGCGCATCGTGGTGTCGACGCTCACGCGCCGCAGCTACGACGAGGCGCCGGTGAGTCCGCTGTTCCTCTTCGGGCGGCAGCAGGACTTCGCGTACCAGCAGGAGGTCGACGGCAGCCCCGGCAAGCGCCACCACGTGCGGTTCTGGCGCTGCCCCGACGACTGGCTCCTGCCCGGCGGACGCCGCGTGGACTGGCTCGCCGCCGGCACGTTCGACACAGCGGTCGGCCTGTCGCTGTTCACGCTGCAGATCACGCATCGCATCGACGACGACATCGACGTCGAGCGCGACCACATCGTGCGGACCCTGCTCGAGGCGGATCCGAGCATCCGGGTCGACGTGATCGAGGACTTCTCCACCGGCTATCACGCGCGCAACGGCGGC
>NZ_DASRXZ010000033.1:0-42119 GCF_035687345.1 Microbacterium sp.
CGAGACGGCACGTTCGCCTTGATGAGACCCGTGACGACGTCCACCGACGGACGCTGCGTCGCCAGGACCAGGTGGATGCCGCTCGCACGGGCCAGCTGCGTGATGCGGACGATCGACTCCTCGACGTCGCGCGGGGCGACCATCATGAGGTCGGCGAGCTCGTCGACGACGACGAGCAGGTACGGATAGGGCTTGAGCACCCGCTCGCTGCCGGCGGGGACGTTCACCTCGCCCGCCCGCACCGCGCGGTTGAAGTCGTCGATGTGGCGGAACCCGAACGACGCGAGGTCGTCGTACCGCATGTCCATCTCCTTCACGACCCACTGCAGCGCCTCGGCGGCCTTCTTGGGGTTCGTGATGATGGGCGTGATGAGGTGCGGCACGCCGGCGTAGTTCGTGAGCTCGACGCGCTTGGGGTCGATCAGGACCATCCGCACCTCGGACGGCTTAGCGCGCATGAGCAGGCTCGTGATCATCGAGTTCACGAAGCTCGACTTGCCGGAGCCGGTGGAGCCCGCGACGAGCAGGTGCGGCATCTTCGCGAGGTTCGCCACGACGTAGCCGCCGCCGACGTCCTTTCCGACACCGATGGTCATCGGATGCGTCGACCGCTGCGCTGCGTCCGAGCGCAGCACATCGCCGAGCGTCACGATCTCGCGGTCGGTGTTGGGGATCTCGACCCCGATCGCGCTCTTGCCCGGGATCGGCGCGAGGATGCGCACCTCGTTCGAGGCGACGGCGTACGCGATGTTGTTCGTGAGCGCCGTGATGCGCTCGACCTTGACTCCCGGACCGAGTTCGATCTCGTACTGCGTCACTGTCGGACCACGCGAGAAGCCCGTCACGCGGGCGTCGACGCCGAACTGCTCGAGCACGCCCGTGATGGCCCGCACGGTGTCGTCGTTGGCCTGCGAGCGCGCCTTGTGCGGCGTCCCCGCCGCGAGCGACGACACCGACGGCAGCCGGTACGGCGCCGACGGCGGCGTGCGCGGACCATCGCCTCCGAGCCCCGAGAGCCCGGGCAGCGTGCCGTCGTCGTGCGGTGCGGCGGAGTCGTCGACGAGCGCCGTGCCGCCCTTGCCCTGCGACGGCACGGGCGGCGCCGACGGCACGATGACCTCGGTCGCGGCATCCGGCATCACCGGAGGCGTGATCGCCTGCTCGAACCCGCCCTCCGACGACCCGGGCGGCAGGAGCTCGGTCAGATCGCTCGAGATCGAGCCCTCGTCGGGGTCCTTCTCGCGGCCGGTCTTGTTGCGACGCCACCACGGCAGCGACGGGTCTTCGGACTCGGTCGAGGAATCGGATGCCGCGTCGTCGGCCGTGCGCGGCTCGGCGTCGAACATCCACGTGTACAGCTCGCCCAGCCTGCGGCCGATGCGGTTCGGCGGCGTCTTCGTGATGATGAGGATGCTCAGCGCCGCCAGCAGCGACAGCACGATGTACGCGCCGATGTCGGTGAGGCCGAGTGCGAGCGGCTCGCCGATCATCCAGCCGAACAGGCCGCCCGCCTCGCTGAGCGCGGGCAGCCCCTGGGGCGGCTGCGGGCGGCCGCCCGCGATGTGGCAGAAGCCCGCGATCGTCCACAGCAGCAGGCCGAAGCCGATGCCGATGCGCCCGTTGTCGTGCACGGACGACGGATGCCGGAACATCCAGCCCGCGAGCAGCAGAAGCAGCACGGGCAGCACGAACGCCTCGCGGCCCACGAGCGCTCCCGCGGTGTAGTCGCTGATCGTGCCCGCGACGTCGTTGCCGATGAAGAACCACTCCACGATGGCGCCCGCGACCGCGAGGAGCACGAGCAGGAGCGGGAAGCCGTCGCGACGCTGCTCCTTCTCGAGCGTCTCGGGCCCGAACGCGCGGAACAGCGCGCCCGTCGCGTGCGCGAGGCCGAGCCACAGGCGCACGATCACCGGCGGCCGCTCTGGCTCGCCGACGTACCGACGCGGAGCCGGCGCGGAGCGCGCCTTCGTGGGGGCGTCGCCCTTCGACCCCGCGGAGGACTTCGACGCGCGCGAAGACGAGCCCTTCGCGGGCGCGCGACCGTTCGTGGTCGGGCTGGAGCTCCTGGCCATAGATTCCACCGTAAGCGCGCCGGACGACATCGCCAGGTAGCCACGCGGCGCACCGCGCGGGCTCCGCGGGGGCGGGATCCGAGGGGGCTACGCCTCGATCACGAGGGGCACGATCATGGGGCGCCGACGCAGCGACTGGTTGACCCAGCGACCGATCGTGCGCCGCACGACCTGCGACAGCGCGTGCGTGTCGCGCACGCCCGACTGCGCGGCCTCGGTCAGCGCGGAGGCGATCTTCGGCTTGACCGAGTCGAACACCGCGTCGTCCTCCGCGAAGCCGCGCGCGTGGATCTCGGGGCCGGAGATGATCTTGCCGGTCGCGGCGTCGACCACGACGATCACCGAGATGAACCCCTCCTCGCCGAGGATCCGGCGGTCCTTGAGGTCGGCCTCGGTGATCTCGCCCACGGTCGAGCCGTCGACGTACACGAAGCCGAGGTCGAGCTGACCGACGACGGATGCCTCGCCGTCGCGCAGGTCGACGACGGTGCCGTTCTCGCCGATGATCGTGCGCTCCGGCGCGATGCCCGTGTCCTGCGCGAGGGCGGCGTTCGCACGCAGGTGACGGAACTCGCCGTGCACAGGCAGCACGTTTCGCGGCTGGAGGATGTTGTAGCAGTAGAGCAGCTCACCCGCGGCCGCGTGCCCCGAGACGTGCACCTTCGCGTTGCCCTTGTGCACGACATTCGCGCCGAGCTTCGTGAGTCCGTCGATCACGCGGTACACCGCGTTCTCGTTGCCCGGGATGAGGCTCGACGCGAGGATCACGGTGTCGCCCGGTCCGGGCTCGATCTCGTGGTCGAGGTTCGCCATGCGGGACAGGACCGCCATCGGCTCGCCCTGCGATCCCGTCGACATGTACACGATCCGGTCGTCGGGCAGCTCGCGCGCCTGCTTGTAGTCGATGAGCACGCCCTCGGGGACGTTGAGGTAGCCGAGCTCCTCGGCGATCGTCATGTTGCGCACCATGCTGCGCCCGAGGAACGCGACACGACGGCCGTGCGCGTACGCGGCGTCGATCACCTGCTGCACGCGGTGCACGTGGCTCGCGAAGCTCGCGACGATGACGCGACGCGGCGCCTTCGCGATCACCTGGTCGAGCACGGGGCCGATCGAGCGCTCGAGCGGCGTGAAGCCCGGGACATCCGCGTTCGTCGAGTCTGGCAGGAAGAGATCGACGCCTTCCTCCCCCAGCCGTGCGAACGCGCGCAGGTCGGTGAGGCGTCCGTCGAGGGGCAGCTGGTCCATCTTGAAGTCGCCCGTCGCGAGGACGGTGCCCGCGGGGGTTCGGATCGCGACCGCGAGCGCGTCGGGGATCGAGTGGTTCACCGCGATGAACTCGAGGTCGAAGGGGCCGACGTTCTCGCGCTGCCCCTCGGCGACGGTGAGGCTGTACGGCTTGATCCGGTGCTCCTTGAGCTTCGCTTCGGTGAGCGCGAGCGTGAGGCCGGAGCCGAGGATCGGGATGTCGCTCTTGAGCTTGAGCAGGTACGGCACCGCGCCGATGTGGTCCTCGTGGCCGTGCGTCAGCACGAGGCCGACGATGTCGTCGAGACGCTCCTTGATGGGCTCGAAGTCGGGCAGGATCAGGTCGACGCCCGGCTGGTGCTCCTCGGGGAACAGCACGCCGCAGTCGACCACGAGGAGCTTGCCCCCGTACTCGAAGACCGTCATGTTGCGGCCGACCTCGCCGAGCCCGCCGAGCGGCGTGACGCGCAGCGTGCCTTGGGCAAGAGCCGGCGGGTCGTACACGGTGTTGGGCATTGATCGCCTTCCGATCGCCTTTCCTCGACGGATGCCACGCGGCATCCGCCTCTCGCGTCATCGGGCGCCGCGCGCCCGACGGACCGCCCTCATCTCGTCGTGCCGGAGACCTTCGGCAATGCGCCGCCCGCGGCGGCGTTGCGGTCGGGGCGGAAGTTGGAGAAGTCGGCACCGGGCACGTCGCGCACGAGAGCGAGCTCGTCCTCGATCTTCGCGGCTTCCCACTCCTCCGGCCCCACGAGCGGCAGGCGCACGCGCGGGCTGCCGATGCGGCCGAGGCCGTGCAGGATGTACTTCGCCGACACGGTGCCGGGCACGTGCGTCATCACCGCGCGCACGAGCGGCTCGAGTTTCTTATGCGCGGCCGTCGCTCGGTGCAGGTCTCCCGCGTTCACGGCGTCGACGATCTCGCGATACGGTTGCGCCGCGATGTTCGCGGTGACCCCGATGAGCCCGGTCGCGCCGATCGAGAGATGCGGGAGCACGTTCGCGTCGTCGCCGGAGAAGTACATGAGGTCGGTCTGGTTGAGCACGCGGCTCACCTCGCTGAAATCGCCCTTGGCGTCTTTGATGGCGAGGATGTTCGGATGCTTCGCGAGACGCAGGATCGTCTCGTACGTGATCGGGACGCCCGTGCGACCCGGGATGTCGTACAGGATCACCGGGAGGTCGGTCGCGTCGGCGACGAGCCGGAAGTGCGTCAGGATGCCGGCCTGCGTGGGCTTGTTGTAGTACGGCGTCACGATCATGATGCCGTCGGCCCCCGCGCGCTCGCTCGCCTTGTAGAGCTCGATCGCGTGCGCGGTCTCGTTGGAGCCGCCGCCCGTGATGATCTTGGCGCGGCCGGATGCCACGTCCTTGCCGACCTCGACGAGGCGGACCTTCTCGGCGTCGGTGAGCGTCGAGGTCTCGCCCGTCGTGCCGGTCACGACGACGCCGTCGGCTCCTGCCGTGATGACGTCGTCGATGTGCTTCTCGACGGCGGGCCAGTCGACCTCACCGTCGGCCGTCATGGGGGTGACGAGCGCGACGAGCACCTGTCCGAAGGGGTTGCCCGTATGCGTCATGGTGTTCAGGTTATCGGTTCGCGAGGGGCGGCCGTTCCGTGTTCCGGCCTGTTTCCGACACCGCTCAGCGGCCGCGCCGCGCTGCGGAGGCGACGACGCCCGCTGGCAGGATCCGCGACACCGCGACGATCGCCTTGTAGCGCAGCGACGGGATCGACACCGCCTTGCCCCGCGCGGAATCGCGCAGCGCCTGGCCCACGACCGCCGGCGCGTCGAGCCACATGAACGCCGGCACGCCCTCCTGCCCCGGCGGGAGCCCGGCGCGCTCGTGGAAGTTCGTGTGCGTGTAGCCGGGGCACACCGCGGTGACGGTGACGCCGCGCGAGCGGTACGCGGTGTTCGCCCAGCGGCTGAAGCTCACGATCCATGCCTTGACGGCGCCGTACGTGGAGCGCGGGGTGAACGCGGCCACCGAAGCGACGTTGATGATGCGTCCGTGGCCGTGCGCGAGCATCGACTGCAGCGCCGCGTGCATGAACCGCATGGGCGCCTCGACGTGCACCGCGAGGTGCCGCGCCTCGTCTTCGATGTCGTTGCGCTCGAACGCGAGCGGCAGGCCGAACCCCGCGTTGTTCACGAGCACCTCGATCGGGCGCTCCTCGTCGACGATGCGCTCGACGACCTTCGCGCGCTGCCGGGGCTTGGCGAGATCGGCGACGAGCACCTCGCACTGCACGCGATACCTCGACGTCAGCCGTGCCGCCAGCTCGTCGAGCGCCTCGCGGTCTCGCGCGACGAGCACGAGGTCGGCGCCACGCGCCGCCAGCTGCCGGGAGAACTCGGCGCCCAGGCCGGAGCTGGCGCCGGTGATGAGCGCTGTCGTCACATCGCCTCCTGTCGCATCCGTCCTCGGATCACGGCGCGACGCGCCCGTTGGCGTTGAACGCGGCGTGGGTCAGCGGCATGAGGTCGCGCCAGATCGCCTCCATCTTCTCGGCGCACATCTCGATCTCGCGCTGCGGGAACGACGGGAAGTGCGTGCCTTCGACCTTCGTGCGCAGCGAGAGGAAGTTCATGAGCGAGCGCGCGTTCATCGTCACGTACATCGACGAGTAGATGTTCAGCGGCAGCACGATGCGCGCGACCTCGCGGGCGACGCCGGCGTCCAGCATCCGCTGATACGCACGGAACGCATGCACGGATGCCTCGCGGGTCGCCTCGTCGACGATCGCCGCCTGTTCGGGCGTGCCCTCGAGGAACTCGTACGCGCCGGGCTTGCCGACCTGAACGAGCCGCCGATCGGGCGCGGGCACGTAGAACACGGGGCGCAGCTCGCGGTAGCGACCGGACTCCTCGTTGTACGACGCGATGCGGTGCCGCATGAACTCGCGGAACACGAAGATCGGCGCCTGCACGTAGAAGGTCATCGAGTTGTGCTCGAACGGCGATCCGTGCCGGTCGCGCATGAGGTAGTTGATGAGGCCGCGATCGCGAGCGGATGCCTCGGTGCCCGCGGCCGCGGACTCGAGCGTCTGCTCGCCCATCGTCGACACGCGCGCGGCGAAGAGCACGTCGGAGTCGGACGCGCTCGCGCGCACGATCTCGACGGTGACGTCGCTGCGGAACTCGATCTCGGGCTCGGTGATGGCTTCGTCGGTCACGCCTGCCACACTAGCCGCGCCCGCCGCCATCGGAGAGCAGCCGGGGCCGACGCCGTGTTACGTCCGTTTCGTCATACTGCGCCGCATCCGGCCTCCATTCAGGTGATTGCAGTTAGCCTGGCTCGTTGTGGATCTCGTGAGCGCTCTCGTCGGCCTCGCCGTGCTGCTCGCGGCGACGGTCGCCCTCGGCGTCTTCCTCCGCTGGCGCCAGAACCGCCCCCGCCGCCACATCCCGCACGAGATCGTGCAGCCCGAGCGCCTCGGCGCCGACGGCCTCGGCGAGAACGCGACGCTGCTGCAGTTCTCCACCGAGCTGTGCGCGCGCTGCCCCGGAGTGCACCGCACGCTCGCCGCTGTGGCCGCCGCCCACGAGGGCGTGCGCCATCTCGACATCGACCTGACGCACCGGCCCGACATCGCGCGCCACTTCCACGTGCTGCAGACCCCCACCACGCTCATCCTCGACCGCGACGGCGCCGTCCAGACCCGATTCGGCGGCGCCCCCAACCGCGACGTGCTCGAGCTCGAGCTCGCACGCCTGACCTCGGAGACGGCCACCCATGTCTGACGCCCCCGCCCGCGGCATCGACCCCCGAGGACCCCGTTTCGCCGCGGGCATCACGAGCTTCCTGCTGCTCGTCGACGTGCTCCTGGGTCTCACCGGGCTGTCGACGGCGCGCGCGGACGCGGTGTGGTTCGCCTACCAGCCACTCGCCGACGCGACGTTCATTCCCGGCGCCGAGTGGGCGATCCGCTACGCGTCCCTCGCGCAGCGCGTCCTCGACCCCGCCTTCCTGCTGCTGCTCGTGATCGCGCTCCTGTTCCTGTGGGGCGTGCTCTCGCCGCGCACCGCGCCGTGGGGTGTCCTCTACCGCAAGGCGGTGCAGCCGCGCCTGAGCCCGCCCACCGAGCTCGAAGACCCGCGCCCGCCGCGCTTCGCGCAGGGCGTCGGCCTGCTCGTCACCGCGGTCGGGCTCATGCTGCACCTCGTCGGAGTGCCGTGGGCACTGCCGATCGCGGCAGCGATGGCCTTCGTCGCGGCGTTCCTCAACGCCGTGTTCGGGCTGTGCCTCGGGTGCCAGCTCTACCTCCTGCTGCAGCGCATGGGCCTGGTCGGCCGCGAGCGTGCCGCGGCCTGACGACACCGCGTCAATCCATCGCGTCGCCCGTGCGGCGTGGCTAGGCTGACGGAACGGCGTCCGAACGGCGGATGCCGGCGACAAGGAGGTACCGATGACCGTCACGAGCGAAGCCACCACCGCTTGGCAGGGCAGCCTTGCCGATGGCCAGGGCACGGTCACCCTGGTCTCTTCGGGCACCGGCACGTTCGACGTGAACTGGAAGGCCCGCAGCGAGGGGTCCAGCTCCACGACGACCCCCGAGGAGCTCATCGCGGCGGCGCACTCGTCGTGCTTCAGCATGGCGCTGTCGCACGAACTGGCGCAGAACGGCACTCCCCCGGAGTCGATCGACACGACGGCATCCGTCACGTTCAAGCCGGGCACCGGCATCACCGGCAGCCACCTCAACGTCAACGCGGTGGTGCCGGGCATCGAGCCCGAGGACTTCGAGCGCATCGCGCAGGCCGCGAAGGCCGGATGCCCCGTGTCGCAGGCGCTCGCGGGCATCGAGATCACCCTCGAGGCGACGCTTGCCTGAATCCGATCGTGGCCGGCGCGTCGTCATCGGCGGCGCGTCCGGCCTGATCGGGCGTGCTCTCGCCGACAGCCTCCGCGCGGACGGCGTCGCGGTGACCCGGCTCGTCCGGCGTCCGGCCGAGCATCCGGATGAGGTGGAGTGGCTCACGCGAGCCGAGCCGCTCGACCCGGGCGTGCTCGAGGGCGCCGACGCCGTCGTCGGGCTGAACGGCGCGAGCATCGGCCGCTTTCCGTGGACGGGAAAGTACAAGAACACCCTCCTCTGGTCGCGCATCACCCCGACGCAGGCGATCGCGCGCGCCGTGCGCGAACTGGGGTCGGATGCCCCGCCCTTCGTGTCCGCGTCCGCCGCGGGCTACTACGGGTCGGCGCCCGGCCGCCGGCTCACCGAGGACTCCCCACGCGGCGAGTCCTTCCTCGCGGATCTCGTCGGCGAATGGGAGACGGCCGCGTTCGCGGCGGGGCGGAGCGCGCGGGTCGCGGTGCTCCGGACGGCGCCGATCGTGCACCGGGAGGGCATCCTCAAGCCGCTCATCCTCCTCACGCGCTTCGGGGTGAGCGGCCCCATCGGGCGCGGCACCCAGGCGTGGCCGTGGATCTCGCTCGAGGACGCGGTGCGCGGAATCCGTCACGTCATCGACGCGGGTCTGGACGGACCCGTCAACCTCACCGGCCCCACGCGCGCGACAGCCAACGACCTCGGCTTCGCGCTGGCTCTCCGCATGAACCGCCCCTACCTCGTGCGCGCGCCGGAGTGGGGCATGAAGCTCGTGCTCGGCGGCGACGCGACCGAGGCGCTCCTGACCTCGGACCTGCACGTCGTGCCTGAGAAGCTCGAGGCGTCGGGCTTCACGTGGGCGCACCCGCGCGTCGAGGACGCGGTCGCCGCGGCCGTGCCCCCCGCGGTCTGACCACCCCTCGCCCGTCGCCTACTCCCGCCGAGATTGCGCGAACGACGACCGGATGCGCCGCCGCGCGGTCATTCGCGCAATCTCGGCGTCTTCCGGGGCGCTCAGGCCCCGGAAGACGCCTTGCGCTCGCCCGACTCGAGGCGGATCGCGCGACGGACGGCCTCCCGCGCGCGGCGGCGGTCGCCCGCGGCGTCGTACGCGAGGCCGAGGCGATACCACGCGCGCCAGTCGTCCGGATTCTCCTCCGCCGCGCGGCGATACGCGGGAAAGATCGCGTCGCCGTCCTCGCGCAGCACACGACCGCTCGGGCGCACCGCGACCTCCTCGGTCGGCACGGCACCCTCGGCCTCCAGGCGGCGCGCGAGCTGCTCGGCGCGCACGCCGAACCACAGCTCGCGCCCGAGCCCCCATGCCGCGATGAGCGGCAGCACGACGAGGGCGACGCCCATGAGTGTGCCCACCACGTCGCCGCTCATGAGCAGCAGCACGGCCCGCTGCCCCACCAGCACGATGTACAGCGCGAGCGCCGCCGCGATGACGAAGACGCCGATGCGCGCGCTCATGCGGGGGTCACGCCGGCGACCTGGCCCGAGACGTCTCCGTCGGCGACGGGCGGCTCCTCGACCGTGCCCGGCATGCGCACGCCCAGGTCGATGAAGCTGTCGAGGCCGACGACGACGCCCTGCGCGTCGCGCGCAGCGCGAAGGGCGATGCGGATGCCGGGCGCATACGCACGGGCCGGGTCGAGCGTGTCGTGCGTGATGGTCACCGACTCCCCCGGTCCGGAGAGGATCACGTCCTGCTTCGCGACGACGCCCGGGCGACGCAGCGAGTGCACGGGAACGCTCGCGACCTGCTGGCCGCGGGCGCGCTGATCGACGTGCGGCGACTCCACCGGACCGACCGCGCCGCGCGCCGCCGCGATGAGCTCTGCGGTGCGCACGGCGGTGCCGCTCGGCGAGTCGATCTTCGTCTCGCGGTGCGCCTCGACGATCTCGATCGACGGGAAGAACGGCGCCGCCGCGGCGGCGAGCGCCGTGCTGAGCACCGAGCCCAGCGAGAAGTTGGGGATGAACACGGCGCCGGTCCCGGCGGCCGTCACGAGCGGGCGCACGAGGGCGATGCGCTCGGCCGACCAGCCCGACGTTCCCACGAGCACGTTGATGCCGCGCTCGATCGCGGCGCGGACGACGTCGATCGACACGGCGGGCGACGACGCGTCGACCACGAGGTCGGCGCCCTCGAGCTCATCCAGCGTCGACTTCGACGACAGCACGGCGTGCGCTTCGAATCCGTCCTCGGCTTCGACGACGGAGCGGATGATGCCGCCGAGCTTGCCGGTTCCGCCCACGATGGCCACGCGCGTCGTCATGCGTCCAGCCTAATCGGGCGGGCGGAGACGCCGGCCGCGCGACCTAGGATCGAAGGATGGTCGAAATCGTCGAGGCATCCGTCGACTCACCCGAAGCGCATGCCCTCCTCGCCGACTACTTCGCGCTGCGCGCCGAGATCTTCCCCGGCGGCGGCTACCGCACCGTGTTCCCCGATCCCGCCGCGTTCGAGCCGCCCGCGGGCGTGTTCGTGATCGTGCGTGACGACGACGGGGCGCCGGTCGGCTGCGGCGGCATCCGTCGCGTTCCCGACGGCCCCGCAGGGGTCCGCTACGAGGTCAAGCACCTGTACCTCTCCCCCGCGACGCGCGGACGGGGGTGGGGGCGGATGCTCCTCGCCGATCTCGAGCGTCGCGCGCGCGAATGGGGTGCGGCAGAGCTCGTCCTCGACACCCATCACACGCTCGAGGCCGCGGGCGGCCTGTACGCGGCCAGCGGCTTCACGCAGATCGAGCCGTACAACGACAATCCGAACGCCACGCGCTGGTACGCGAAAACACTCGCCTGACGGCGTCAGACGGGGTAGGTCTCGGGCAGACCCGTGCGCAGCTCGACAGGCAGATGCGCCATGTCGTTGTGGGACACGAGCGTCCATGGGCGACCCTGCTTCTGGGCGATGACCGTGAGCCCGCAGTGCGCCTGGTTGAGGGTCATCCATCGCCACTCGGGCGCCTGCAGCACCTCGCGCACGAACCATGCGATGACGAAGTTGTGCGTGATGAGCAGCTCGTGCACCTCACCCGGCCTTCGCACGAGGAACTCGCTCACCGCGTCGCCCATCTGCGCGCGGCCGGCCTCGATCTCGGCGTCGGTCACGCCGCCGAAGAAGGGCTCGAACGCGGCGGGCGTCTCAGGGGTCATGCCGGTGGGGACGCAGTCGAACAGGAGCGCCGAGGGCTCGGGGTTCACCGACGGCATGCGGTCTGCCACCGCATGGGCCGTCTGGCTCGCGCGCTCGAGGGGCGAGTGCCACACGGCATCGAACGGCACACCGGACAGGCGGTCGGCCAGCAGCGCGGCCTGTCGGCGGCCGCGCGGCGACAGGGGTCCGTCGGCGAGGCCGTGCTCGGCGTCCTGATGCTCGCCATGCCGCACGAGGTAGATGTAGTGCGTCACACCAGCTCACTTCGTCGGGGGGATCTGCGCGCTCAGAGGCACCCCTCCACCCTACGACAACGGCGCGCGCGACCCGGCCCGCCGACGCGGACTGTGGACAGTCGGACCGCCGCCTACTCGGACGCGCGGCCGATGTCGGCGAGCTGCGCGCGGTTGAGGCGCACGCCGACCCCCTGCACGAGCTCCTCGACGTGCTGCGGCGCGAACGCGTTGACGATCGGCGCGGTCACGAGGCGCTGCGCGAGCAGCCACGCCACCGCGACCGCGGCGTCGGGCACGCCGAGCTCGGATCCGACCGCGTCGAGCGCGCGCAGCGTGCGGCTGCCGCGCCGGTTGAGGTTCGCCGCGAGCTGAGCGCCGCGCACCGAGAGCGCCCCGCGCACACGCGTGCGGTGGCGACCCGCGAGGAAGCCGTGCTCGAGCGCGTGCGACGGAGTCACGGCCATCCCCTGCGCCCCGGCGACGAGCCGCAGGTCGTCGTCGAACTCGTGGCGGCGCAGCACGTTGTAGGGAACGTCGAGCACCGTGATGCGCGGGAAGCCCGCCGACGCGTAGATGCGCGCCTCGACGAGCTGCGCGGCCGTGTAGCCGATCGCGCCGAGCGATCCGACCTTGCCCGACTCGACGAGCCACTCCGCCGTCGCGAGCGTGTCTTCCAGCGCGGTAGCCGTGTCGGCCGTCGCGTCGAGGTAGAGCACGTCGATGCGATCGGTGCGAAGACGCGTGAGCGACGACTCGACGGCGCGCACGAGATTCACCGGGCCGAGGCCCGGGTGGTCGGGGTTGCCGCCGACGCGCACCATGAGCACGATGTCGTCGCGGATGCCGCGCGAGTGCAGCCACTGGCCGACGATGTGCTCGCTGCGGCCGCCCGAGAAGCTGTCGGCGGTGTGCAGCGCGTTGCCGCCGAGTTCGACGAACGCGTCGATGATCTCGTGACTCGACTCGAGATCGACGTTCCATCCGAACTCGGCGCCGCCGAGGATGAGCGGGAAGATGTCGTGCCCGGTTTCACCCAGTCGTACGCGGACGCCCTCGCCGACGGCGGGACCTTGGACGGGGATGGGCTCCGACGGATGCGGCGCAGGAGGCGCCGATGCATCCGTCGCGTTCGCGGCCACGGCAGCCAGATGCGTCGCCGTACGCTTCGATTCGACGTCGAAATAAGCCATGTGCCACACCCCCTCACGATGTCCTAGAGGACAGATCGTGACCTTTTGATGCTGTGTGCCCCCCGGCACGTATCTAAAGGCTAGGGCAGGCCACCGACGAGACCGGTCGTTGAGGGGAACCTACGGTAAACATTGCATAACGCTTGCATCACGATGAGACACCCATGCCGGAGACGGGGATGCCCGCCCCTCCGCGAACGGGAGGGCGGGCATCCGCGATCTCGACTCCGATCAGCCCTCGGCAGGAGCCTCGGGGCCGACGCTGGCAGCCGCACGGCTCTCCTGGTCGGCCTCCTCGAGCACCGGCTCGAGCGACAGCTTGCCGCGGTCGTCGATCTTCGTGATGCGCACCAGCAGCTTCTGCCCGACGCCCAGCACGTCCTCGACGTTCTCGACGCGCTTGCCGCCGGCGAGCTTGCGGACCTCGCTGACGTGCAGCAGGCCGTCCTTGCCCGGGAGGAGCGAGATGAACGCCCCGAACGTCGCGATCTTGACGACCGTGCCCAGGAACTGCTCGCCGACCTCGGGGTTGGTCGGGTTGGCGATCGCGTTGACCTGCGCGCGCGCGGCCTCGGCCGACGGGCCGTCGGTCGCGCCGATGTAGACGGTGCCGTCCTCCTCGATGGAGATCTCGGCTCCGGTCTCGTCCTGGATCGCGTTGATCGTCTTGCCCTTGGGGCCGATGAGCTCGCCGATCTTGTCGACCGGGATCTGCACGCTGATCACGCGCGGAGCCGTCGGCGCCATCTCGTCGGGACCGTCGATCGCCGCGGTGATGACGTCGAGGATGCGCATGCGCGCGTCCTTCGCCTGCTGCAGCGCGGCCGACAGCACCGACGACGGGATGCCGTCGAGCTTCGTGTCGAGCTGGATCGCCGTGACGAACTCACTCGTGCCGGCGACCTTGAAGTCCATGTCGCCCAGCGCGTCCTCGGCGCCGAGGATGTCGGTCAGCGCGGCGTAGCGCGTCTGGCCGTCGACCTCGTCGGACACGAGTCCCATCGCGATGCCCGCGACCGGCGCGCGCAGCGGCACACCGGCGTTGAGCAGCGACAGGGTCGACGCGCACACCGAGCCCATCGAGGTCGAGCCGTTCGACCCGAGCGCCTCCGACACCTGGCGGATCGCGTAGGGGAACTCCTCACGCGACGGCAGCACCGGCACGAGCGCGCGCTCGGCGAGGAATCCGTGGCCGATCTCGCGACGCTTGGGGCTGCCCACACGACCCGTCTCACCCGTCGAGTAGGGCGGGAAGTTGTAGTGGTGCATGTAGCGCTTGTGCGTGACGGGCGACAGCGAGTCGATCTGCTGCTCCATCTTGAGCATGTTCAAGGTCGTGACGCCCAGGATCTGGGTCTCGCCGCGCTGGAAGATCGCCGAGCCGTGCACGCGCGGGATGACCTGCACCTCCGCGTCGAGCGGACGGATGTCGGCGAGACCGCGGCCGTCGATGCGGACACCCTCGGTGAGGATGCGACCGCGCACGATCTTCTTCGTGACGGCCTTGTACGCGGCCGCGAACTCGATCGTCGCGACGGCGGGCAGCTCACCCGCCTCGACCGCGGCGACGAGCTCGCCCTTGACGCGCTCGCGGATCGCATCGTCGGCGTTCTGGCGCTCGATCTTGTCGGCGATCTGGTACACCGGCACGAGCTCGTCGTACGCACGCGACGCGACGAAGTCGTACGTCTCCTGGCTGTAGGGCAGGAACACCGGGTACGGCTGGATCTCCTTCGCGGCAGCGTTCGCGAGGACGTTCTGCGCCCCCACGAGCTCGCGGATGAAGGGCTTGGCCGCCTCGAGGCCCTGCGCGACGATCTCCTCGCTGGGCTTGGTGGCGCCGGCCTTGATGAGGTTCCAGCTGTGCTCGGTCGCCTCGGCCTCGACCATCATGATCGCGACGTCGCCGTCCTCGAGCACGCGGCCCGCGACGACGAGGTCGAACACGGCCTCCTCGAGCACCTTGGTGTTCGGGAACGCGACCCACTGGTCGGGGTGCTCGCCGTGGCCCGGCACGAGCGCGAGACGCACGCCCGCGATCGGACCCGAGAACGGGAGACCCGAGATCTGGGTCGACGCGGATGCCGCGTTGATCGCGAGCGCGTCGTAGAACTCGCCCGGCGCGATCGAGAGCACCGTCACGACGATCTGGACCTCGTTGCGCAGGCCGTCGACGAACGACGGGCGCAGCGGGCGGTCGATCAGACGGCACACGAGGATCGCGTCGGTCGAGGGACGGCCCTCGCGACGGAAGAACGAGCCGGGGATCTTGCCGGCCGCGTACGAGCGCTCCTCGACGTCGACGGTCAGCGGGAAGAAGTCGAAGCCCTCGCGGGGCTGCTTGCTGGCGCTGGTGGCCGACAGGAGCATCGTCTCCTCGTCGAGGTACGCCGCCACGGCGCCCTGGGCCTGCTGGGCCAGGCGTCCGGTCTCGAACCGGACCGTGCGGGTGCCGAAGCGTCCGTTGTCGAGGACGGCTTCGGCGAACGTGATTTCAGGACCTTCCAAGAGGTCTCTCCTTCTTTGTTTAGCCTCGTCCGGCCGTGTGCCGGGCGAGGGTTTCTCGAAGGAGCAGGAACAGGCAGATCTCGACGCGCGGCATCGCCGCGGGACTCGCCAGCGCTGGTCACCAGTCGAAGATCACCCGCCGCGTCGCGTCGGGGAACCCACCACAGGGGACCAGCTTCCTGCCGGCCTGCTCCGTGAAAGCTCATGTTGAATTGAGCGGATGCCGCAAAGGCAGCCTCGTCGATCCTAGCAGTGCGGCTTCTGCCCACCCACCTGGCCTCTTCCGCGCAGGTGGCGACCCCGCGACGGCGCCCCTAGGGTTAGGGCATGAGCACCGACGACAAGCCGGCGGGCGCGGCATCCGACGAGATGAAGCGCAAGTTCAAAGAGGCACTCGACAAGAAGAACGCGCAGCACCGTGAGGGCGAGGCGCACCTCGACGGCGACTCGGCGATCCACGGCACGCACGGCGCGATCACGAAGCGAGAGTTCCGCCGCAAGAGCGGCTGACGCGAAGGAGCACGGCGATGGTCTTCGATCCGACGTTCCACGAGATCTCCGGCGAGGCCGACGAGCTGCCCGACCTCGACGGATCCGACCCCGAGGCCGCTCCCCTGGAGGACGTCGACCCCGCTGATCTGCCACCCGAAGGCGAGGAGTGACATGAGCGACTTCCACGAGCCGATTCCCGACGACGAGCGCGAGGTGCCGATCGACGACGAGGACGAGCTGGAGCTTCCGCCGCCGACGATCGACCCCCTCGAGTCGGTCGAGGAGGACGTCGACGAGCAGGAGCTCGAGGTGCGCGAGGCTGCCATCGAGGCCGGGGAGATCGACCCTGGCGACTGACCCCTCGGCCCGGGAGTCGCCCCCGCGCGCGGGGGCCGCCTGGATCGTCGCCGCGCTGTGCACGGGTACGGCGCTGAGTGCGCTGAACTCGGGCATGATCGCCGTCGCCCTGACGACGCTGCGCCGCGAGTTCTCGGTCGACGTCGCGACCGTCACGTGGGTCATCACGGTCTTCTACCTGACGTCGGCCGTGCTGCAGCCGCTCATGGGGCGCCTCGCCGATCGCTACGGCGCCCACCGCGTCTTCACGTTCGGCATGATCGTCGTCGCGATCGCCGGTGCCGCGGGACCATTCGCCCCCTCGCTCGAATGGGTGTGCGTCGCGCGGGTCGTGCTCGCGGTCGGCACGGCGGCCGCGTTCCCGTCCGCCGCGGCCCTGCTGCGCTCGCTCGCGCCGCGCGGGGGCTTCGACGCGGCGCGGGTGATCGGGCGCATCCAGCTCATCGACACGAGCACGGCTGCCATCGGGCCCGTCGTCGGCGGAGCGCTCATCCTCGTCGCGGGATGGGAGGCGGTGTTCTGGATCAACGTGCCGCTTGCGCTGCTCGCGATCGTCAGCACGCGCATCCTCATCCCGCGCGACGAGCCCCGCGGTCACGTCCCGGTCCGGCAGACGCTGAGCGAGTCCGACATCCCCGGTCTGCTCGCGTTCGCCGCGACCGTCGTCGCGATGCTCATGTTCCTGCTGGCCCTTCCCGACGGGCCGGAGTGGCTGCTGCTCGCGGCCGCGATCGTCGCGGGCGGCCTCTCCGTCTGGCGCGAGCTGCGCGCACGGGTGCCGTTCATCGACCTGCGGCTCCTCGCCGCGAATCTGCCGCTCGTGCGCGTGTACGTCCTCTTCGTGATCGGCAACGTCGTGCTCTACGGCACGCTCTTCGGCATCCCGCAGTATCTCGAGGACTACGCGTCCTACTCGACGGCGATCGTCGGCGTGACGCTCGTGCCGCTCGCCGCGTTCAACGCCGTGCTCGCGCGGCCGATCGAGCGTCTCATCGACCGGTGGGGCGTGCGCCGCACGATGCTCACGGGCGGGGCCGGGCTCGTCGTCGCGACGGCCGCGCTCCCGCTGCTGGCGCTGTCGTCGGAGTGGTGGATCGTGCTGCTGCTCATGGCGGCGGTCGGCATCCCCTACGCGTTCGTGCTCATCTCGCTCACCCAATCGCTCTACCGCACGGCGCCTCCCGCGATCGTCGGCCAGGCCGCGGGGCTCTTCCAGACGGCCCGCTCCATCGGCTGCATCTCCGCCGCCGCGGTGGTCGGCCTGTCGTTCTCGGGCGCGGTGGGCACCGAGGACTGGCTCGTGCTCTCACTCGTCGTCGCGGGTGCCGCCATCGCGCTCACCGTCGCGATGGCGGCGACAGGTCGGCGAACGGGCGCACCCGCGTCCTGAGCATCCGGTTCGGTTTCATGCGATCTGCGCGGTGACGTCCCGCCGGCCGCGAAATAGGTTCTCGCCCACAAGGACCGTCCCGCGCGCGTCGGCGCCGCTCCGTACGCACCCTCGCACACGAGCCGGTCCCCGATGCGACGGAGGACAGCATGACTCACGACGACGCGCTCCAGCCGACGTTCACCCGCGTGGGCGAGGCCACGACCGCGCGCTACCGCACGCTTCCCGAGGACTCGATGCTTCCCGAGACGGCGTACCGCGTCATCCGCGACCAGACCATGCTCGACGGAAACGCGCGGCTGAATCTCGCGACCTTCGTCGGCACGTGGATGGACGAGTACGCCGACCGGCTCTACATCGACTCGGCCGACAAGAACATGATCGACAAGGACGAGTACCCCGCCACCGCGGCGATCGAGGAGAGCTGCTGGCGCATCCTCGGCGACCTGTGGCACGCGCCCGACGACGAGGACGTCATCGGCACGTCGACGATCGGCTCGTCCGAGGCGTGCATGCTCGGCGGCCTCGCGCTCAAGCGTCGCTGGCAGCACGCGCGTCGCGAGGCGGGCAAGCCCGCCGACAAGCCGAACCTCATCATGAGCTCGGCGGTGCAGGTGTGCTGGGAGAAGTTCTGCAACTACTTCGACGTCGAGATGCGACTCGTCCCGGTCACCGCGGAGCATCCGCTCATGGACGGCACGGGCCTCGAGGACGTGGTCGACGAGAACACGATCGGCGTCGTCGCGATCGTCGGCGTGACCTACACCGGAGCGTACGAGCCGGTGAGGGCGATCGCGGCGAAGCTCGACGAGATTCAGGCCACGACCGGACTCGACATTCCGATGCATGTCGATGGCGCCTCGGGCGCGATGGTCGCCCCGTTCCTGCAGCCGGACCTCGAGTGGGACTTCCGCGTCGAGCGCGTGCAGTCGATCAACACGTCGGGGCACAAGTACGGCCTCGTCTACCCCGGCGTTGGCTGGGTGGTGTGGCGCAGCACCGCCGCCCTCCCGGAAGACCTCGTGTTCCGCGTGAGTTACCTCGGCGGCTCGATGCCGACGTTCGCCCTCAACTTCTCGCGGCCCGGAGCCACCGTGCTGCTGCAGTACTACCGATTCCTGCGGCTGGGGCGCGCGGGCTACACGGCGATCCAGCAGGCGTCGCAGGATGTGGCGACGTACCTGTCGTCGGGGGTCGCGGAACTCGACGCCTTCGAGCTGCTCAGCGACGGCACCGACATCCCCGTCTTCGCATGGCGCCTAAGGCCGGACTACACGGACAAGTGGACGCTGTACCACCTGTCGGAGCGCCTGCGGATCAAGGGCTGGCTGGTGCCTGCGTATCCTCTATCGGGCGAGTTGTCGGACCAGACGGTGATGCGGATCGTGTGCCGCAACGGACTCAGTCGCGACCTCGCCGAGGCCCTGCTCGACGACATCCGGGCGGAGACCGCGTTCCTCGACTCGCTCGACGCGCCCATGCCCCACCCGGGCATCGGGCCCACGTTCCACCACTGACATGCGCCGCGAGGCCGATCGCGCCACACGGCGCGTGCGACGCCTGAGACGCGAGTCCTGGGGCTTCGCGGTCGGATCCGCGCTGTTCTTCGTCGGCGTGCTGCTGGCGTACTCCTCGTGGGCGGGGCTCGTCTGGACGAACGCGACCTTCTTCGCCGGCTCGATCTTCTTCACGATGGCGGGACTCATCCAGTTGCTGCTGAGCGGTCGGCGCGCGCCCGACATCCAGATGAACCGCGCGGACCGGACGGACTGGTGGGCGGCGGCGATCCAGTTCGCCGGCACGCTCCTGTTCAACGCCTCGACCGGGGCGGCGCTGGTCGCCGCGATCATCGAGCCCGACAGGGTCGGCGCGGGGTGGCGACCGGATGCGTGGGGCTCGATCGCGTTTCTCGTCTCGTCCTCCCTCGCGGTGGTCGCCACGAAGGACCGCGGCGAGCTGTGGGATCGCGACGCCCGCACATGGCACGGCACGGGGCTGAACATGCTCGGATCGATCGCGTTCGGCGTCTCGGCGGTGGCCGCGTTCGTGCGACCGGCCACGGGCGAGCTCGTGAGCGCGGCGATGGCGAACTTCGGCACCGCGATCGGCGCGGCGTGCTTCTTCGTCGCCGCCCTGCTCGCGCGCCGGACGATCGAAGAGCCCGCACGGGACGGATGACGGCGCGCGAGACGGGTGTTACCTTGTAGTTCTATGTACCTAGAAGTTCTAGGTATACGGAGGTGGCACGGTGCGCATCGGCAAGGATCTCGTCGCGGCGGTCGCGACGCCCCTCGTGCTCGGCATCCTCGCCGAGGGAGAGTCGTACGGGTACGCGATCCTTCAGCGGGTGAGCGAGCTGTCGGACGGCGAGCTCGAGTGGAGCGACGGCATGCTGTATCCGCTGCTCCACCGGCTCGAGCGGCTCGGCTACGTCGAGGCGTCGTGGGGCATGTCGCCCACGGGACGGCGACGGCGCCACTACCGGCTGAGCGCCGGCGGCCACGCCGCGATCGCGGACCAGCGCAGGCAATGGGAGGTCGTCAGCGACGCGCTCAAACGCGTGTGGGACGACCGCGGGAGCGCGCGAGTCGCCCTCGCGTGGGCGGCATGAGCACGTCAGGAGGCGTCGGGATGACCGGAGGCGGGCAGCTGGAGGAGCGCATCGCGCAGTGGCGCGAGTTCGTCTCGCGGCGCGATGCGATCGCACGCGACGTCGACGAGCTGGAGAGCCATCTGCGCGACCAGATCGACGGACTCCAGGCGTCGGGACTCGCCCCTGACGAAGCGTTCCTCATCGCGGTGAAGCGCATGGGGCGGCTCGACGAGCTCTCGAAGGAGTTCGCTCGCGAGCATTCGGAGCGACTGTGGAAGCAGCTGGTGATGCCGGATGCGGCACCCCAGGCATCCGATCCGCGCAGCCTGTGGCTCGCCCTGGGCCTCGCGGTCGGCGCTGCGCTGGCCGTGCGGCTCGCGGCCGTGCTGCTCCCCGGCGGAGCGACAGGCGCGCTCATCAACGCGAGCGTGCTCGTGCTGCCCTTCCTCGCGATCCACTTCCTCGTGCGCCGGCGCGCGAGCGCCGTGACGACGGTCGCCGTGCTCGTCCCGTTCGCGATCACGGCGGTCGTGCTGAACGCGTACCCGTTCGCGCCCGACGGCATGACACAGGCCCTCTCGGCGATGCACGCGGTCGTGGCGATGTGGCTCGTCGTCGGCATCGCGTACGCCGGCGGCGATTGGCGATCGGGCCGCGCGCGCATGGACTTCATCCGGTTCTCCGGCGAATGGCTCGTGTACTACGCGCTCATCGCGCTGGGTGGTGCCGTCATCACGGCGATCACGCTGGGCGTCTTCGGCTCGATCGGCATCGACGCGCAGCCGTTCGTGGGCGAGTGGCTGCTGCCGTGCGGCGCCGCGGGCGCGGTGCTCATCGCCGCGTGGCTCGTCGAAGCCAAGCAGAGCGTGGTCGAGAACATCGCGCCCGTGCTGACGAAGGTGTTCACGCCGCTGTTCACCCTCCTGCTGCTCGCGCTCATCGGCGCGTGGATCGTGCAGGGGGTCACCGCGAGCAGCGAGGGCACGATCGTCGTGTTCGGCGAGCGCGACCTGCTCATCATCTTCGACGTCACCGTGATCTTCGCGCTCGCGCTGCTGCTGTACTCCCTGTCGGCGCGCGATCCGCTGCAGCCTCCGGGGTGGTTCGACCGCCTGCAGATCGTGCTGCTGGCGAGCGTGCTCGTCGTCGACGTGCTCGTGCTCGTCTCGATGGTCGGTCGCATCGCCGAGTACGGTTCCAGCCCGAACAAGCTCGCGTCGCTGGGACTCAACGTGATCCTGCTCGTGAACCTCGTGGGAGCGACCTGGCTGCAGGCGCGCTTCGTCTTCGGACGCGAGCGGTTCGCGGCGCTCGAATCGTGGCAGACGGCGTTCCTCCCCGTCTACCTCGCATGGACCGCGATCGTCGTGGCGATCTTCCCCGTGATCTTCGGGTACGTGTAGGACGCGGATGTACCTTCCAGGCGCCGATCTCCGACATCGAGCGGCTTGCCGCCGTCGACGCGGGTCCGCTCGCAGCAGCCGACGTCCTGCCGCAGGCGACCGTGCGCAGAGAGGCCGACTGGCGGCCCCTCCGCACGCGCGACGACATCGAACTTGACTGATCGCGACCGGGCGTCACTCCCCCGCGAGGCCGCCCAGCAGGTGGCCGAACGAGCGGCCCCCGCCGAGGTAGCTCTCCGGGTCGAACGGGTCGGACGCGGTCGCCGGGTCCTTGCGCGCGATCGCGTCGGCGAACTCGCGCGCGGCCTTCTCGATGCGCTCGGACAGCGGCGCGACCTGGTCGCCCGAGCCTCCCCAGTCGCTCGAAGCGGCGAAGACACCCGTCGAGACGGGCTCGGCGTGAAGGTAGGCGAACAGCGGCCGGATCGCGTAGTCGATCGCGAGGGAGTGCCGCGGCGTCCCGGCGTTCGCGCCGATGAGCACGGGCTTTCCCGTGAGGGCGTCGGGGTCGAGCACGTCGATGAACGACTTGAACAGCCCCGAGTAGCTCGTCGAGAAGATCGGCGTGACCGCGATGAGGGCGTCGGCCGAGACGACCGCGTTGATCATCGACTCGAGGGCGGGAGGCGGGAAACCCGTGAGGAGGTTGTTCGTGATGTCGTGCGCGTAGTCGCGCAGCTCGAACACGTCGACTTCCGCCTCGATGCCCTCTCCATCCGGTCCCTGAGCTCCGCCCGGGCCCTGAGCCCCGCCCGGTCCCTGAGCCCCGCCCGGTCCCTGAGCCCGTCGAAGGGCCGCCACCGTCGCGGCCGTGAGTCGGTCGGCGAGCATGCGCGTCGACGACGGGTTCGAGAGCCCTGCCGAGATGACGGCGATGCGACGGGCGCTCATCGGTTCGTCTCGCTTCGCTCGCTCGCCGACCGGTTGGAGGCGGTCGCGGCTGCGCCGAAGGCGGCGCCTGCGGCGGCGACGGGCTTCGTCGCGTGGGCGTCCTGATACGGCGAGCCGGCCGTCAGGTTGTCGCCGCGGTTGGCACCCGGCACCGCCTGGCGCGGCTCGCCGTCGCCGTAGACCGCCTTGACGCGTGCGGCGTGGGTCGGGGCATCCGGAACCTCGGCCGGGCGGTTCTTCTGCAGCTCCTTGCGCAGCACGGGCACCACCTCTCCGCCGAGGATGTCGAGCTGCTCGAGCACCGTCTTGAGCGGGAGGCCGGCGTGGTCCATGAGAAACAGCTGGCGCTGGTAGTCGCCGAATGTGTCGCGCATCGACGCGTAGCGGTCGATGACCTGCTGCGGTGAGCCGACCGTGAGCGGCGTCATCTCGGTGAAGTCCTCGAGGCTCGGCCCGTGCCCGTAGACCGGCGCGTTGTCGAAGTACGGGCGGAACTCGCGCACGGCGTCCTGCGAGTTGGCGCGCATGAACGCCTGGCCGCCGAGGCCGACGATCGCCTGCTCGGGGGTCCCGTGCCCGTAGTGCGCGTAGCGCTGGCGGTACAGGCCGATGAGCCGCTGGTAGTGCTCCTTCGGCCAGAAGATGTTGTTCGCGAAGAAGCCGTCGCCGTAGTACGCGGCCTGCTCGGCAATCTCGGGTGTGCGGATCGATCCATGCCACACGAACGGCGGCACTCCGTCGAGCGGGCGCGGCGTGGCAGTGAAGCCCTGGAGCGGCGTGCGGAACCGGCCCTCCCAGTCCACGACGTCCTCGCGCCACAGGCGGTGCAGCAGGTTGTAGCTCTCGAGCGTGATGGGCAGTCCCTCGCGGATGTCCTTGCCGAACCACGGATACACGGGGCCGGTGTTGCCGCGCCCCATCATGAGGTCCATGCGGCCCTGCGACACGTGCTGCAGCATCGAGTAGTCCTCGGCGATCTTCACCGGGTCGTTCGTCGTGATGAGCGTCGTCGCGGTCGAGAGGATGAGCCGCTCGGTCTGCCCCGCGATGTAGGCGAGAGTCGTCGGGGGCGACGACGACCAGAACGGCGGGTTGTGGTGCTCGCCCAGAGCGAAGACGTCGAGACCGACCTCCTCTGCGTGCTTGGCGATGGTGAGCGTCGCCTGGATGCGCTCGGCCTCACTCGGGGTGCGACCCGTCGTGGGGTCCTGCGTGATGTCGCTCACGGTGAAGATGCCGAACTGCATCCCCTGCCATGTGCTGCTGGTCTCGTTCACGATCTGTTCCGCTCTCGGATGCGGGAGCATCCGTATCTATGCAAGTGAATGTAACTCGTGCAACGCCTACGCGCCAAGGTTATTCCCGCAGCCCGCGAACGGCTCCGGGACGGGCGCCTCAGGCCTCCGCGAACAGCGCGAGCATGTCGCGCACGACCTGGTGCGGCGTCCCCTCGCACGGTGCGTGACCAGTCGGGTAGATCGCGATGCGCGCGCCGATGCGCGCCGCGTACTCCCTGTGCTGCACTGTGGGCCACAGGTCGTTGTCGCCGACGACGATGAGCTTCGGGATGTCGATCGCGGCGATCTCGTCGAGAACGTCCGGCGTGTCCATCATGAGCCGCACCACATCGTCGATCGCGTCGCGTCGTGTGACGTCCATGCGATCGCGCACGAACGAGATGCGCTGCGAAGGCGATCGGTTGAGGTTGTAGCGGATGCCCCACAGGATCAGCCCCGCGGCCTTGTGCGGGTCCACGTCGGAAAGCGGGCCGATGTGCCGGACACCGCGGAAGACCTGGCCGACCGCGGGCGCCGACGACATGAGCGTGAGGCTCGAGAAGAGGTCGGGCCGCTCGACGAGTGCGAGCTCCGAGATGATCCCGCCGAAGCTGTACCCCAGCACGTGCGCGGGCGTCGGCCCGTCCTCGAGCACCGCGATGAGGTCGTCGACGAACAGGCGGTAGTCGTAGTGCTCGCGCGGCGGCACGAGGTTGTGAGGACCGGCGTCGACCGACTCCCAGTGACCCGCGAGGTCGTACGACTCGACGCGATAGCCCGCCTCCGCCAGCAGCGGGAACATGAGGAGGAAGTCCTCCTTCGAGCCCGCGAAGCCCGACACGAGCACGACGCGCTCCGCGGTCGGGTCGCCGAGCGTCGCACGCGCGAGCGGACCGCTCGGAGCCGACACCGTGTCGCGCACCGTGCCGGGCGGGAAGGTGCGCCAGTCGATGTCGGGAATCACCTGGTCGCGCTGGAGCGCGTCGTCGATCGTGGTCATCGCGCCGATGAGACTACAGCCTCCGGCCCCTCGCCGCGGGCGGCGCGTCGCACGGCACGTCCCGCACGGCTCGCGGTCAAGCCCCTCTCCCGCGCGCAGAACCGGGGATAGTGTGGCTTCGCCGCCATGACCGAATCACACAGCGCGGCCGCAGCCGCGGCATCCGGATCCCCCGCCTCGCCGGCCACGGGGCGCGTCGGCACGCCGCGCGCCAAGCGCCGCGTGCCCTTCTGGGACAACGCGCGCTTCGCGTGCATCACGCTCGTCGTGCTCGGTCACGCGATCCAACGGCTCACGTACGACTCCGACATCGCGCTCGGGCTGTACCTCGTGATCTACGCCTTCCACATGCCCGCGTTCGCCCTGATCTCGGGGTACTTCTCGCGCTCGGACCCGCCCAGTCGGCGGCAGATGGCCCGCGTGATCACCGACATCCTCGTGCCCTACGTCATCTTCGAGGCGCTGTGGACCCTCACGAAGTGGCTCGTCGAGGGGCAGGCGAACCCGAACCTCACCCAGCCCTCGTGGACCCTGTGGTTCCTGCTCGCGCTCGGCATCTTCCGGCTCGTGCTCCCGTACCTCGCACTGCTGCGGTGGCCGCTCGCCTGGACGATCGTGATCTCGATCGGCGCCGGCTACCTGCCGAACATCGACTCGACGCTGTCGCTGTCGCGCACGATGGGCCTGCTGCCGTTCTTCACGCTCGGCTGGTGGCTGCGCGAGCACGACATCGTCGACCGCCTGCGCCTGCTCGACCGCAGGCCGTGGTGGGTGTTCGTCGGCGCGATCGGCACCTTCGCGGCCGCGGGCTTGGCCGCGTGGTACTTCATCGACGAGTGGCGCGAGATGAACCTCGGCGCGTGGCTGTTCTACGACGAGAACTACTCGTCGATCGGCGGCACGCAGTGGTGGGCGGGCGGCGTGCGGCTCGTGCTCATCGCGATCGCGCTCGTGCTCGTGACCGCGTTCCTCGCGCTCGTGCCGCGCGGGACCCACTGGTGGACGCATTTCGGGCAGTACACGATGTACGTGTACCTCCTGCACTCCTTCGTGCTGTACCCCTTCCGTGAGTCCGGCGTGCTGCGTCACCTCGAGCCGACGTGGCTGTGGCTCCCGATCGTGATCGTCGCGTCGGTGCTCATATCGCTGGGCCTCGCGACCCGCCCCGTCAGGTGGGTGTTCCGCCCGTTCATCGAGCCGCGACCGGCGTGGCTGTTCGCCGATCGCGACCTCGCTCGACGCGAGGGCCGCCGCAGCGATCCGACGGGCTCGCGACGGCCGCGGGAAGCGCCTCGCGAGCCGCGAGCGGTGGGCGGGCGGCCCGGCCCCGACCGCTAAGCGCCGGGCTTCGGCGACGGGAACTGCGTGCGCAGCACGCGCTCGAACGCCCGCTCCGACAGCACTCGGCGCAGCCCCAGCATGAGGGTCGCCGACGGGGCGACGCGGTAGCGGGCGCGCGGATGCTTCGCCTCCACCGCCCGTAGCACGCGATCGGCCACGTCGGCCGGCGTGCAGGCGAGGCGCGCCTGCGGTCCGCGGTCCCACGAGAGCGTCAGGGCGGCGACCCGCTCGTTGAAGTCGTCCCATGCCGGGTCGACGCGCTCGGTGTCGCGCCGCTCCGCCGCGGCGTGGCCGAACCGCGTCGTCACCATCCCCGGAGCGATGAGCGACACGTCGATGCCGAAGGGGCGCGCCTCGTAGCGCAGCGCATCCGTGAACGCCTCGAGCGCGTGCTTCGTCGCCGCGTACGCGCCGATGCCCGGCATGATCCACCGCCCGTTCATCGAGCCGATCGTCACGATGCGTCCCCACCGCTGCTTCCGCATGCCCGGCAGCACGAGCTGCGTGAGGCGCAGCGCCCCGAACACGTTCGTCTCGAACATGCGGCGCACCTGGTCGACGGGGAGCGTCTCGGTCGCCCCGAGCTCGTTGACCCCCGCGTTGTTGACGAGCACGCCGACCGCACCCTCGGCCGCGACGACCGCGTCGACCGCCGCGCGTGATGACTCCTCATCGGTCACGTCGAGCGCGAGCGTGCGGCATCCGGCCTTCTCGAGGTCCTCGATCGACTCGAGCCTGCGCGCCGTCGCGTACACGGTCCAGCCGCGCGACGCGAGCAGTGTCGCGATCTCACGGCCGATGCCGGTGGAGCATCCGGTGACGAGGACGGCACGCGAGGTCGCGGTCATGAGACAGACATAGCGGTCCCCGAGCGCGAGCGCAACGGCCGAAAGCGGATGCTACGCGGCGGTCTCGCGCGAAGCGTCGAGCACGAGCGGCAGTCGCTTCGCCTCGCGCACGACCCACAGCACGAGGAGCGCGAGCAGGATGACGTCCGCCGCGACGTACGCGTAGTGCAGGAACGACGGACCGGGATCGCCGCCCTCGATGATGATGTCGCTGCGCGCGCTGAGGAGCGGCCGGATGACAAGGGTCTGCACCGCGAGCACGACCCACATCGCGCCGACCATCGCCCACGCCGCGCGGTCGACTCGGGGGCGCGGCACCGCGAGGGCGGTGATCGTCACGAGCAGCACCCAGCCCGCGATCGCGAGCGCGGTGAACACGAGACGCCCGATGCCGAGCCCGAGCGGGAGGGTGATTCCCGGCGCCTGGAACTTGAGCGGGGTCTCGATGAAGGAAAGCCCCAGCACGAGCCCGAACCACACGGAGGGCACGACCAGGCGGAGCACGACGACAGAGCGCATGGCCCCACGGTAACGCCGGGCAACATTCGAGCGCTCGGGCATCGACCGTGCCTATTCTCGGCGCATGAGCGACCTGAGCCTGCCGATCCTCGATCTCTCCCAGCTCGACCGGGGCGCCGAGGCGGCCGCGCGCTTCCGCGACGAGCTGCGCGCCGCGACGCACGACGTCGGGTTCTTCTACCTCACAGGCACGGGTGTGACGCCCGAGCTCGAGGGACGCCTGCACCGCGCCGCGCGGGACTTCTTCGCGCTTCCCGAGGCCGACAAGCTCGCGATCGAGAACGTCAACAGCCCGCACTTCCGCGGGTACACGCGAATCGGAGGCGAACGCACGCAGGGCAAGGTCGACTGGCGCGAGCAGATCGACATCGGGCCCGAGCGCGAGGCGATAGACGATCCGGATGCCCCGGACTTCGCGCGCCTCATCGGCCCGAACCTGTGGCCCGAGGCCCAGCCCGAGTTGCGCGAGGTCGTCTCGGAGTGGCACGACCGCCTCTCCGGCGTCGCGCGCAAGCTGCTGCGCGCGTGGGCGCTGTCGCTCGGCGCGCCCGAGACCTACTTCGACGAGCACTTCGGCGAGCCCTCTACGCTCATCAAGATCGTGCGTTACCCCGGCAAGGAGGATCCGGCGCCCCAGCAGGGTGTGGGCGCGCACAAGGACTCCGGTGTCCTCACGCTCCTGTGGATCGAGCCGGGCAAGGGCGGGCTGCAGGTCGAGCGAGACGGCGAGTGGGTCGACGCTCCCCCGGTCCCCGGCGCGTTCGTCGTCAACATCGGCGAGATGCTCGAGTATGCGACGCAGGGCTACCTCATCGCGACGAACCATCGCGTGATCTCGCCGCGCCACCCCGACGACCGCATCTCGGTGCCGTTCTTCTTCAACCCGGCGCTCGACAAGCGGCTGCCGCTCATCGACCTGCCGCCCGAGCTCGCGGTCCAGGCGCGCGGCGTCACGCACGACCCGTCCAACCCGATCCACTCGCTGTACGGCGAGAACGCCCTCAAGTCGCGCCTGCGCGCGCATCCGGATGTCGCCGAGCGCTGGCACGCCGATCTGCTCGCGGCGCGGGCCGCGGCATCCGGCTGATCTCCTCCCGCCTGCGCGACCCTCATCGAGCTGTTTGACCGCGCGACGGATTGTCGCCATAATCGGCAACGATCAGGCCACCTGAAACTGCCCGAACGGGCGGCCTGCGCTGACACGTCCATCTCGATGAGGAGAAGACATGACCGACACGATGCTCGCGACCGCCACCGGACGGCTGTTCATAGGCGGCGAATGGCGCGAATCGTCCAGCGGGGAGCGCCATGACGTCGTGACGCCCGCCACGGGCGAGAAGATCGCGGACGTCTCGTGGGCGACCGTCGACGACGTCGACGCCGCGGCGGCCGCCGCACGGGCCTCGTTCGAGAGCGGTGTCTGGTCGGGTCTCTCCGGCCGTGAGCGCGCCCGCGTGCTCATCCGCATCGCCGCGCTCATCCGCGAGCGCGCCGAGGAGCTCGCGCAGGCGGAGAGCGCCGACGTGGGCAAGCCGATCCTGTTCGCACGTGTCGTCGACGTGCCGACCGCCGCCGAGACGTTCGAGTACTACGCGGCGCTCGCCCAGACGGGTGAGGGCGCGCTGCGCGACACGACCCTCCCGGCCTTCCAGTACACGGTGCGCGAGCCGATCGGCGTGGTCGGTGCGCTCACGCCGTTCAACTTCCCGCTCATCCTCGCGGCGTCCAAGATCGCGCCGGCGCTCGCGGCGGGCAACTCGATCGTGCACAAGCCGGCCGAGGACACGCCCCTGTCGGCCGTGATCATGGCGCAGATCTTCGCGGATGCCGGACTCCCGGACGGCGTCTACAACCTCATCACGGGCGTCGGCCCCGCGCTCGGCGAGCGCATCGTCGAGCACCCCGACATCGACATGATCGCATTCACCGGCTCGACGGCGGTCGGCTCGAAGGTCGCCGCCAGGGCGGGCGAGCTGCTCAAGCCGGTCATGGTGGAGCTCGGCGGCAACGGCGCCAACATCGTGTTCGCCGACGCCGACATCGACTCGGCGGTGAACGCGACGATCAACGCGTTCGTCTTCAACTCCGGCCAGTTCTGCATGGCGGGCGTCCGGCTGCTGGTGCAGCGCGAGCTGCACGACACGTTCCTGCAGATCCTGTCGCAGGCCGTGCCGCAGGTCCCGATCGGCCGCATCGACGACATGGGGACGATCATCGGACCGCTCGTGTCGCAGCGGCACCTCGACCGGGTGAGCGGCTACGTCGAGCGCGCGAAAGCGCAGGGCGGCACGGTGGTCGTCGGCGGCGAGCGGGTCGACCTCGACGGCGGCTACTACTTCTCCCCCACGATCATCACGGGGCTGCCGAACGACGCCGAGGCGGTGCAGGAGGAGGTGTTCGGCCCCGTGCTCACGGTGCAGACCTTCGACACCGAGGATGAGGCGATCGCACTCGCGAACTCGACCCGCTACGGCCTCGCGATGGGCATCCAGACGTCCGACATCGTCAAGGCGATGCGCGTCTCGAAGAAGCTCGAGGCGGGTCTCATCTGGGTCAACGAATGGGGCAAGCTCGACCCCACGCTGACCTTCGGCGGTGTCAAGAACTCCGGCTACGGTCGCGAGAACGGCCCCGAGGCCCTCCACCACTACACGCGGACGAAGTCCGTGGTGATCTCGACGCCGGCCCCCGCGCCCGACGCGCCCTGACCTGACGGTAGGAGATGGTCCGCGCGGAGGACCCGGTACCCGACAGCGGTCCTGCGCCGGCACCATCTCCTACCGTCGCACCGGGGCGACGGGAACGGACTCAACGATGAAGGCCGCCCCCACACCTGGGGGCGGCCTTCCAAGAATGTTTTGCGCGATTGAACGCTGGTCGCGGTGCCTTCTTAGCGGCGGAGTCCGAGACGCTCGATCAGCTTGCGGTAACGCTCGATGTCGATGTCCTGGAGGTAGCCGAGCAGACGACGGCGCTGACCGACGAGCAGGAACAGCCCACGACGCGAGTGGTGGTCGTGCTTGTGCTCCTTCAGGTGCTCGGTCAGGTCCTTGATGCGCTGCGTCAGCATCGCGACCTGCACCTCGGGGGATCCGGTGTCACCGGGGTGCGTCGCGTACTCTTCGATGATCGCCTTCTTGACCTCTGCATCCAGTGCCATAAAGTGATCCCCTTCCTCGTCGTTGCGCGGCGCCCGACGCCCTGTGCGTGAGCTCTCTTTATCCGCGGCCGATCTAACGGCAACCGGAAGAGTCTACCAGCGTCGGAGAGCGAGGCGGAATTGAGCGGATCCTGCCTCCCAATGGGCGGGGATGACGCCGGATGCCGCGCTCCGGCGCGCAGGTACCCTCGATCGGGTGAAGTACACGGTGCGCGTCAAGCCGGGGAGCCGCAAGGGGCCCCTGGTCGAGGCATCCGCCGACGGCCTCACCGTGTACGTGCGCGAGCGCGCCGTCGACGGGGCCGCCAACGCGGCGGTCGTCCGGGTGCTCGCCGACCACTTCGACGTCGCACCGAGCCGCGTCGAGATCGTGGGGGGCCACACGTCGCGCGTCAAGCGCGTCGAGGTCGACGCGTGAGCGCCGGAAACGGTCAGAGGCGGATGCCGCGACTGCGCCGCGACCACCTGATCGACCTGCGCCCGCTCACGACGAGCCCCGCGTTCGCGCGCCTGTGGATCGGCTCGACGCTCGCGGGCCTCGGCGGACAGCTCACGATCGTCGCCGTGATGCTCCACGTGTACGAGCTCACGCAGGACACCTTCGCGGTGTCGATGGTCGCCGTCTTCGGCCTCGTTCCGATGATCTTCGCGGGGCTCTACGGCGGCATGCTCGCGGATGCCTTCGACCGGCGCCTCGTGGCGCTTCTGGCCGCCGTGGTCACGTTCGCCTCGACGGTGCTGCTCGCGATCCTCGCGTGGACGCAGCAGGAGACCGTCGCGTGGCTCTACGCGCTGAGCGCGGTGAACTCGGCCGCGAACTCGATCGTCATGACCACGCGCGCCGCGATCGTGCCGCGCCTCATCCCCCGCGAGCTGCTGCCCGCGGCGGCCGCGCTCCAGGGCATCACGATCGGCATCATGGTCATGGCGGGTCCCGCGCTCGCGGGCGTGCTCGTCGCGTTCGCTGGCTACGCGTGGACGTACTCGATCGACGTCGTGCTGATGCTGTCGCTGTTCCTCGGGCTGTGGGCTCTGCCCAGCATCCGTCCCGAAGGCGAGATCGTGCGGCCGGGTCTCGAGTCGCTCAAGGACGGCTGGCGCTTCCTCAAGCAGGCGCCGAACATCCGGCTGCAGTACATCCTCGACATCATCGCGATGACGTTCGGCAACCCGCTCGCGCTGTTCCCCGCCGTCGGCGCGGTGCTGCTGGGCGGCGGCTCGATCACGACCGGCACCCTGACGGCGGCCGTCGCGGCGGGCGCTTTCCTGTCGAGCCTCTTCTCCGGCCCGATCGGACGCGTGCGGCATCACGGCATCGGCATCCAACGCTCGATCCAGGTGTACGGCGCCGCGACGGTGCTGTTCGGCCTCGTGCTGGTCGCCGGCGCGCTCGGCTGGTTCGCTCCGCCGACGGTCGATGCGACGCATCCGAACATCGCCCTCATCGTGCTCGCGTGCCTCGCGCTCGCGATCACGGGCGCCGCCGACAACGTGAGCTCGATCTACCGCTCGACGATGATGCAGGCCGCCGTCCATGACGCGGTGCGCGGGCGCCTGCAGGGCATCTTCACGGTCGTCGTCGCGGGCGGTCCGCGCATCGGCGCTCTGTACGCGGGCACGCTCGCGACCCTCACCACGTTGTGGTTCCCGCCCCTGATCGGCGGTTTCATCATCATCGGGCTGGTCGGGCTGCTCGTGCGCCTGAACCCGCGCTTCCGCGAGTACGACGCGCTCCACCCCACGCCCTGACTTCGCGAAGCGTAGCCGCCCGGCCGAACATCGGCGGATTTCGGACGCCGCAGTGCCCGACCGGCGGAACGGTCGCACGCCGGGTCTAGAGTCACCCGGGTGAACACCGCAACCGCTCCCCTCCCCGTCGTGCGCGACCGCGTCGGCTCCAACGCGTCGGTCGCGATCCAGTTCACGCTCGCGGGACTCGTCTGGGGCTCGAGCTTCCTCTTCATGAAGGTCGCCCTCACCGGGCTCGCCCCCGCGCAGGTCGCGTGGTCGCGGCTCGTGCTGGGCGCGCTCGCGCTCGGGGTGTTCGTCCTCGCGCGGCGCGAGGCGCTGCCGCGCAGCATCCGCATCTGGGGTCACATGACGGTCCTCGCGGTGTCGTTCTGCGTCGTGCCCTTCCTGCTGTTCTCGTGGGCGCAGCAATACGTGACGTCCGGCCTCGCGAGCATCTACAACGCGACGACCCCGATCATGACGGCCGTCATGGCGGGGCTGATCTTCCGCGTCGAGAAGCTCACGCTGACGCAGATCGCCGGCATCCTCGCGGGCATCCTCGGCGTCGTCGTGATCATCGCACCGTGGCAGGGGCTCGATCTCAACCAGAGCATCGTCGCGCAGATCGCGATTCTCGGGGCGACCGCGTGCTACGGGTTCAGCCTCACGTACATGCGTCGGTTCGTGTCGAACACCGGCATGAGCGCGCTCATGTTCTCGTTCCTGAACATCGGCATCGCCGCGGCGATCATGGTGCTCGCGACGCCCGTGCTCGTCCTCTCTCCCGTGCGCCTCGACTTCTGGGTCGTCGGCAGCATCGTGCTCCTCGGCTGCCTCGGCACCGGCGTGGCGTACATCTGGAACCAGAACGCCGTGCGGGCGTGGGGCCCCACGCGCGCGTCGACCGTCACCTACATCACGCCCCTCGTGGGTGTCGCGCTGGGTGTGATCATCCTCGGCGAGCGCCTCTCGTGGAACGAGCCCGTCGGCGCCCTCGTCGTCTTCCTCGGCATCCTGCTCGCGCAGAACCGGCTGCGCATGCGGTCGCGGGCCGAGAAATGACGAAGCGGATGCCCCGACCCGGTGCGATGGGTCGGAGCATCCGCTCTCGTGGTCCGGTGCGTCAGTCCTGCTGGAGCGCGCCCTGCAGGTCGAGCGTGATCGTGACGTCCTTGCCGACGAGCACGCCGCCCGTCTCGAGCGCCGCGTTCCACGTGAGGCCGAAGTCCTCGCGGTTGACGACCGTCTTCGCCGTCGCGCCGGCCTTGTAGTTGCCCCACGGGTCGACGCCGAACCCGCCGAACTCGAGCTCGAAGGTGACCGGCTTCGTCACGCCGCGAATGGTGAGGTCGCCGTCGACCAGGAAGTCGCCGTCCTCGATGCGCGTGCCGGTCGAGCGGAACTCCATCGTCGGGTGGTTCTCGGCGTCGAAGAAGTCGGCGGAGCGCAGGTGGTTGTCGCGACCCTCGTCCTTGGTGTCGACCGACGCGACGTCGACGCTCGCCTCCACCGTGGCCTCGAGGGGGTTCTCGGGGGCGACGATCGTCGCGCGCTTGACGCCGAACGTGCCGCGCACCTTCGAGATCATCATGTGACGCACGCTGAACGTCACCTCGCTGTGCGACGGGTCGAGCACCCAGGTGCCCGCCTTGTAGCCGGGAACGTCGATCGGGGTGGCGGTGGCGGTGGTCGTGTCGGTCATGCTCATCCTTCGTCTCGGGGCCGCCGCGGGCGCGACGGACTCCTTGGTCCAACGCGCCGCTCGAGTGGATCTATTCCCATGAATGTAAAAATTCTTCGTGCGGATGACGAAGGGGACGGATGCCGCGGCATCCGTCCCCTTTGCGAAACGCGGAAAGCGGTGGTCAGCCGACCTCGATGAGGTCGATCACGAAGATGAGGGTCTTGCCCCCGAGGAAGTGCCCGCCGGCCGGACCGTACGCGAGGTCCGGCGGGATCGTGAGCTCGCGACGACCGCCGACCTTCATGCCGGGGATGCCGTCCTGCCAGCCCTGGATGAGCCCGCGGAGGGGGAACTGGATGCTCTCGCCGCGGTTCCACGACGAGTCGAACTCTTCGCCGGACTCGTACTCGACCCCGACGTAGTGCACCGTGACGGTGTCGCCCGGCGATGCCTCAGCGCCCTCCCCCACGATGATGTCGCGGATGACGAGCTCATCAGGGGCGGGGCCCACGGGAGCATCGATCTCGGGCTTGGTGCGGTCGTCACTCATGCGTCCATACAACGCGAGCAGGAGGACGGAGTCAACGCGGCTGGTCACGCGCCGCAAGACTCAGCGCCCGGTGCCGCGGCGATGCCTGCGTGTCTACCGAGCGCTGAGTTGACCTGGCATCAGGATGCCCAAGCCGCCGCACACGTGTCAAGAGCCGCCCGGCGGGTCGCCGCTACCGCGACGTCACAGCGCGAACAGCGCCGCGCGGGCGGCCGCGGTCTTGCGCAGGAGTTCATGCTCGTCGTCGATCGCGTGCGGGTCGCGCCCCGTGATCGCTCGCTGCCGAGCGGCGGCGAGGGCCGTCGCATCCGCGATGAACTCCCGCATGATCGGCCGACGGTCGCCGCGCAGCGTCATCGCCCACTGCATCGCCGCCTTCCGCCCACGACCCGTCGCGAGCATGTCGACCTCCTGGGGCGTGAACCACCCGGCCGCCGCGTACTCGCCGAGTCGCGCGCGCGTGAGCCGTGCCTCTTCGCGTCGCAGCGCGATGATCCCGAGGATGAACAGCACGAACAGGGGCACCTGCGCCGTGATGTACAGCGCGAAGAAGTCGAGGAAGACCGCCGAGCCGTTCCAGAACGCGTGGAGACCCATCGCGCCGACCATGCCGATGAGCCACGGGCCGACCGCCTGCCCCGGTGTGAGGCCGCGCCGAGCCGCGAGGCCGAGTGCCAGGCCGGTGAGGCTCGTGAACATGACGTGAGCGAACGGCGACAGGATCCCGCGCAGGAAGAACGTCGCCGTGACGTCGGCGACGCCGCCCTCGATGAGGCTGATCGCGAAGTACTGGATGTTCTCGGTGAAGGCGAACCCGGCCCCGATGAGCGCGCCGTAGACGACGCCGTCCACCGGGCCGTCGAACGCGCGCCGGGCGCTCGCGAAGAGGATGAACACGCCCAGGCCCTTCGCGAGCTCCTCGACGATGGGTGCCTGGATGACAGCGGATGCGGCATCCGCGGCGACGGAATCGGCCGGGCCGAACAGGATCGTCAGCAGCAGGTCGACGCCGAGGGCGATCGCGACCGATGCGATCGCGCCCCACGCGACCGCGAACACGACGAGACCGCGCGGCTCGGGCTCCCAGCGGTCGACGAGGCGGATCGCGATGAAGACGCCCGCGAGCGGGATGAGCGCGAGGATCATGCCGACGATCGACGCGCCCGCGCCGATCGCGTTGAGGAAGTAGGCCGCGAGGACGAAGAACAGCAGCACGAGCACACCCGACAGCCAGATCGGGGCGGTGCGGCCGAGCCGCGACGGCACGGACACGGGAACGGATGCGGGCAGCGTGCCGACCGGCGGGATGGCGGCGCCGTGACCGATCTGAGGCTGGGCGAGGGGCGACGGGAACGGGGGCGGGACGAGCGAGGGTCGTCCGTCCGGGTTGGTCGTCATGCGCACAGCCTAGGGTCGGCGGCGCGGTCGCCGCACATCCGAATAGGCTGGTCGGATGCGTTTCGCCCACGTGACCCGGACGGGGTCGGATGCGCCGCGCCTTGCCGTCGTCGACGGCGATACGGCCGTCCTCGTCGAGAGACTGTTCCCCGGTGCGCCGAGGTATCTCGAAGAGCTCATCGCCGGAGGCGACGAGCTTCTGGAGCGGGTGGCGGATGCCTCGGCCGGCGCGGCGGAGCGGCATCCGCTCGACACCCTCGGTTTCGCCTCGGCGGTATTGAACCCGCCCGTGATCCTCGCGATCGGCCTGAACTACGCCGCCCACTCCGGTGAGCTCGGGCTCAAGACCGACTCCACCCCCACCGTCTTCGTGCTGTGGCCCAACTCGCTCGCGGGCCACGGGGGCACCACGACCTGGCCGCGGTCGCTCAGCGAGGCGATCGACTGGGAGGCGGAGCTCGGCGTCATCATCGGCCGCCCCGCGAAGGACGTGTCGGCCGAAGACGCGCTCTCGCACGTGTGGGGCTATACGGTCGTCAACGACATCACGGCGCGCGACATCCAGTACTCCGAGGCCCAGTGGTCGCGATGCAAGTCGTTCGACGGGTTCACGCCGACCGGCCCGTTCGTCGTGACGGCGGACGAGATCCCCGACCCGCAGGACCTCCACATCTGGACCATCGTGGACGGACACCAGATGCAGGACGCGTCGACCGGGCAGATGGTGCGTTCGGTCGCGACGCTCGTATCGCACCTGTCGCGCTCGGCGACGCTCCTGCCGGGCACGCTCATCTCGACCGGCAGCCCGGGCGGTGCGGGCTACTCGCGCGACCCGCAGATCTTCCTGCGCGACCGCTCGACGGTCACGGTCGGCATCGACGGCATCGGCTCGCTCACGACCCACTGCCGGATCGTGGACTGAGGGGGCGGCCACCGCAGACGAAAAGGCGGCCCCGCGTCCGCGGAGCCGCCCTTTCACGTGGTTCGGCGGTCTCAGCCGCACGTGATGGTGAGGCCGTTCGGCAGCTCGTGCGTGCCCGGGCCGAGTTCGGCGCATCGCTGCGCGAGCTCGCCGAGCGCCGGGAGGAAGACCGCCAGCAGCACGATGCCGACGATGATCCCGATGACCATCAGCACCGCCGAGATGATGATCGCGGCCACCGCCCAGCCGTTGGAGTGGCCGGCCTTCTTGCTCTGCACGAGCGCGATGATCCCGAGGATCAGCGCGACGAGCTGGACGAAGAATGACAGGATGAAGGCGACGATGCCCATCGTCCTGCCCGGCACGGTCTGGGTCGCCGGCGGGCCGTACGGAGCAGGAGGCGCGGCGGAGTACCCCGACCCCGCGTCACCGGCACCGGGGTACTGCTGCGGCGGCGGCTGGTACGCGGGCGGCTGGTACGCCGGTGGCTGCTGCGGGTCGACAGGGTTCTGAGGGTCTGACATGCGGACACCTTTCGGTCGTGACCCTGGAACGCTATCGGCCCGCGCGGACAGCGGGCAATCAGGACTCACACATCGTCGAGATCGGGTGCGCTCGGCTTGTCGGTGATCGGGTCCGCTCCGACGACCGGGATCGCGGCGGTGATCGCCTCGAGTCCCGACAGCCGCGCCGGCGACAGCTGCTTCGTGACCTCTTCGCGCGACATGAGCCCCGCCTCGACGACGAGGTCGGCGACGTTGCGGCCCGTGAGCAGCGCCGTCTTGGCGAGGGCAGCCGCGGCCGCATAGCCGATGAACGGCGTCAGCGCCGTGATCACGCCGACCGACGAGCCCACCATCGCGCCGAGCCGCTCACGGTTCGCCGTGATGCCGTCGACGCAGTTCACGCGCAACGTGTGCATCGCCCGGCGCATCCACGTGATCGACTGGAAGATCGAGTGCGCGATGACCGGCTCGAACGCATTGAGCTGCAGCTGACCGGCCTCGACGGCCATCGTCACGGTGAGGTCGGAGCCCGCGACCGCGAAGGCGACCTGGTTGACGACCTCGGGGATGACGGGGTTCACCTTGCCCGGCATGATGCTGGAACCCGCCTGGCGCGCCGGCAGGTTGATCTCGCCGAGTCCGGCCTGCGGTCCGGACGAGAGGAGGCGCAGGTCGTTGCAGATCTTCGACAGCTTGATCGCGTTGCGCTTGAGCGACGAGGAGAACGACATGAACGCGCCCGTGTCGCTCGTGGACTCCACCAGGTCGGTCGCGAGATCCAGATCGAGGCCCGTGATCTCGCGGAGGTGCCGCAGCACCGCGTTGCTGTAGTCGGGGTGGGTCGTGATGCCGGTGCCGATCGCCGTCGCGCCCATGTTGACCTCCATCAGGAGGTACCTGTTCTCGAGCAGGCGGTTGTAGTCCTCGCCGAGAGTCGTCGCGAAGCCGTTGAACTCCTGCCCCAGCGTCATCGGCACGGCGTCCTGCAGCTGCGTGCGGCCGACCTTGAGGACGTCGTGGAACTCGACGGCCTTGGCCAGGAACGAGCGGCGCAGCAGGTCGAGCTCCTCGAGCAGCGTCTGCAGGTCGAGGCTCAGGCCGATCTTGACCGCCGTCGGGTAGACGTCGTTCGTGGACTGGCTGCGGTTCGTGTCGTCGATCGGCGAGAGGAACTCGTAGTCCCCCTTCTCGCGACCGGCCAGCTCGAGCGCGATGTTGGTGATGACCTCGTTCGCGTTCATGTTGGTCGACGTGCCGGCGCCGCCCTGGATCACGCCCACGACGAACTGGTCGTGGAACTGGTCGTCGATCACGAGCTGGGCCGCGCGGTCGATCAGGTCGGCCTTCTCGGGGTCGAGCACCCCGATCTCCTTGTTCGCGCGCGCCGAGGCCTGCTTGACCATCGCGAGCGCGCGCACGAGGTCGCGGTACACCGAGATCGGCCGCTTCGAGATCGGGAAGTTCTCCAGGGCTCTCGCGGTGTGGATGCCCCAATAGGCGTCGGCCGGGATCTGCATGGATCCGAGGGAATCTGTCTCAGTGCGGGTGCGCGTCATTGCGTCCAGTGACATCGTGTTGTCCTTGTGGGTCGTCACGGAAGTGGAGTGGGATGCCTACGAGCGTACCCGCGCGCGTGCGCCCCGAGACTGTACCTCCCGTACGGTGCGGTCGCGTGGTATGTACGACCCGGCGATGGCGTTCTCGCGCCCGCGAGCCGCGCGTCAGCGCTTGCGCGAGAAGCGCTCCAGCCGTTCCTCGGGCGTGAGCCGCGCCATCCGCTCGATCCACTCCGCCGAGAAGTAGTCCCCCGTCACGGCGTCGACGACCGGCACGACCGAATGCGTGATCGTGTCGTCGTACACGTGCACCAGATGGAAGGACGGGCCGGCGTCCATTCCGTTGACCTCGGATGCCGGCCGCGCGAGGTTCATCGTGTAGCAGGTCGCCGCGGCGACGCTCACCGGAATCCCCGCGAAGGTGCCGCTCGTGGAGTAGTGGAGGTGCCCGCCGAGGATCGCGCGCACGTCGGATCCGGCGATCGCGGCGGCGAGACGACCCTGGTCACGCAGCTCGAGGATGTCGAACAGCGGCAGGTGGCTCGGCAGCGGCGGATGGTGGAGTGCGAGGATCGTGCCGAGCGGGGCCGGCGTCGACAGCACACTCCGCAGCCACGCGAGCTGTCCCTCGTCGAGGTCGCCGTGGTGCCACCCCGGGACGCTCGTGTCGAGCGCGACGAGGCGCAGCCCGCCGAGGTCCCACGCCCCGACGACGGGCTCCTCGGTGGGTTCGAGGTCGAGCAGGTCGCGCCGCAGCGCGGGGCGCTCGTCGTGGTTGCCGGCGACCCACACGACCGGCGACCCGAGCCGCGCCACGAGCGGCTCGACCGCGGCGCGCAGGGCGCGGTACGCCTCCGGCTCGCCGAGGTCGGTGAGGTCACCGGTGAACACGATCGCGTCGGGACGGATGCCGAGCGCCTCGACAGCCTCGAGCGTGCGTGCGAGATTCGCCGCCGTGTCGTACCGGCCCCCGAGTGGCGGGTTGCCGGCGAGCAGGTGCGTGTCGCTCAGGTGGACGATCGTGCGCCGGGCAGGCGGGTACTGGCCGAACTGGACGGGCTGGGGGACCTCCATGCCGTCATGCTACGTGCCGGTGCGGCGGCGCCGGTGGTCCCGCATCCGTGAGCCTCACTTCAGGACGATGAGCAGCAGTCCTCCGAGCACCGCGAGACCGCACAGCGTGAACGACGCGTATGCGCAGACGAGCGCGAACAGCTTCTGCCCCTCGGTGAGGGGGTTCTTCTTCGCGGCCTTCGCCGCGGCCTTCGCCGCGCGACGGGCCTCCTTCTCGGAGATGACGGTGATCGCGTCGGTGAACTCGACCGGCGCGACGACCGGCACGCGTCCGGCGCGCACGAGCAGGCGCAAGCCGATCGCATAGAAGCCGACCACGAGAACCGCGGCGACGAGAGCGGCTGCGAACACCTCGACGAAGGCGATCCAGTCGATCGTGATGTTCACTTCGACGCCTCCTTCTCGCGCTTCTCACGCTTGGCTGCCGCGGCGGCCGCCTCGCGCTCACGGCGGGCCTCGGCGCGCATCGCGGCGCGCTGACGCCGCGTGGGCGGCGGGTTGCGCTTGACCTTGACGGCGCGCCCGGACTCGGCGACCTCGCTCATGGCGTTCGCGGAGTTGACCGCGTTGCGACGCGAACGCAGGAACAGGCCGAGGATGACCGCGACGGCGAGCACCGCGTCGACGGCGATGCCCCACGGGCCGAACCAGACGATGAGCATCGCGCACGCGGCGCCGACCGCCGCGGCGGCGGGAAGAGTGAGGACCCAGCCGATCGCGATCCGGCCGACCGTGCGCCAGCGAACCTTCGAGCCACGGCGACCGAGCCCCGAGCCGATGACCGAGCCCGAAGCGACCTGCGTCGTCGAGAGCGCGAAGCCGAAGGCGCTCGAGGCGAGGATCGTCGACGCCGTGGCGGTCTCGGCCGAGAAGCCCTGCGCGGGCTTGACGTCGGTGAGGCCCTTGCCGAGTGTGCGGATGATGCGCCAGCCGCCCATGTACGTGCCGAGCGCGATCGTGATGGCGCACGCGAAGATGACCCACGTCTGCGGGTCCGCGTGGGCGGGGTCCTGCCACCCCGCGACGATGAGGGCGAGGGTGATGACGCCCATCGTCTTCTGGGCGTCGTTGGTGCCGTGGGCGAGCGCGACGAGCGACGACGTGAAGATCTGGCCCCACCGGAATCCGTCGCGCCCATCCGGCTTGTTGTCGTACCGGCGCGTGATCGCGTACGCGATGCGCGTCGCGGCGAAGGCGATGACACCCGCCGTGAACGGCGCGATGAGGGCGGGCAGCACGACCTTGCTGAGCACCTGACCGAAGTCGATCGCCGCGACGCTCGCTCCCACGATCGTCGCGCCGATCAGCCCGCCGAACAGGGCGTGCGACGAGCTCGACGGCAGCCCCAGCAGCCACGTGAGCATGTTCCACGTGATCGCGCCGATGAGGCCCGCGAAGATGATGGGCAGCATCGTGGTGCCGGTCAGGGAGTCCTCGCGGATGATCCCGTGCGAGATCGTCTTCGACACCTCGGTCGACAGGAACGCGCCGACGAGGTTGAGCACCGCGGCCAGGAGCACGGCGACCTTGGGCCGCAGCGCACCGGTCGCGATCGGCGTCGCCATCGCGTTGGCGGTGTCGTGGAAGCCGTTCGTGAAGTCGAAGAAGAGCGCCAGGGCGATCACCAGCGCGACGAGCAGGGCTGCGGTTTCCACCGTTCGCTTTCGTGAGAATGAGGGGAAGGTCTGAGAGGTGCCGACGGGATCGGCGTGACGAACGAACAGTTCACCGTGAGTTCAGGAACCGGCAACCGGCCACAGAAATCCTTACACCGCGGTCGCCCTCGGTCAACTCAGGACGGCGCGTCGGAGGGGTGTCCCGGCAGACGGTCAGGGCCTGTCCAGCCGGAGCGGGCCTGTACGGGCGAATCGGATGCTCCGGCGGATGCCTCGACTACCGTTGACCTGTGACCGCCAACGACCCGTCCGCGCCTCCGATCGACACCGTCTCCGCCCCGGTCGCCCCGAGGCGCCCGGTTCGTCGCAGCCACCACGGCGACGACGTCGACGATCCGTACGAGTGGCTCCGTGCGAAGGACGACCCCGCCGTCATCGCGCACCTCGAGGCCGAGAACGCATACACGCGCGCCCGGACCGCGCACCTCGCGACGTTGCGCGATCGGATCTTCGCCGAGATCAAGGGCCGCACCCTCGAGACCGACCTC
>NZ_DASRXZ010000034.1:0-8756 GCF_035687345.1 Microbacterium sp.
CGAGCACTCCTGCCATGCGCGGTAGACGTCCTCGGGGCCGGTCCAGTCGATGAGCGGCTCGCCGTCGAGGCGGCGGAAGTCCATGCGACGCGCATAATCGAGGAAGATGTCGAGGTCGGAGCGCGCCTCGCCAGGCGGATCGACGGCCTTCTCGGAGAGGTGCACCGTCCGGGTCGTGTTCGTGAAGGTCCCGGTCTTCTCGCCCCAGCCCGCCGCGGGCAGCACGACGTCGGCGAACTCCGCGGTCTCGGTGAGGTAAAGGTCCTGCACGACGAGGAACGCGTCACTCGAGCCGAGGATCTCGCGGATGCGGGGCAGTTGCGGCAGCGAGACGGCGGGGTTCGTCGCGGAGATCCACAGGAACCGGATCGATCCCTGCTCGACGTAGCGGAAGAGCTGCATCGCGTGGGTCGGCTCCGCCCAGTGGGGGATCTTGAGCGAGTCGACGCCCCAGAGGGTCGCCAGCTCGTCGATGTGGGCCTGGTTCTCCCAATTGCGGAAGCCCGGCAGATCGCCGTCGGCGCCGCACTCGCGGTTGTTCTGAGCGGTCGGCTGCCCGTTCATCTGGAGGATGCCGGCGCCCGGACGCCCGATCATGCCGCGCAGCAGGTGCAGGTTGTTGACCTGGCACGACGCCGCGGTCGCCTGCGCCGACTGGTAGAACCCCTGCAGCACGGTCGACAGGACACGGCGGGAGGTTCCGAAGATGCGCGCCGCCTCGCGGATGTCGTCGGCGCGGATGCCGCACACCTCGGCCGCGCGCTCGGGCGTCCATTCCTCGATCTGGCCGCGCAGCTCGTCGAGCCCGATCGTGTGCGCCGCGAGGTAGTCGTCGTCCGTCCACCCGCGCTCGAGCACCTCGCGCACGAGCGCGTGCATGAGCGCCAGGTTCGTGCCGGGATTGATCGCGAGATGCACGTCGGCCCGGCGCGCGACGGCCGTCGACCGCGGGTCGACCGCCACGATGAGCGGGGGATTCGGCCCGGCGAGCCGATCGAGCACGCGCGCCCACGCGACGGTCTGGGTCGCCGCCATGTTGTGGCCGTACAGGAACATCGCGTCGCACTCGTCGATGTCCTCGTAGACGGCGGGCTGGCCGTCGGCGCCGAACGTCTCCTTCAGCGCCGCCGCGGCGGTCGCCGTGCACAGGCGCGTGTTGCCGTCCATGTGGGGTGTGCCGACCCCCGCCTTGCCGATCACCGCGAGGGCGTAGTACTCCTCGAGGAAGAGCTGACCGCTCGTGTAGAAGCCGTGGCTGAGAGGGCCGACCTCGTCGAGCAGCTCGCGGCTTCGCCGCGCGACCCTATCCATCGCGTCGTCCCACGAGGCGGGGACGAGCTCCCCGCCTTCGCGGACGAGCGGGGTGGTCAGCCGATCGCCGTTCTCCATGCCCTTCCAGCTCGCGAAAAGGCCCTTCGGTCCGAGGCGGCCGCGGTTGACGGGGTCGTCGGCGCGACCGCGGATGCCGACCATCCGCCCGTCCTTGACCGCGATGTCGCACCCGCAGCCGTTGCTGCACAGCACGCACGCCGACTGCACCCAGGCGTCGACATCGTCTTCAGCGACGCCCTCCGCGAGGGCGATGTCGACGCGGTCCGGCCACGCGTGTCCGCGGTCGAACGGCGTGCGGGCTCCCCATACGTCTCGGACGCGCTCGCGCGCGGTGATGCCGTCCATGCGCTGCACGGTAGGCCCACCCTCCCGGTGATCACGAGGGCCTTTACACACGGGCGCGGCGGGGTACGGCATCCGTGGATCTTTTTCGCGGATCGGGAATTGACAGGACGGTATTCAGCGTTACTATGTACCGGTACCAAGTGTTACTGAGTACCGACGGAGGGTGCGATGAGCAAGCAGGCGACCGAGATGCTGAAGGGCATTCTCGAGGGCATCGTGCTCGCGGTGCTGGCAGCTCGGCCCGCGTACGGCTACGAGATCACCGCGTGGCTGCGCGAGCAGGGCTTCACCGACATCGCCGAAGGCACGATCTACGCGCTGCTCGTGCGCATCGAGCAGCGCGGGCTCGTCGACGTCGAGAAGGTGCCGTCCGAGAAGGGCCCGCCGCGCAAGGTCTATTCCGTCAACGCCCGGGGGCACGAGTACCTCGAAGAGTTCTGGAGGACGTGGAGCTTCCTCGCAGACCGACTGGAAAAGCTCCGCCAGGAAGGAGAGTGACATGGTCGCCAAATGGATCGAGGCGCTCACGGGATCGCTCGAGCAGAAGAAGCAGTACAAGCAGAGCCTCGCTCGCATCGAGGCCCTGCCCACCCCCTACCGCACGGCCGCGAAGGCCCTCCACCGGTACTTCCTGTACTACGGCGGACACCTCGACGGCGACACGCTCGTCACCATGTTCGGCGACCTCGCCGACCTGTGGGAGCGCGCAGCCGCCGACGGCACGCCGGTGCGCGACATCGTCGGCGACGACCCGGTCGACTTCGCCGAGACGTTCACGCAGTCCTATACGGGCCGGCAGTGGATCGACAGGGAGCGTGTCCGCCTGACGAAGGCGATCGACGACGCAGTGAAGGAGGAGGGATCATGACCGCGACGATCACGGAAGCCCCAGCCATCCGCGTCCAGGGCCTGCGAAAGTCCTACAAGGACGTCGAGGTTCTGCGCGGCGTGGACTTCGAGGTCGAGCGGGGCGAGATCTTCGCGCTGCTCGGCTCCAACGGAGCAGGCAAGACCACGACCATCCGCATCCTCTCCACGCTCGCGAAAGCGGACTCGGGCAGCGCGACGGTCGGCGGTTTCGACACCGCCGACCGTCCGGCCGACGTGCGCGGTGCGATCAGCCTCACGGGCCAGTTCACCGCCGTCGACGAAGTGCTGACGGGACGCGAGAACCTCGTGCTCGTCGCGCGGCTTCGCCACGTCGCCGATCCGGGAGGGATCGCGGATGCCCTGCTCGAGCGCTTCTCGCTGACCGAGGCAGGCGGCCGCAAGGTCGCGACCTACTCGGGCGGCATGCGGCGCCGGCTCGACATCGCGATGAGCCTCATCGGCGCGCCGTCCGTCATCTTCCTCGACGAGCCGACGACGGGACTCGATCCCGAAGCGCGCCTCGAGGTGTGGCAGGCGGTTCGCGAGCTCGCGCGTGGCGGCACGACCGTGCTGCTGACGACGCAGTACCTCGAAGAGGCCGAGCAGCTCGCCGATCGCATCGCGATCCTCCACGAGGGCCGGATCATCGTGAACGGCACCCTCGACGAGCTCAAGCGGCTCCTGCCCGCGGCGAAGGTCGAATACGTCGAGAAGCAGCCGAGCCTCGAAGACGTCTTCTTCGCCCTCACGGGTGAGACGAATTCAGGAAAGAAGGAATCATGACCGCCCACGCCATCGGCGACACCGCGGTGCTCACCGGCCGGTCGCTGCGCCACATCCTGCGCAGCCCCGACACCATCATCACGACGGCCGTCACGCCGATCGCCATCATGCTGCTGTTCGTCTACGTCTTGGGCGGGGCGATCGACACGGGCGCCTCGACGGGTTCGTACATCGACTACATGCTGCCCGGCATCCTCCTCATCACGATCGCGTCGGGCATCGCCTACACCGCGTACCGCCTCTTCCTCGACATGAAGGGCGGGATCTTCGAACGGTTCCAGTCGCTGCCGATCTCGCGGTCGGGAGTGCTGTGGGCCCACGTGCTCACGTCGCTCGTGTCGATCCTCGTCTCGCTCGCCATCGTGATCGGCGTGGCTGTGCTCATGGGCTTCCGCACGGGCGCCGGCATCGGCGGGTGGCTCGCCGTGGCGGGCATGCTCGTGCTGTTCACGCTCGCGCTCACGTGGCTCGCGGTCATCCCCGGCCTCACGGCGAAGACGGTCGACGGGGCGAGCGCGTTCTCGTATCCGCTGATCTTCCTGCCGTTCATCAGCTCGGCGTTCGTGCCGACCGAGTCCATGCCCGGTCCGGTGCAGTGGTTCGCCGAGAACCAGCCGGTGACCTCGATCGTCGACACGATGCGGGCGCTGTTCACCGGCCAGCCGGTCGGCGGCGAGATCTGGGTCGCGATGGCCTGGCTCGTCGGCATCCTCGCCGTCGCGTACATCGCCTCCATGGCGATCTACCGCCGTCGCATCAGCTGAGGTAGGCGTCGACCAAGATCGGACCGCGGATGCCGCGCAGCGCATCCACGATCCGATCGACGCCTTTCCGGCCGATGGTCGACAGCTGGAGGTCGTGCGGCCCGAGCTTCTCGAGCTTGCCCGTGCGGATCCGCACGACCTCCCACCCCGCGCTGCGCAGCAGGCGGTCCTTGCGACGATCGGCATCCTCGCGAGGCCCGACGTGCTCGAGGCCGAACCGGCCGGAACTGTCGTACTCGATCGCGACACGCAACTCCGCCAGCACGATGTCGGGCCACACCTCGAGGTGCTCGAAGAAGGGACGGCGCACGCGCACGGCGTTGAGCCCCTGCGTGAGCGGGAGCCGTGCGAACAGGTCGGCGCGCAGCTTCGCCTCGACGGCGGATGCCGGCGCCGGCGCGCACTCGCTCGTGAACGCCGCGCCGACGGGCAGGTCGGGCGTCTTGTCGCAGATGCGCCGTCGGGGCTTCGCGTGTGGTCGTGGAACCGTGGCCGCGAGCGGCTCGTCGGGGCGGCGGATGCGCGGCGGAGCAGCCTGCAGCGAGCACTCGGGGCACCACGCCGACCGTCGGCGCTTCTGACCCGGGCGGTTGCGCTGCTCGGTGGGCGTCGCGGCGAACAGGTGCCCCGCCTCGCACTGCCACAGCAGGAGCACATCGGCCGCCGGCGGGATCTGCGACAACACGATCCCGGCGTTGAGCTCGGGGTGGTACTGGCGCACGAGCATCGGGAACGCCGCCCACGCCTCGCGGTACGTGCCCACGGGGTAGGGCACCTCGGCGCCGCGCGAGAACTGGCGGCGCGCCCACCACAGCTCGACCCTCTCCGCCACGACCCAGAAGGTAGCGCGGACCTCGGACGCCGGTGGCGGCATCCGGTTCGTCTGCCGCGCCCGCGGCTCGAGGATCAGGCGGTCGGCGTGTCGGCCTGCGGGCGCAGCTGCGCGGCCGCGAGCTGATCGAACGCCTCGGCGATCTGCGAGATGGCGGATGCCGCGGTCTTCGCGACCTCGGGCGGAAGGCCGTCGATCACCGACACGAGCGTCGAGTGGTGCGCGCCGAACGCGTCGTCGACGCGGTGGATGGCGGCCTCGGTCGGAACCAGGTAGTGCGCGCGGCGGTCGTGCGGGTGCTGCACGCGCGTGACGTACTCGCGGTGCACGAGCCGGTCGACGACGTTCGTGACGGTCGCGCTCGAGGTGTCGAGCATCACGATGAGGTCTTTCGGGCTGAGGTCGCGTCCGTCGCGGTAACCCTGCACGAGGTAGCGGAGGGCGGTGAGGTCGAGGTTCGAGAGACCCGATACCGCGAGCGCGCGGTCGGCCTGAACGCGCTCGGCGCGACGAAGATGAAGCACCGCTTCGGCGAGCGCTCGCCCCTCTGGGGTCTTGGGCGGGCGCTCCGCATAGAGGTGCTCGCTCTCATGGCGTACGACGGTCTGCGGCATAAGGTCTCCGGCTTGCTCCTCCACGACTCGGCTGGGTGCTCGGGACGTGCGCACCCATCATATGCGTTCAGCGCCGAGACGTACAACTGATTGCACACTTGCCGAGATACTTATTTACTGGGATTGACAAACAGTGAGTTGCCTGGCTAGTAATTTACTAGCGAACAGAAAGGGCGCGGACATGACGATGAAGCAGCACACCCGAGAGCTCGTGCCGGACGGGGCAGAGGTGATCCCCGCCTTCCCGCACGCGCTCGGCGTGGCACTCGTGCCGCAGCCGCGTCCGATCGGCCGAGGCGGCCTCGCCGACCTCATGGCCGACTGGCGGCACCGCCGACGCATGAGCCGGTATTACGACAACGCCGCCTGAGCGGCAGCATCCGCAAGACACCGAGATCCAGCACCACCCCACCACCCCAGTACCCCGAAAGGAACCCGAGCGATGGGACTGCTCTACTACGGAGCCGAGGCGCAGCCGATCGAGATGCCCGACCGCATCCTCGCCCACGTCAAGGTCGTCGCGACCACGAAGCTGCGACGCAACGAGAGCTTCACGATGACGTGGAAGCACCCCGATGACGGCCCGGCCGGCCGCACCAGCATCTGGATGCAGCCCGCCATCCCGCTCCGCTTCGTCTTCGCGAGCCCCGAGCCGGAGTCGCTCGACCCCGACTACCTCCGCACACTCGCGAACGCCGCTGCCGGTTCGGGCGGAATGATGATCGAGTGGGCGACCGAAGAGGTGCGTGAGCCCATCGACATCCGTTCGCAGGTCGCCGTCGCGGCCTGACGCCGACCGCGGACGGCGCGAGTCGCCACGAAGTGCTGTGCAGGGCAGCGCATCGTGGCGACTCGCTGTGTGAGGGGGTTCACGCACGCGGCGGGTTCGCCGGCAGCCACTCGTCGAGGCGCGTCTCGAACAGCTGCGCCCCGCCCACCGGCACGAGCGTGCGCTCGTCGACGGTCGCGCCGTAGTAGGGCGCGGCGTCGTCGCGCACGACCGTGCGCGGGTCGCCGCGGAACGCGAGGCCGCGCCGCACCCACTCGTCCATGCCGAACTGCTCGGGACCCGCGATCTCGATATCGCCGTTCACCGGCTCACCCGCCGCGGTGCGGGCGACCGCGGTCGCGACGTCGTCTGCGGCGATGGGCTGCACGAGCGCGCCCGGGAGCCGCACGGTGTCGCCGTCGGTCGAGATGTCGGCGATGCTTCCGACGAACTCGAAGAACTGCGTCGCGTGCACGAGCGAGTAGGGAACTCCCGACTCGCGGATGAGCTTCTCCTGCGCGGTCTTCGCGCGGAAGTAGGGGATGTGCTGGGGACGGTTGGTGCCGACGATCGTGAGCGCGACGTGGTGTCCGACCCCCGCCTCCTTCTCGGCGGCGATGAGGTTCGTCGTCGAGGTCGTGAAGAACTCGAGCACCGCGCTCTCCTCGAACGACGGCGAGTTCGAGACGTCGACGACGACGTCCGCACCCGTGAGCGCCTCGGCGACGCCTTCGCCCGTGATGGTGTTGACGCCCGTGTTCGGCGCCGCGGCGACGGCGTCGTGTCCGTGCTCGCGCAGCTTCGCGACGACCTTCGAGCCGATGAGCCCGGTTCCGCCGATGACGACGATCTTTGCCATGTTCTTGCCCTTCTCCGTGGGGGAGCCTGTGTGCGCCCGAAAGCTGAGACAGGGCGGATGCCGCGTCTGTGACGCCTTCGCGCTCATCCGTTCCAGTGCGCGAGCTTCGCGGGGTTGACGATCGCCCACACGTGCGAGACGGCGCGCCCGCGCACGCCGAATCCGACGACCCCGACGACGCGCTCGTCGTGGAGCAGCGTGAGGCCGGGTGCGCCGTTCACCTCGGCGTCGGCGATCGAGCTGACCGGCAGCGCCTCGGTCAGTGCGACCATCGCCGCCGCGACGGCGGCGGCTCCCGTCGCTCTGCGCGCCGGCACCGCGACGCTGCCGCCCGCATCGACGAGCAGCCGGGCCCCTCGACTGAGGGATCGCGCGAGTGCGACGGCGTCACCGCGCTGCCACGCCTCACGCGCGGTGCGCACGGTGGCCCGCATCCGCCTCGTGCGTGCGCGCTCACGTCCGGCGCGGCGGCGGAGCCAGGACGTCGCGCGCCACGGTCTCATCCCTCGCCGATCGTGATGTGCTGCAGCTTGTCGGGGCTCATGATCCACAGGAGACGGCGGATGCCGCCTTCCGACGCCGTCAGCGTGAGTGCCGTCGTGACGACACCCGCCTCCGACAGCGTCACCGCGGGCCGGCCGTTGACCTCGACCCACGCGATCGACTTGCCGGTCCAGAAGTGGCTCGAGAACGCGGCGACGAACTTCGCGACGCGCGTCGCGCCCACGACCGGGATGCGGGCCGCGAGCTTCACGCCGTTGCCGTCGGAGTAGCTCACGACGTCGGCGGCGAACAGCTTCTCGAGCTGCTCGGTGTCGCCTCGTTGCGCCGCGGTGAGGAACGCTTCGAGGAGCCGTCGCTGGTCGCCGTTCGTCACCTCCGCCTGGCGCTCGGAGGCGAGATGCTTCCGCGCGCGGCTCACGAGCTGCCGGGCGGTCGTCGGGGTGCACTGCACGACCTCTGCGATGCGGTCGTACGGGTAGTCGAGTGCCTCGCGCAGCACGTAGGCGGCGCGCTCGGTGGGGGTGAGCTTCTCGAGCAGAAGGAGCACCGCGTACTGCAGCGCCTCCCCGCGCTCCGCCCCGAGCGCGGGATCGTCTTCGGTGTTCACCGGCTCGGGCAGCCACGGTCCGATGTACGTCTCGCGCCGCACGCGCGCCGACTGCAGGGCGTTGATCGACAGCCGTGTCGCGATCGTCGCGAGGAAGGCGGCGGGCTCGAGCACGTCGTCGCGGTCGGTCGTCTGCCAGCGGATCCACACCTCCTGCAGGATGTCCTCGGCATCGGCGACCGAACCCAGCATCCGGTACGCGATGCCGAACAGGCGCCGCCGTGACTGCTCGAAGAGCTCTGCCGCGACGTCGAGGTCACGCGCGTTCGCCGGCATGGGTGCCGCCTTCCTGATTCGGGGCAGACGGATGCCTCGACCCGAAGCCCGCCTCGAAAGCGTTGACCGGGTGGGTCGGCGATCTGTGACACCGCGCCCGCGGGGAGCGGGTCAGTCGTCTGTCGCGTCGGCGCGTGCCGAGATCGACCGCAGGACCTCGAGCGCCGCATCCGCCTTCTCCGGAGTGAAGCCGAACGTCTC
>NZ_DASRXZ010000035.1:0-53882 GCF_035687345.1 Microbacterium sp.
CGACTCCGACGCCGACGCCGACGCCAACGCCGACGCCAACGCCGACTCCGACGCCCACTCCGACTCCGACGGTCCCGGTCGGTGACGAGGTCGCGCTGTGGTCGTTCGAAGAGGCGTCCGGCACGACCGTCACCAGCACGACGGGGATCACCGGCACCGCGAGCGGCGGGGTGACGCGCGTCGCCGGTGCGAAGGGCGGCGCACTGCGCTTCGACGGCACGAACGGCCGCGTCACCGTTCCGCACTCGCAGGCGATCAACCTGACGGGCGCGCTCACGATCGCCGCGTGGGTGAAGCCCGAGCGTCAGGGAACGCAGTACATCGCGAAGAAGTCGGTCATCGGATCTGTCGACGGCTACGAGCTCGCGCTCGCGAGCAACGGGTTCGCGTTCTTCCGCCTCAACGAGGCGACCTCAGGGAACACGTACCGCGTGAACGCCACGACGGCCTACCCGACCTCCGGGTCGACCTGGGTGCACCTCGCCGCGACGTACGACGGCGCGACGATCCGCATCTACGTCAACGGCGCTCTGCAGGCGTCGGCGCCCGGTCCCTCCGCCGTGGCGTCCAACACGTCGGCGCTCGCGTTCGGAGATCAGCCCGGCGGTGGCTACCCGCTGCTCGGCGCCGTCGACGAGGTCTTCCTCGATGACCGGGCGCTGACCGCGCAGGAGATCGCCGCTCTCGCCGTACCCTGAGATGGTGCCGGGTGACGCCCGGCATCATCCTGGGGGAACGGACGGGGGTTTCGTGGACTCGCATCCGCACGCCGGTCACGGCGGCATCGAGCTCGTCGCGGCACAAGACGCGGAGTGGGCGAACGCGCCGCGGCAGCTCGTCGACGCGATCGCGGCATCGACTTCGCCTGACGAGCTCGAGGCGGTCCTGCGCGCATCGCAGAGCGGCGCCGCGGCGACTCTGCTCGACGCCCGACCCGCTGCCCTCGTCGCGCTCGCGAGCGTTCCGAACGACGAGGCGGAGGACCCCGAAGCCGACACGATCGGCGGCCTCGCCGGTACGGACGTGCTGCTCGTGGGGGCGACGTGGGCGACCCTCCCGGCAGCCGTCGAGCACCTCGGCGGACGCGTCACGATCGTGGACGAGGTATACGCGCGCGTACATGCGGCGACGCTGCTTCGCGCGGCGACATCGCGGCGGGGCATTCATCTCGAGGCGGATGCTCCGCTCCCGTTCCCCGATCGCGCGTTCGGCACGGTGTTCTACGACATGTCCGACTTCGACGCGCGCGGCGACCGCGAAGCCGTGCAGCGCCGCCTCGCCGAGATCGCGCGCGTCGCGGCACCGCGCGCTGCGGTGGTGATCGGGCTGCGGCACCCGGTCTTCGCCGCCATCGACCGCCACGCCGGCCGCGGACGCGCGGAGCGCCTGCGGAACGCGCTCCGCGAGCTGCGTCTGCGCGATCTTCGTACGCCGTGGGACCCCGGGCTGCGCCGCGCGGGCCTGCGCCCGCAGCGGCTGCTGGTTCCGGCCCGCGACTCCGCCGTGCTCCCGAGGCTCATGGCGCCCGCGCCGGCCCGCGATGCGTTGCGCGACCTCGTGCCGCGCGACGCGCGCGAACGCATCCGTCGCCTCGCCGCCCGCGCGGGCGTCGTGACGGGGCTCGCGCCGCGCGCGGTCGTCGTCGCGCATCCCGAGGGCGAGCCCACGGTGACCCTCGCGGACCGCCTCGTCGGAGAAGGGGCGGAGATCATCCCTCGCGAGACATGGCGAGTGGCCCTCCTCGGAGAGCACAGCTTCGCGAAGCTCGCTCTCAGCGCAGGACAGGATGAGAGCGTCGCGACGGAGATCGCGCGCACCGAGGCGGCCTCCGGAAGCGCGCTCGCGAACCTCGTACCGGAGAGCTTCACAGGACTCCGGGTCGGTCCAGCGGTGGCGGCCCGTACGCCACGTATCAACGTCGAACCGCCCGCGCCGGCGGCGTTGGGTGGAGTCCTGGCCAGGATCCTGGAGTCCATTCCCGTTTCGGAATGCGACTCGATGGGCGACACCGACCTCTTCGCTCGGGTTCTGCATCCGCGCCTTCCCGGCAACGTGACCGAGGGCGGGTGCGATGCCCTGCGCGACCTGCTCCTGCGGCGACACCGAGAGGTTCGCGTGCCGGTGGGTCCGACGCACGGCGATCTCATCGTCGACAACGCACTGCTCGACGCGGAAGGCCGAGGACACGTCATCGACTGGATCAGGTTCGAGCAGCGCAGCCCCCTGTTCATCGATCCGCTGCAGGCGGTGCTGAGCATCCACCAGCGCGAGCGCGGGGGCGACCTGGCACACGCGGTCGCCGCGTTCATCGACGGGGAGGTCGCCGGACCGCTCGCGACACTCGCCGATGAGCGCTCGGCCGGGCTCGATCGCGCCGAGGCATCCGCGTGGCTGCTGCTGCACGAGGTGACCGCGCTTCAGAACCCCGTCGACGCACCGAGCGCGGAGCGCCTGCGCCGCGTGGCGCGGGTCATCGAGGAACGGATGCCGCCTCCACCGTTCCAGGAATGAGCGCCGCTGCCGCTCGCGAGGTCACGACGGAAGCGTCGCGGGCGGCTCGACCTGCGGCACGGACCTGTCGATGCGGCCGAACCGGAACCCGAGCGCGGTCGCGACTTCAAGCGTGATCTCGGTGAAGTCGGACGCCCGCGGCACGCGCCGGAACTTGCGCAGCACGCGCGAGACGAGCGCCCCGATGCGGCTCAGCCGTCCAGGGGATTCGGTCCCGGCGTCGCCGTCGACCGGAGAGCCGGATGCTTCACCCGCGGCCTCCGGCGCGGCATCCGCAGTCGCCGGTGGACGCGCGTTGTACGCCTCGGCGACCCGCGCGAACTTGTACGCGAGCATCTTGTCGCCCACGCCGTACCCGAAGCCCTGGCGCATCGTCGCGCGCAGTCCCGTCCGGTTGCTGACGTTCACGATCGCCGAGTCGTTCGCGATGAGCGGGTAGCCGGCGAGCTGGACGCGCCAGCACAGGTCGAGGTCCTCGCCGGTGCGAAGGGTCTCGTCGAAGCCGCCGACCTCGTCGAAGACCGCCTTGTGGATGCCCATGTTGCCGGCTCCCGCTCCGGCGAGGTACGGGAAGAACGGCATCCGGTAGAGCGACCAATCGAAATAGGTGGGGTTCTCGGGTCGTGAATTGAGCTCGGGGCGGCGAGAGGTGCCGCTCACGAACGGAGCCTCGGACAGCGAGCCGTGCATGAGTGCGAGCCAATCGTCGGCCACGACGTCGTCGGCGTCGCAGAACACGAGGAACGGTGCCCGCGCGGCGCGCGCGCCGGCGTTGCGGGCCGCACCGGGGCCGCGTCTCGCGGACGCGTCGATGAGCCGCAGGTGGGGCGTCCGCTGCATCCGTCGCCGTGTCAGAGCGGCCGTGCCGTCGGTCGACCCGTTGTCGCACACGAGCACCTCGAACGAGAAGTCGGCGGTCTGACGCTCCAGCGCGTCAAGCTGCGCATCGAGGGTCTCCTCGGCGTTGTAGGCCGCGATGATGACCGACACGCGCGGTGCGACGTCATCCGATGTCACGCAGCCCCCAGCACCCCGTCCGACTTTGCGCGTTCCTCACGCTCGACCCACAATACCGGCCCTGTGGATGAGGCCCTTGCGCCGCGTGACGCGCCCGGTACAGTGACCTCACGGGCGCGAGGCCCGTAGCGCGGGAACCGGATCTGGGGAGCGGAGACGCGTATGTCGAGCGATCGACCGGCGGTGAGCGTCGTGATCGCGGCGTACAACGCCGAGGCGACTCTCGCCGAGCAGTTCGCCGCGCTCGAGCGGCAGGTGGGCGATGTCGACTTCGAGATCCTCCTGTGCGACAACGGCTCGACCGACGGAACGCGCGCGCTCGCGCACGCGTGGGCGGAGCGGCTGCCGATGATGCGCGTGATCGACGCATCCGCTCGTCGAGGTCCTGGCGCGGCGCGCAACATCGGCGTGACACATGCGCGAGGGGAGTTCCTCGTGTTCTGCGACGCCGACGACGTGATCGCCGACGACTGGATCGCGCAGATGCACTCGTCCCTGCGCGAGGCGCCGTTCGTCGCGTCGCGCATCGAGCACCGCCGGCTCAACCCGCAGTTCCCCGAGGAGTTCCGCGCGGCGGAGGGCATGATGTATCCGACGTCGCGGCTGCCGCAGTTCCCGATGGTCGGGTCGGGGCACATGGGCGTGCGCAAGGCCGCATTCGAAGAGGTCGGCGGTTTCGACGAGTCCATGAGCACCGCCGAGGACCTCGATCTGAGCTGGCGTCTCCAGCTCGCCGGGCACCGCCTCATCGGCAACCCGAACGCGATCGTGCACGTGCGCCACCGCCCGACGCTCCGCGGTGTCTACCGCCAGGCGTACGGTTGGGGGAGCCTCCACCGGTGCCTCCACCACAAGTACGAGCACGTGTTCGCGGCGCATCCGCCCGGTCCGCCCCATCCCGGCGTCGAGTTGCCGCCGACACCCGCGTGGCGCGATCCCGAGGTCGACGCGCCGGACGAGACGACGGATGCCCCACCCGCCGCAGCGCCCGCGCCTTCCCCTCCCGAGGGCAGGGCCCGCAGGATCCTCCGCCGCGCCGGGCGCATCCCGCGCAAGATCCGGCGCATCGTCCGCTCGCCGATCGAGCTCGCCCCTTATGCGCGCCGCCTCGGCCTCAGCGTCGGTCGCATCATGAGCCGCCGCGATCCGAACGCGCCGCAGCTCGCGCCGGACGGGCGCTCGTGGGCGTCGCCGAAGCAGTGACGAGCGGGCGGACGCGGCATCCGCCGCCGTCTCGTCAAGACCGGAACAGCGCTTCGCGCGACATGCTCTTGACGTGCGGATGCGCGCGCAGCAGCTCGCTCGTCGTCGCCGTCGTGTAGCCCCGCTCGTCGATCGCGGCAAGCACGCGGCGCAGCACGTCGGCGCGGTCGAACTCGGGCAGTCGCTCGCCCGGCGCGAGTCGCTCGGGGTCGGCGCGCGCGTCGTGCAGCAGCAGGATCGCGCCGGGGAAGATCCCCGCCACCGCCCGCTCGGCGACCGCCTCCTCGGTGTCGTGCAGCCAGTCGAGGGCGTCGCCCGACCAGATGATGAGCTCGAGGCCGAGGCGGCGGATGCCCCACGCCTGCCGCAGCGTGTGCGTGCCGTACGGCGGGCGGTAGAGGCGGATCGGCACACCCGCGATGTCTTCGATCGTCGCGCGCGAACGGCGGATGCCGTCGAGCGCCTCGCGGTCGGACATGTCGGTGAGAGCGCGGTGGTTCGGTCCGTGGAGGGCCACCTCGTGACCCTCGACGACGATGCGACGGACGATGTCCGGATGCTGCGCCGCCGGCTCCGCGAGCACGAAGAACGTCGCCGTCGCCCGGCGCTCGGCGAGGAGGTCGAGGATGCGGGGGGTGTCGCGCGGGTTGGGTCCGTCGTCGTAGGTCAGCGAGACGACCCGCTCATGCGTGTCGACGCAGTGGGTGCCGAACGCGGCGAACAGCCACGACGGCAGGAAGCCCTTGCCGTAGCGCACGCTTCGGAACTCTCCAGCGGGCGGGGGGACGGCCTCGAGGTCGCGCCGCCGCACGAGCAGGCTCGTCACGCCTCGTCCTGCTCGGGGAGGGCGCCGTCGATCACGGCGAGCTTGCGCCGGGCATCCGGCGTGCCCGCCTTGTCGAGCCGCGCGCGCAGAGCCTCGAGCGCCTGTTCGAGCGTGACGCCCAGCACGAAGTTGAAGGACCAGTGGTCGTCGGGGTCGAACGCGCGGTCGATGCCGCGGCGCCGCGGCGCGGGGTCGTGCCCCGTGATGTCGCCCGACTCGAGGAACGGGATGCCGGGGGTGCGGGGGCCTGAGGTCTCGAAGTCCGTCACGACGGGCCGCCCGTCGAGCAGCCAGATGTTGTGCGGCTGAAGGTCGCCGTGGAGGTATCCCGCCATGTACATCTCGAGCAGCACCTCGAGCGCCGTCGCGCTCATGTCGAGGCGCTCCTCGCGGGTCATGTGCTCGCTCGCGACGTCGAGGCGCGCGGAGTCGGGCAGGCGGGGCACCGAGAAGCCCTGGCGATGCCACTTGACGACGGGCATCCGCCACGGGCGATCTCCGAAGAGCTCGTAGCTGCGACGCTCCGCGGCGAGGTTGGACCGCCCGATGTCGGTGCGCAGGAAGTACTTGCCGACGACCTCCTGGCCGCGGATCTTCGAGAACACCGTGACCGAGTGGTCGGCGCTCTTGATGAACGTGCAGGTGACCGGCGTGCCGTACAGCCGGACCATCTTGGCGCGCCCGATGACGCGGCTGACGAGCGTCCGGCGGACCCCCGGGTCCTCGTAGACGGTGCGGCCGAGCGGCGCGAGCGTGCGCGGGCGGGGCGGTTCTTCGATGTCGGCGGTCATGATCTCTTCGGGCGGAGCAGGTTTCGGATGCGTCGCAGCAGGTGGTACCCGCCGCGCAGGATGCGCGAGTTGGCGGCGCGCTCGCCCGTGCGGGAGAACCGCGTCGACACGTACAGCTCGCGCTTGGCGGCCGCGTACGGGGTCGGCTGGATCGTCGTGCGGGTCAGCCGGTCGATGAGGGCGTCGTTGCGGTAGACGGCGCGGTCGACTGCGCGCGGCACGGAGTATCCGTGACCCGACAGGAACCCGTCGAGCAGTCGCAGCGCGGCGTCGTCGTCGGTGACGTGCGCGACGAGGTCGTCGGGCAGGTCGAGCTCGCGCGCGAGGCCCTGCAGTCGAGGCACGTACGCGGGCTTGACGTCGGCCTTCTGGAGCTTGGCGTGGTACAGCAGCGAGAAGAAATGGTCGTCGATGCGCGGGATCGCGACCTTCTCGTCGAGCCACGCGCGGCGCTTGAGCAGGTCGTTCTGCCAGAGCGCGTCCATGTAGCCGTCGCCCACCCAACGGATGTCGAAGATGACCTCGCGGCCGTCGACGGACGTCGCGAACGCCGCCCCCGCGACCTCGCCGTGGCGCGGGCGGGCGCCGACCACCGCCGCGAAGTCGCGCTGCTCGCGCGCGAGCACGTCGATCTCGGGGTCGGTCGCGATGATGCCGGGGATGTCCTCGAAGTTGCGCAGGACGACGTACTCGCACGCGAGCTTGAGCACAGCCCACAGCTCGTCGAGGCTCGCCCAGCCGTCGTCGCCGACGAGGTCGGAGCGGATCTCCTCGCGCACGACGTCGTCGCGCGGCGTCTCGGGGTGGAGGACCTCCTCGAGCCGCTCGGTTCCGATCAGGAGGGCGGCGTCGCGGAAGAACTCGCGGATGTTGTTGCTGGAGTGCACGGTGTAACCGCCGGCGAGGGCGCGCGCCGCCTTCTTGGCGCTCGCGGCGTGCACGTTCGTGAGCTCGACGAAGCCCGACACGTTGCGGCGGTAGCGGTAGATCGGCGCCGGGTCCTCGGCGATCACGAGCAGGAACGTGCCCGTGCCGACGTCTTCGTGCTTCGTCGAGACGCCCCACAGGGGGTCGCCGTACAGGCGCTCGAAGTTGCGGATGATGCGCTCGTCCGACCACGTGATCTCGAACTCGCCGAGCACGTCGAAGTGCTCGCGGATGATGTCGAGGATCGCGTCGTCGTGCTCGCGCGCCTTGTGCCACACGACGAAGAGCTGGAAGTCCCGGTCGTACTGGTGCCGGAACCCCTCGACCGTCTCGTCGAACGTGAAGCGCAGGTCGGACGGCGTGAAGGTGCGCACCGGCACCGCGCCCACCTGCGCCGCGGCGCGCGGTGCGCGCGCCGTGTCTGCGTCAACAGCGGTCATTGATCCCCCCAGCGATCTGCCCGTGCCATCGGACATGCGACAAAGATACCGTCCGGCTCAGCTCACTCCCATGGCCCGATCCCGGCGGCGCGCGATCCAGCCGGCCGGGAAGCCGGCGACGAGACCCGTGAGCTCGGCGACGGCGCGAGTCAGGATGACGGGCGACGTGATCCGCCGCACGAGCGGGCGACGCGAGCCGTCGGCCATGCGAGGGCCGAAGCGGACGAGCATCTCCCACACGTAGTCGCTCTGCGCGCGGATCGTCGACCACACGTAGCGGCGTACGAGCGGATGCCGCCAGCCGTAGACGCGCGCGAGCAGCACGATGTGGTTACGCCGGGCGTAGTACAGGTAGCGGCGGTCGAAGCGCTTGCCGCCGCTCGTGTACGGGGCGGCGACGTGGCGCACGAGCGCCGCGGGCTGGAACACGAGCGTGCCGCCCGCGCGCTTGAGCCGCAGCGAGATGTCGGACTCCTCGCACAGGCACGTGCCCGGGTAGTTGCCGCGGATGCCGCCGATCGCCTCGAGCGCGGAGCGGCGGAACGACATGTTGGCGCCCAGCAGGTGGTCGACCTCGATCACCCGGCCGGGGTTCGCGCCGAAGTTGCCCGTCAGGCGACCATCGGGCAGCAGTCGCCCGATCTCGCCGAGCCCTTTGGTCTCCTCGCCCTCGATGCCGTTCGACGCGCGGCCGCCGACGCCCACGACGGCGGGGTCGGCATACGGCTTGCGCAGCTCGTCGAGCCAGTCGGGGTCGACGTACGCGTCGTCGTCGATGAACGCGACGATGTCGCCGGTCGCTGCGGCGAACCCGATCTGCCGTGACTCGGGCATCGTGCCGGGGCCGAGGTCGTTGCGCAGCAGCGTCACGTGCGGGAACTCGTCGGCCATGAGCTTCTTCGTGCGGTCGTCGGGTGACGCGTCGACCACGATGATCTCGTGCGGCGCGGAGTCGAGCCGGCCGAGGTGCTCGAGGCACGTGCGCACGAACTGCGGGCGCGCGTAGGTGATCACGATGACGCTGACGGAGAGGGTCATGACGCATCCGCCTTCGATTCATCGACGTCGACGAGCCGGTACCAGTCGCGACGGCGCAGGGGATTGAGCAGGACGGTGCGCACCGGATGCCGCTGGCGCGACGCCCAACGCCGGTACACGACGGGGCGCGAATAGTCGTGGGTGTGCCCCGACCAGCCGAACTTGCGCCGGATGGTGTCGTGGTCGCGCACCCACGAGTAGTGGAGCACGGCGCTCTCGGGCCGGATCACCTCGTGCACGACGGTCTTCTTCGGGTGGAACGGGTCGGTGTTCCACGGGCGCAGGTCGACCCGGTAGAGGGGCACATCAGCCTGACGCGCCTGCCGCAGACGCGTTCCCGCCCGCACGGCGAGGGGTCCCGGGTACGACGCCGCCGGTCGCCAGAAACGTGTGGAGCCTTCGAGGTAGCGCCCCGGCGCAACGCGTGAGTACAGCCAGCGCGCCGGATAGTGCATGCCCGACGTGCCGGTGGTGTCGGCCCGCCGCAGCGACGCGAAGAACTGGGCCGGGTCGAGCATGACCTCGTCGGTGTCGAGCTGGATCACCCAGTCGGCGCCGTCGGATGCCGCGTCGAGCGCGTTCTGCCGCTGGAAGGTGTCGTTGTCGAGGGGGTTCTCGTCGAGCCGCGCGAAGCGCCCCGGCACATCGACGCACTTGCCGTCGCGGTCGAGCTCGCGGATCGTCGCGAGGCATTCGTCGACCGGCAGGGGAGTCCCCGTCCATGACGTGCGCGTCTCGTCGTACGACAGCACGATCCGGTCGACGTGGTCGTAGTACGACGCCACGCTCTCGCGGAGGTGGTTGGGGTCCCCCACGAGGATGTAGGCGGAGACGCGCATCTCAGATGAAGTCCGCGAACTCGCGCTCGTTCTTCTGGAAGACGATCGTGCCGAGCAGGAACACGAGCGGCGCGGCGATGATGAGGGCGACGATCTGCCAGACGGGCGGCTGGGCCGTGCCGAGCAGCGACCACCGCATGATCTCGAGGAACCACGTGACCGGGTTGATGTCGAAGAGCCAGCGGATGCCTTCCGGCACCTCCGAGACCGAGTAGGCCACCGGGCTCGCGTAGAGCAGCACCTGGAGCGCCCACGGGAGGACGTAGCCGACGTCGCGGTACTTCACGAGGTACGCGGCCGCCGTCAGGCCGAATCCGGTTCCGAGGATGCCGATGAGCAGCGCCCACACCGGCAGCAGCAGCACGCCCCAGCCGGGGACGATCCCGAACACGAAGATGAGCACGATCGCCAGCACGAGCCCGACCGCGAAGTCGAGGAGCACCGATGCCAGGCTCGACACGGGCACGAGCAGGCGCGGGAAGAACACCTTCTGCACGAGCGACTGGTTGCTCACCATCGAGCTGGAGGAGCGGCCCAGCGCACCGTTGAAGAGGTTCCACGCGAGCATGCCCACGAGCGTGAACAGGAACGCGGGCGTCGGACCCGTGGACAGGCCGGCGATGTAGCTGAAGACGATCGTGAAGACGCCCGCACTCACGAGGGGCTGCAGCAGCACCCACGTGAAGCCGAGGATCGTCTGGCGGTAGCGCACGATGATGTCGCGCTGCGCGAGCCGCACCGCGACCTCGCGTGCGCGCCACACCTCGCGCCAGTCGGGCATGTTGAGACGCCCGGGGGGCGTGATGACGGTGACCTGAGGCTGGTGTTCCATGTCACGCCTTCCCGTACTCGAAGTCGACGAACACAAGGCCCTTCTCGATGCTCGAGGACTCGGCGAACTCGGGGTAGGGGAGGTCGGGCAGCACTTCGAACTTCCACGCGCCCTCCCACGCGTCGAGCACGCCGGCCTGGCACACGTAGGCGTCGACCGTGTAGACGCCGGGCTTGAGCCACAGATCGCGGATCACGAGCCGCCCTCGGTTCTCCTCGGTGGGGTCGAACCACTTGCCGACCAGACGCGAGTCGCACTGCGCGATCACGGAGCCCTGGTCGTTGTTGATGTGCATCGAGACGAAGTACGTGCCGATGAGCTTCTTCGACGGCGGCAGCTCGAACTCGACGGCGATGTCGTCGCCGGACTTGATGAACTCGTCCTCCATCGAGACGCGCGACAGGCGCACCATGCCGTTGCCGGGCCGGTTCTTCGGGTCGGACTGCGCGAGCGCGAAGCTCTCGAAGCTGTCGCGATACGCCTGGAGCGTGCCGTCGACGGTTCCCGAGTAGACGAGCTTGCCGCGGTCGAGCAGCATCGCCGAGGTGCACAGCGCCTGCACGGTCTGCAGCTGGTGGCTGACGTAGAGCACCGTGCGGCCGCCGCGCGCGGCTTCGCGCATCTTGGCGATCGACCGGCGCTGGAACTCCGCGTCGCCGACCGCGAGCACTTCGTCGATCGCGAGGATCTCGGTGTCGAGGTGAGCCGCGACCGAGAACGCGAGGCGCACGTACATGCCCGACGAGTAGCGCTTGACGGGTGTCGCGAGGAACTTCTCGATGCCCGAGAACTCGACGATCTCGTCGTAGCGCCGCAGGATCTCCTTGCGCGTCATGCCGAGGATCGCGCCGTTGAGGAAGATGTTCTCGCGGCCGGTCAGCTCGGGGTGGAAGCCGGTGCCCACCTCGAGGAGCGACCCGACGCGCCCGCGCAGCTCGATGCGGCCGCGCGTCGGCGCGGTCACGCGCGTGAGCAGCTTCAGCAGCGTGGACTTGCCCGCGCCGTTGCGCCCCACGATGCCGAGGGCCTCACCCTGCGGCACGTCGAAGGTCACGTCGTCGAGCGCGTCGAACAGCGTGTACTTCGCCTTGCCCGTCGAGCGCAGCCACTGGATCGCGGCAGCCGCCGCCGTCGACGGACGTTCGCCGAGCGCCCCGAGGCGATACGTCTTCCCCAACCCCGCGACCGAGATCGCGGCCTCCCCAAGAACCGTCACGAGAGAAGAATCTACCTGGTCAGACGGCGACGGCCCGCCGCGGCTCAGGATCCCTCGAAGACCCTCAGGATCCGCTGAAGACGCGGTGCCACACGGCGGCGTGCTCGCGCGCGCTGCGCTCCCACGTGAACTCCCGCGCGCGCTCGCGTCCGCGCGCCGCCATCGTCGAGACGGCGGGGTCACCGGATGCCGCGAACAGGATGCCCTCCGCGACATCCGCTCCCGTCGGCTCCACGAGCACGCCGGCGTCGCCGACGACCTCGGGTAACGCGCTCGTGCTCGCCGCGACGACGGGCGCGCCGGCGGCCAGGCCCTCGAGCGCGGGCAGCCCGAAGCCCTCGTAGAGCGAGGGCACGACGACCGCCGTCGCGCCCGCGAACAGTCCGGGCACGAGGGCTGCGGGCACGCGTCCGACGAGCCGCGTGCGGGGGAGCTTCGAGAACAGCGCGGTGCGGCGCGGATGCGGCGGGCCCGACAGCACGAGCGTCAGGTCGGGTCGCGCGGCGGACACCACCTCCCACGCTTCCGCGAGCGCTTCGAGGTTCTTGCGCCGCGACGCGCCTCCGGCGTGCAGGACGTACGGTCCCGTGATGCCGAGCACCGCGCGCGACTCCGCGTCGAGCGGCTCGGCGTCGAGGAACACCGGGTCGACGCCGTTGTAGATCGCGTGCACGTGCTCGAGCCCGAGGAACTCGGCCGCGTCGTCGGCGGCGTACTGCGATGGAGCGATGACCGCCGCGGCGCGGTGGAGCTCGTGCGCGGCGAACGGCTCGGGCGGCGATTCGTCGTCGAACCGCCACGCGACCGTGTCGTGGATCGTGATGACCTCGGGCACGCGCGCGGGCGGCATGCCGAGCCCCATCCGGTGGACCACGTCGGCGCCGCGGTAGAGCATCGCCCCGACGGCTGACCGCACGCCGGAAGGGGCGCGGCCGGTGATCCAGTTCGGAAGCCGCACGGTGCCGGGCAGCTCCGACCGGAGCGAGCGGGCGATCTCGCGCCGCACGACCGTGCCCTCACCGGCGGCCGCGGCGGCGCGGGCGACGATCTCTTCCTCGTACACCTGCTGACCCATGGGCGCGCCGACGGCTATCGTGGCGAATGTGATGCGAATGGTGCAGGACCTCCGTCGGGCTTCCGCGCGGTGACGCGCGTCGTTGAGAGCGTAGCGAGGGAAGACGCCATGGCGGAGATCGCACTCGTCACGAGTTCGTTCCTGCCTCGCATCGGCGGGGTCGAGGAGCACGTGCGGCACGTTGCCGAGGGGCTGCGCGAGCGCGGGGTCGAGGTCGCGATCTGGACGGTCGACCGCGGCGACGACGTGCCACCCGATCTCGACGGCATCCCTATCCGCGTGCTGCCCACACCGATGCCCGCCCGCTCGCTGCGCGCGCTGCTGTCGTTCGTATGGCACGCGCCGCGCGCGGCGCTCCGCTGGAGACGCGCGCTCCGCGCCGATCGACCGGCGGCCATCCACGTGCACTGCTTCGGTCCGAACGGGGCGTGGGCGACCGAGGTCGCGCGCTTCGCGCGACTGCCGCTGGTCATCACGAGCCACGGTGAGACGTTCGGAGACGCCGACGACGTCTTCGGCGGGTCGGCGCTCATGCGATGGGCGCTGCGGCGGGGCATCCGTCGTGCCGCCGCCGTCACCGCGGTCTCGGCGTTCACCGCGCGGGATCTCGAGGAGCGGTTCGGGCTCGAGCCGGGGCGCGCCGCGATCGTGATGAACGGCGTCGATCTCGATGAGGAGGGGGCGGATGCTCCGCCTCTCCCCGCGCGGTACTTCGTCGCCCTCGGACGCCTCGTCGGCACCAAGGGGTTCGACCTGCTCGTGCGGGCGTTCGCGTCGGCCGATCTGCCGGAGGACGTGCACCTCGTGATCGGGGGCGAGGGCCCCGAGCGCGACGCCCTGCTGTCGCTCGCCGCGAAGCGAGGCGTCGCCGACCGCGTGCACCTGCCCGGGCGTCTCGCACGCGAGAGCGTCGGCCCCACGGTCGCGCAGTCCCTCGCCCTCGTCGTGCCGAGCCGCACCGAGGCGTTCGGGATCGTCGTGCTCGAGGGTTGGCGGGGTGGGGTGCCGGTCATCGCGACATCGCACGCCGGTCCGGCGGAACTCGTCCACGACGGAGTGGACGGGTGGCTGGCCGACCCGTTCGACGAGCGCGCGCTCGCGGCGGCGCTCGAGCGCGCGGTGCACGATCGCGACGAGGCGGAGCGGATCGCCGCCGCGGGCAGGGCCCGCGTCGATGAGTTCACGTGGGACCGCGTGGTCGACGGCTACCTCGCCGTCTACGACGAGCTTGCCGCCGACGACGGGTCCGCGGCGGCTAGGATGCGTTCGACCGTCCGTGGGGCTCGGGCGGCGACGCAGGGGTGATGCGATGAAGGCGGTCGTCGTTCGACCGGTGGTCGTGTGGGGCGGCCGCGAGCTGGTGGGCGGAGAGTTCTCCGCGCAGAGCGCGCTTCCGCGCTTCGTGCCGTCGTTCGCGAGCTCGCCGCTGGGCACCTACTGCGTCGACACGACCGACCGCACGCTCTCGCTGACGTACGACGACGGGCCCAATCCCGACGACACCCCGCGCATCCTCGACCTGCTCGCCGAGCGCGGTCGCACGGCGACGTTCTACGTGCTCGGGCAGCAGGTGAAGCGGCATCCGCAGATCGTCCGTCGCATCGTCGACGAGGGTCACGAGCTCGCGCTGCACGGCGACACCCACGATTCGCTCCTCACGATGAGCACGCGCACGGCCGTCCGCCGCATCCGCGATGCCAAGGCGCTCGTCGAGGACACGGCGGGCACGCGGCTGCGCACCTACCGCCCGCCCTACGGCGAGCACACGCTCGCGCAGGCGTTCGGCATCCGCGCTCTCGGCCTGCGTCTCGTGAACTGGTCGGGCGACGCCGTCGACTGGATCGACGACGAGGAGTCGGCGGTGGCCGAGCGATCGCTCGCGGGCGTGTTCCCGGGCGCGATCCTCCTGCTGCACGACCATCGCGGCGACCCCGAGAAGCTCGAGGAGGGCCAGCGCCTTCCGGCGTTCGACCGTGCGGGCGTGCTGCGCCGCATCCTCGACGGGCTCGACGAGCGCGACTACGAGACGCTGACCGTCAAGGACCTGCTGGCCAAGCACGTCAACGTGCGCACGCACATCCGCTACTGACGATCGCCCGCAAGGTACTGCTCCAGGAGCGATGGCGGCAGCGGACGGATGCGGGGATCGATCCGGCCGAATCGCTTGCCGAGGGCCTCGCCGAGTCGCCACGCGATGTTGGCCTGGCCGGTTCGCGTGAAGATCCGCCCGAGGCGACCGAGAACGCGAGCGACGCGACCGGATGCGGCGGCGCCCGCGCCGCGTCCTCCCTCGTCGCCTTCGGGCGGAGCGACGGCCGCCGGTGCCGGCGGGTCGGTGTCGGCCGCCGCGATCGCCGAGTACTTGTATCGCAGCGCACGCGTCCCCGCCGCGTACGAGCGCGCCTGACGGAAGACCGCCCGCAGCCCGTCGCGCTGGCGGGAGTGGACGACGGCATCCGTCAGGTACACGAGCGGATGCCCCGCGAGCTGAACGCGCCAGCAGAAGTCGAGGTCCTCGCACGTGAGCAGGAGCTCGTCGAAGCCGCCCGCCTCGTCGAACACGTCCTTGCGCACACCGAGGTTGCTCGACGCCGTCGCGCGGAAGCGCGGCCAGAACGCGAGGCGGATGTCGCCCGAGACCTCCCAGCTCACCGAGAAGCGGTTGCCGGTGTTGAGCGAGCGACCTTCGAGCGTGCCCGCAGCGACCTCGACGTCGTCGAGGAGGGCGGATGCCATGCGCTCGAGCCACCCGTCGCCCACGATGTCGTCCGCGTCGCAGAACAGCAGCACGCGCCCGCGCGCGGCCGCGGCGCCGATGTTGCGCGCCGCCGCCGGCCCGCGCCGCGCGGACGCGTCGACGAGCCGCACACGCGCGTCGCGCTCGGCCCACCGCCGCACCAGTGCGGACGTGTCGTCGGTCGAGCGGTTGTCGCACACGAGCACTTCGATCTCGTGTGCGGCGGGCTGGGAGAGCAGTGCCGCGAGCTGGTCGCCGAGTGTCGCCGCCGCGTTGTACGCGGGGACGATCACCGACACCTCGGGGGCGCTCACGCCGTCGCCCGTTCCGCGTGGGTCGAGCCCGGACCGTCGTACGGTCGCACGCTCCGGTCGATGCGGCCGCACCGAAGGCCCGCTCTGCGTGCCTGGCGCTGCAGGAACGGCGCGACATCGCGCCAGCCGCGCAGATGGAAGAGCCGGCGCAGCTTGCGCTTCGCGCTGTCGGCGAGCTCGGCTGCCTGGCCACCCGACGACTCGTGCTCCTGCGGCGTGGCGTCGGCGGGGACGGGCACATGGGCGAACTTCGCCCGCAGCTGGCGTTCGGCGCGCCCGTAGCGGTACCACTGCCGCAGCGTCGCGCCGAGCTCGGAGCGCTCGCGGATGTGCACGATCGCATCCGGCGCCTCCCCGAGCGGCGTGCCCGCGAGCTGGATCCGCCAACTCAGGTCGGTGTCCTCGCCGATCGGGAGCGAGGTGTCGAAACCGCCCACGGCGAGGAAGACGTCGCGGCGCACGGCCATTGCGCCGGCACCCGCGAACGCGAGGTGGGGGAGCGTCTCGAGCCGGAACGTCGGGCCCATCGTGAGGCCCTCGGGGTGCTCGGGGTTCAGGCGCGACATGCCCCACGTGCACCCGACGAAGTCGTGCGCGCGCATCGCACCGACGATCCCGGCGAGCCAGCCGTCGTCGACGACGTCGTCCGCATCGCAGAACGCGACGATCGACCCGCGGGCCGCCTCGACGCCGACATTTCGTGCTCCGCCCGCGCCGCGTGCGGCCGATGCGTCGACGACCCGCAGGCTCGGCAGGGCGGACGCGTGCGATTCGGCGACGGCGGCCGTGGCATCCGTCGAGCCGTTGTCGCACACGACGACCTCCCATGGCACGTCCACGCTCTGGCGTGCGAGCGCGTCGAGCTGGTCGCCGATCGTCGCGGCGGCGTTGCGCGCGGCGATGACGACGCTCACGACCGGCCCGTCGTCCCCCATCACCGTCTCCGTCCGCCCCGAGTCGTGCCGATTGTACTGAAGCGCGCGGCAGGGGCCGCGCGTGAAGTCGGTAGCATTCGCCTATGCCCGCCCGCCCGCCGCTGGTCAGCGTCGTCGTCGCGACCAACCGCGCCGGAGAGCACCTGGGTGAGGCTCTCGACTCGGTCGCGGCGCAGACGCATCCGGCCGTCGAGCTCATCGTCGTCGACGACGGATCGCCCGATCCGGATGCGGTAGCGGCGATCGTGTCGCGGGCCGAGAACGCCCGCCTGCTGCGCCAGCCGCCGACCGGTGTGAGTGCCGCCCGCAACCGGGGCGCGGGGGAGGCGCACGGCGAGCTGCTCGCCTTCCTCGACGACGACGACCGGTGGCATCCGGAGCGGCTCGCACGTCACGTCGCCGCGCACGCGGAAGATGCGGATGCGGTCGCGAGCTACTGCGGAATCCAGACGATCGACGCCACGGGCGACCGTGTGCTCGCCCCCGCCGACCAGATCGCGGTCGGGTCGAGCGCCGACATCGCCCGCCGCCGCACGGGCATCCTGCTCGGCAATCTCGTGATGCGGCGCGACCGGTTCGTCGAGGTCGGCGGGTTCGACGAAGGGCTGCGCCTCGCCGAGGACTACGACCTCATTCTGCGGCTCGCGCGGCACGGGCGATTCCTCTTCGTGCCGGGTGCCCTCGTCGACTACCGCGCCTACGGCGAGAACTCGACGGGCCGCCATCGCGCGCTCGTGGCGTCGATCGACGAGGTCGTGCGGCGGCACGAGAAGGCAGCCCGAGCCGACGGGGACGACGAACTCGTCGCCGCGCTGCGCGACAGCGCACGCAAGAACGACCGCTTCGCGTGGTGGAGCGCGGGGCGCGCGGCTCGGCGCGCATTGGGCGAGCGTCATCCGTTGCGGGCAGTATCGGAGGTGTGGTGGGCGCTGCGCACCGCGCCGCTCGGCCTCGCCGACGGTGTCGTGCGACGGCTGCGGGGAATCCGCGACTGACGGCGTGCTCCGCGCACGCGAGACGGCTTTGGGGGAGACGTGAGAGTACTGCGGGTCGCGCATCACGGCGTGGTGTCGGCGTGGCGCGAACGCGAGCGCGCGCTGCGTCGCCGCGGGGTGGACGTCGCCCTCGTGTCGGCGAAGCGGTGGAACGAGGGCGGGCGGCTCGTGCCGCTCGAGACCGAGGGCGACCGGTTCGTGCGCGTCGCCGCGACGATCGGCTCGCATCCGAACGCGTTCCTCTACGCCCCGGGGCCGCTGTGGCGCGCCCTGGGCGCTCGCCCCGACCTCATCGACCTGCACGAGGAGCCGTTCTCGCTCGCGACAGCGGAGATCCTCCTGCTTCGCCTGCTGCGCCGTTCGCGCGCTCCGTACGTGCTCTACTCGGCGCAGAACCTCGAGAAGCGCTATCCGATCCCGTTCCGGTGGTTCGAGCGGTGGGCGCTGCGAGGTGCGGCCGCCGCGTACGTGTGCAACACCGAGGCCGGCGAGATCCTCGTGCGCAAGGGCCTCAGGGGACCGGTGCGTCTCATCCCGCTCGGCGTCGACACGGCGCAGTTCCGGCCCGCCGAGCGTGAGGCACCCGCCGACCCGCCCACGATCGGCTACGTCGGCCGCCTCGAGCCCTACAAGGGCGTCGACACGCTGCTGCGGGCGATCGCGTTGCATCCCGACTGGCGCCTCGAGATCACGGGTGACGGTCCGCAGAAGGCGGAGCTCGTCGCGCTCGCGGACGAGCTCGGCGTGACGTCGCGTGTCGCGTTCCTCGACTTCGCGCAGGGAGACGACCTCGCCGACCGCTACCGCCGCGTCGACGCGATCGCGGTCCCGTCGATCCCGTGGCCGGGGTGGCTCGAGCAGTTCTGCCGCGTCGCCGTCGAGGCGATGGCGTCGGGCGTGCCGGTCGTCGCCAGCCGGTCGGGCGCGATCCCCGATGTCGTCGCGGATGCCGGAATCCTCGTCGAACCCGGAGCCCCCGAGGCACTCGCCGCCGGGCTCGCTGACGCCCTCGAGCCTTCGCGGTGGGCCGAGTTGCGCGTCGCCGGTCTGCGCCGAGCCGCGGAGTTCACCTGGGAGCGCGTCGCCGAGCTGCAGGACGAGCTCTACCGGGAAGTGCTGCCGGCGAACGACTCCGGCCGGCGTCGTCCGCCGCAGGTGGTCGCCGTCGCCTACGGCGACCCCGCGCTGCTCGACGGCGCGCTGGAGATGCTCGGGGGCGAGTTCCCCCTCACGATCGTCGACAACTCCTCGTCACCCGTGACGACCGAGCTCGCCGTGCGTCGCGGGGCGCACTACATCGACCCGGGTCGCAACCTCGGGTTCGGCGCGGGCGTGAACGCCGCGCTCCGCTCGCTCGCCGAGCGGGGTCTCGCCGGCGACGACGTGCTTCTGCTCAACCCCGATGCGCGCATCGGGCCGGACGGCATCCGGGCGATGCACGAGACGCTCCACGCGCGCCCGCGTCGCGCGGCCGTCGGCGCGACGCAGACCGAGCCCGACACGGGTGCGCCGGTGCGCGTGTGGTGGCCCTTCCCTTCGCCGCTGCGCGCGTGGATCGATGCGCTCGGCCTCGGGCGCTTCGACCGCGCCCGCGACTTCGCGATCGGGTCGGTGCTGCTGCTGCGGGCCGAGGCGATCGCCGAGATCGGACTCATGGACGAGCAGTTCTTCCTCTACGCCGAAGAGGTCGACTGGCAGAAGCGCGCACGCGACGCGGGATGGGACATCGCGGTCGCCGAGGTCGACTCGACCCACATCGGCGCGGGCACCGGCGGCGACAGCACGCGACGCGAAGCGCTGTTCTTCGCAAGCGGCGAGAAGTACCAGCGCAAGCACTTCGGCGCACTCGGGTGGCAGGTCTTCCGCGCGGGTGTCATCGCGGGCGCGACCGTGCGGGCGCTCGTCGCGCGCGGGAGCACAGCGGCCGAGGCCCGGCGCCGTCGCGCGATCTTCCTCGAAGGTCCCATCAGATACTCAGATCGCGTCGGCTGATCGCGGGTTATCGTCGGATGCGGGGACGCACGCCCACCGCGAGAAGGAGGGCACGCGTGAGCACATCACGTCGCAGGCACACGCGCCGACCGGTCGATCGCGCCGTGCGCTCTGCCGTGCGCGCTGCGTCTGCGCTCGCGCTCGCGTCGGCTGTGGCGCTCGCGTCGGGGTGCGCCGCCGAGCCGGGACCGGGCGGCGAGGCATCCGTCACCCCCGCACCGACTCCGACTCCCACAGGACCCGTCGTCGGAGACGAGTCGGGGCTCGACTGGGCCGACGAGTTCGACGACGGACTCGCCGCGTGGCGGCACAGCACGGGCGCGGGGGACTGGGGCGTCGGCTCGATCGTGTTCTACACCGACCGCGACACGAACGCGTTCGTACAGGACGGCGTCCTCTCGATCGTCGCCCGTGCCGAGCAGGGCACGGACGATCAGGGTCGCTCGGCGGACTACACATCGGCGCGTCTCGTGAGCCGCGACGCGTTCCTGTACGGGCGGTTCGAGGCGCGCATCAAAGCTCCGTCGGGCGGCGGCCTGTGGTCGGCATTCTGGCTGCTCGGCGTCTACGACGACCAGACGCGATGGCCCGATGTGGGCGAGATCGACATCGTCGAGCTCGTGCGCGAAGGCGACACGGCGCACTCCACGGTGTGGGGCAACTGGGCAGGCCACGACGAGGCGTGGTCGCTCAAGATCGAGACGCCCGCAGACGACGGCTCGTGGGCGGACGACTGGCACGTGTTCGCCGCCGAATGGGACCCCGACGGCGTGACGTTCTTCATCGACGATCAGGAGACGGGCCGCGTCACGCGAGCCGACATGGAGGACGGGTGGGAGTGGGCCGTCACACGACCGGTCAACATCGTCCTGAACCTCGCCGTCGGCGGCGACTGGCCCGGAGAGCCGAACGTCGACACTCCCTTCCCCGCAGCGCTCCAGGTCGATTGGGTGCGGGTGTACGACACCGAGGTGACGCCGGCCGGCTGAGTCCGACTCCGCGGCCCGTCAGCCGAGCAGGTGCCCGGCGTTCTTCTCCTCGTGCACGCGCTCGTACAGCGCGATCGTCTGGTCGGCGACCGACTCCCACGAGGTGTAGCCCGCCGCGTCGCGCCGCGCCTGCTCTCCCATGCGGCGGCGCAGGTCGCGGTCCTCCACGAGAGGGCGCACCGCTCGCGCGATCGACGCGCCGTCGCGCTCGATGAGCGCGCCGTTCTCGCCGACCCGCACGAACTCCTCGGCGACCCCCAGCGGGGTCGTCACGAGGGGCAGACCGGATGCCGCGGCCTCCAGCAGCACGAGGCCGAACGGCTCGTAGATCGTGGGGAACACGAACACGTCCCCCGCCTGGAAGTAGTCCTCGACGGCCGGCGAGTGTCCGACGAACGTCACGCGGTCGGCCACGCCGAGCTCGCGCGCCCTGGCCTGGAACGGCGCCGCGTCGTCGCCGCCCACGACGAGCAGGCGCGATGCCTCGGGGAGGTGGGGCAGCGCGTCGACGATGGCGCGCAGTCCCTTGCGGCGGAACTCCTTGCCGACGAACAGCAGCACCACGTCGTCGTCCGTGTACCCGTGCTGCGCGCGGATGCGCGCGCGGCGGGGCGCGGCATCCGCCGGTTGGAATCGCGTCACGTCGACGGCGTTCGGGATCACCGTGATGCGCTCCGGGTCGACCTTGTAATAGTGCGTGAGCTCGCGCGCGACGGTCGGCGACACGGCGATCGCACGGTGGAAGCGATCGGGCCGGTAGTTGCGCTGCTCGACCTGCAGCACCGCGTGATGGAAGGGGTTCGCGAGGGCGCGCAGCACCTCGCGGTTGCGGAACTTCATCGCCCACCACGCCTTGTGGCAGCTGTGCGCCGTGATGACGTCCTGCCGCCGCGCCGCACAGCCGCCCTGGTTGTGGACGATGTCGAAGCCCATGCCCTCGAGCGCCTTGGTCGCGGCGGCCGAATAGGTCACCGGCACGACGAAGCCCGGCGAGCTGCGCGCCTCGACACGCAGCCACGACAGCGGCTCGGGGGGCGGCGGACTCACGTCGGTCGCCACGAGCGTGAGGTCGACGCGATCGCTCATCCGCTGCGCGAGCTCGTACGACGCGCGCTCGATGCCGCCTTCGTTGTTGAATCGGAACGACGACATCGCCACACGCACGTCGCCATGCTACAGACCGCCGCAGGCACCACAGCCGACGCGCGTGCTCATAGACTTCACGCGGGGACCGCGAATCGGGGGGAGAGAGATGCGGGTGGTGCACCTCGTGTGCTCGACCGGCTTCGCCGGCGTGGAACGGTACATCGTGACCGTGGCATCCGGCCTCGCCTCGTCCGGCGACGACGTCGTCGTGATCGGAGGCGACGCCGATCACATGCAGCACGCCCTCGCCGAAACCTCGGTGCAGTGGCTTCCGGGCGACGACATGGGCGAGGCGCTCTCGTCGCTGCGGTCCATCGAGCCTCCCGACATCCTCCACACGCACATGTCGCAGGCCGACCTGGTGGGCTGGCTGCACCGGCGCCGCCACCGGAAGCCGCAGCACGTCAGCACGCGGCACTTCGCCGGTCGGCGCGGCAGCAACCCGCTCTCGCGTCTCATGTTCCGGCCGGTGGGCAGGTCGCTCGCCGCGCAGATCGCGATCTCGCGGTTCGTGGCCGAGAACGTCGAGCCTCCCGTCGAGGTGGTCCACTCCGGCGTCGAATCGACGGATGCCGCGGCCGAGCGCCGGCCGTACGTGCTCGCCGCGCAGCGGCTCGAGGCCGAGAAGCACACCGCCGACGTCATCGAGGCGTGGGCGCTCTCGCGCGGACCCGCCGCGGGCTGGAAGCTCCGCATCGCGGGCGACGGGTCCGAACGGCGCGACCTCGAGGCGCTCGCGCGCGACCGGGGTGTCGCGGGCAGCGTCGAGTTCCTCGGGCACCGCAGCGACGTGCCCGCGCTGCTCGCCGAGGCGGGCATCGTCATCGCGCCGACCCCTCGCGAGGGGCTCGGAATCCTCGTGCTCGAGGCCATGGCGGCGGGTGCACCGACCGTCGCGGCCGCGGGCGGCGGGCACCTCGAGACGGTCGGTGCCGCCCGGCCCGACCTGCTCTTCGCGCCGGGCGATCCGGCCGATGCCGCGCGCGTGCTCGACGACCTGCTGCGCGATCCCGCGCGGCGCGAGTCCGCGGGCGCGGCGCTGCGCGAGCTGCAGCGTCGCCAGTTCTCCGTCGAGCGTCAGGTCGCCCAGACGCGCCGCGTCTACGAGCACGTGCTGGTGGTGTCGTGAGGGGTCGCGATCTCGTCGTGTTCTCGCTCGAGGCGTGGGACGACGTGTGGCGCAGGAACCAGTACCTCATCGACGGCCTGCTCCGGCGCGACCCCGACCTGCGCGTGCTGTTCGTCGAGCCGTCGAACGACCTGCTGCACTCCGCGCTCTCGGGGCGGGGCGTCCGTCGGGGACGCGGCCTGCGCACCGCGGACGGCTACGAAGGGCGGCTGTCGCTTTTCCAGCCCGACAAGCTCCTCCCGCGCGTTGTGGGTCCTGCCGCAGATGCGGCCCTGCGGCGGGCGGCGCGGCGCGCGATGCGCACGCTCGGCATGACGAGCCCGGTGCTGTGGGTGAACGACCCCGGGTGGGCGAAGCTCGTCGCGCACACGGGGCTGCCCGCCGTGTACGACATGACAGACGACTGGCTCGCCGCCGACCGCCCGGGACGCGAACGGCGGCGCATCGTCGCGAACGAGGCGATCCTCATGAACCTGTGCGCCGCCGTTGTCGTGTGCTCGACAGGTCTCGAGCGCACGAGAGGCTCGGAGCGGGACGTGGTCCTCATCCCGAACGCCGTCGACACCGCCCGGTATCGCACGCCGCTGCCGCGCCCCGCCGACCTTCCCTCCGGGCCGACGGCCGTCTACGTCGGCACGCTCCACGAGGACCGACTCGACGTCGAGCTCGTCGTGCGCACCGCCGAGGCGATCGCGGCCGACGGCAGCTCGATCGTGCTCGTGGGGCCCGACGCGCTCGCCCCGCACAACACCGAGCGGTTGACGTCGCATCCGGATGTCCGCGTCCTCGGGCCGCGCGGTTTCCGCGACATCCCCGCGTACCTGCAGCACGCGACGGTGCTCATCGTCCCGCACATCGTCGATGCGTTCACCGACAGCCTCGATCCGATCAAGCTGTACGAGTACCGCGCGGTCGGGCGACCGATCGTCAGCACGCCGGTCGCCGGGTTCCGCGACCTCGAGGAGGAGGGAATCGTGCTCGCGTCGCCGGCCGACTTCCCGCTCGCTGTCGCGGCCGCCCTGCGCGAGAACGCTCCGACGCTCACCGTCGACAACGTGCCCGACTGGTCCGACCGGGTCGCGCAGTACGCGGACGTGCTCGAACCGCTGTTCGCGGATGCCGCGGCATCCGCCTCGAACGCGGCTCAGCGCCGCTGATCCACCCCCGTTTGGCGGCCGGACGGGCGTCTCTTGGGGACACAACGCCCGCCCGGCCTGGTGGTCGCGGAACTTCGCCGCGACGCATCAAGAGCGGCGATCAGTAGGCACCGCGCGCCTTGATGACGGAGCCGATCGTGCGCCAGACGATGACCAGGTCGCCGATGACCGACCAGTTCTCGACGTAGCGCAGGTCGAGGCGGACGGTGTCGTCCCACGAGAGGTCGCTGCGGCCGCTGATCTGCCACAGCCCCGTGATCCCCGGCTTGATGTAGAGCCGGCGGTAGACCTTGCCGTCGTACGACATGACCTCGCGCGGCAGCGGCGGCCGCGGCCCGACGACGCTCATCTCGCCGACCAGAACGTTCCAGAACTGCGGCAGCTCGTCGAGCGAGAACTTGCGCAGGATCGCTCCGACGCGCGTCACGCGCGGGTCCTGCTTCATCTTGAAGAGCGGGCCGGATGCCTCGTTGATCGCGTCGAGCGTGCCGCGCGCGTCTTCGGCGTCGGTCGTCATCGAGCGGAACTTGTGCATGCGGAAGATGCGGCCGTCGCGACCGACGCGCTCCTGGTGGAAGAACACCGGGCCAGGGCCCTCGAGTTTGATCGCGAGCGCGATGAACGGGGTCAGCAGCCCGATGACCACGAGCGCGATCGCCGAGATCGCGATGTCCATGAGCCGCTTGGTCAGGTAGCGGCCGCCCTCGAACGTCGGGATCTCGACCTGGATGAGCGGCAGGCCTTCGACGGGCTTGAGCGACATGCGCGGGCCGACCACGTCGGCGAGCGGGTTCGACAGCACGAGCTCGGCCGCCGTGCCCTCGAGCTGCCAGCTCAGCCGCTTGAGGAAGTCGGTGTCGCCCTCGGGGGTGCTCGCGACGATGACGGCGTCGGCGCCGAGCTGGGCCGCCACGGTCGCCGCCGTGTGCATCGAGCCCGTCGCGCGGATCGTCTCACCCTCGACGTTCAGCGAATCGGCGGGGTCGTCGTCGAGCGTCACGCCCACCACGCGGTAGCCGAGCAGCGAGTCGTTGTGGACCGAGCGGACCACGTACTCGACATCCGCCCGGTTGCCGATGACGACCGCCCGCGAGATGAAGTCGCCCTGCGCGCGCTGGTCGCTCAGCCACTGGCGGCAGACCCACCGGCCGAAGACGATGCCCGCCATGCCGAGCGGCAGCGCCACGAGCAGCTGCATGCGGATGCCCGCCGACTGCAGCAGGACGAATCCGATCGCGAGGATCCCGAAAGCCATGCCCGTCGCGTGGGCGACGCGACGGTACTCCGTCGTGCCGTGCCCCACGATGCGGCGGTCGCGCGTCTGGAACATCGCCAGCAGGCTCATCCAGATCGCCACGGTGATCAGGAACACGCGACCGTACTGCCACGGGGCATCCGAGATCGTGACGTTCGCCATCTCGATCTGGATCCACGCGGCAAGGCCTGCGGACGCCATGACGATGAACGTGTCGGCGGCCCACAGGCGTCGCCGGTAACGGCGTTCCCAGAGCTGCCGGCGCTCGACGGCCGGCGCCACGCGAGGCGTGATCAGTGTTCGCAGCGGTGCCTCGGCATGGCGAGGTGCCGCAATCGGTCGACTGAGAGCGTCGTCGGCGAAGGTCGTCATGCGACGACCGCCTTGACACTCTCGTGCGAGGTGCCCCCAGCACGCATTTCGTCCCCAGACAAATGTGCTCGCCCGTCAGCCCGAGTCAGACGGTCGATATCCCCAGATGCGCGCCGGGTCTTGCTTTCGGGTGTCCCGCGCGATGTTTCCCAGCATCGCTAGCGCGCAACGTCACTCTACTCCCGGTTGCGGTCAACCGAAACCCTGTTTTCACCTGTTGTTCACTGCAGAGTTGCTCAATTCTCCGAGTGATACACAAAAGGCTCGTGCCGCCCGTCCCCGAACGGCCCGGCATGCGACGATGGGCGCGTGCCAGACGCCCTCCCGACGATCGACGTCGTCGCCGCAATCGTCGAGCGCGACGGCACGTTCCTCGCGTGCCGGCGGGCTCGGGGCAAGGCCGCCGCGGGCAAGTGGGAGTTCCCGGGCGGGAAGGTCGAGGCATCCGAATCGCCCGCCGACGCGCTCGTGCGCGAGATCCGCGAAGAGCTCGGCGTGCCGATCTCGGTGACGGGCGAGCTCGTCACCGTCGAGCCGAGCGGGGGCGGCGGCATCCGTCTCATCTGCCTGCATGCGAGCCTCGACGGGCCGGAACCCGTCGAGAGCACCGACCACGACGAGCTGCGCTGGGTCGCGCGCGCCGAGCTCGCCGCGCTCGATTGGGCCGAGCCGGATGTCCCGGCCGTGCGCCTCCTCGCCGACGGGGCGTCCGGATGACCGGACCCGGTGCCCTCGCCCGCCGCCTCGGGCTCGGCGACGCCGTCGCGATCGGCCTCGGCGCGATGATCGGCGCGGGTGTGTTCGCGGTGTGGGCTCCCGCTGCCCAGGCGGCGGGAGCGGGCCTGCTCATCGGCCTCGTGCTCGCGGCGGCGGTCGCCTTCTGCAACGCGACGTCCTCCGCCCAGCTCGCGGCGCGGTACCCGACTTCGGGCGGGACGTACATCTACGGACGCGAGCGCCTGGGGGAGTGGCCGGGGTTCCTCGCCGGATGGAGCTTCGTCATCGGCAAGACCGCGAGCTGCGCAGCGATGGCCATCACGTTCGCCGCGTACGCCGTGCCGCCCGAGTGGCACAAGCCGGTCGCGGCCCTCGCGGTCGCCGCCCTCACAGCAGTCAGCTGCTTCGGCGTGACGCGCACGGCGGGCGTGACGAGGGTCGTCGTCACGGTCGTGCTCGCGGTGCTCGCGTTCGTCGTGGTCGCGGGGCTCGCGTCCGGCGACGCGGACCCGTCGCGGCTCACCGACGGCTGGGCGGACGCCGGGTGGTACGGCGTGCTGCAGTCGGCGGGCCTCATCTTCTTCGCGTTCGCCGGCTACGCGCGCATCGCGACGATGGGCGAGGAGGTGCGCGAGCCGCAGCGCACGATCCCACGGGCGATCGTGCTCGCACTCTCGGGCACCCTCGTCGTGTACGGGGTGCTCGGGGTCGTCGCGCTCGCGGTGCTCGGACCCGACGCCCTCGCGGAGTCGACCTCGCCGCTCGCCGATGTCGCCACGGTCGGCGGCTGGAGCTGGGCGGTCGTCGTGGTCGGCGTCGGAGCGGCGCTCGCCGCGCTCGGCGCGCTGCTCGCCCTCATCGCGGGCGTCGGCCGCACAGCCCTCGCGATGGCCCGCAAAGACGACCTGCCGTCGTGGCTCGCGGGCGTCCATCCGCGGTATCGCGTGCCGCACCGCGCGACGATCGTGCTCGGCCTCGTCGTCATCGCGCTCGTGTTCGCGTTCGACCTGCGCGGTGCGATCGGCTTCTCGTCGTTCGGCGTCCTCCTCTACTACTTCATCGCGAACGCGTCGGCCTTCACGCAGCCCCGCGAGGAGCGTCGCTTCCCCCGGTGGCTCGCGGTGACCGGAATGATCGGATGCCTCGTGCTCGTCGCCACACTTCCCGTGCCGTCGATCGTGGCGGGCGTCATCGTGCTGGCGGTGGGCGCCGCGTACCGTTCCGTGGTGCGGCTCGCGCGGAGGCGTCGCTCGTCCTCCTAGCTCGTCCGCGGAGGATTCTTCCGAACTGCGGATGCCTTGCCCGCGGTCGCCCCGTCGTGCGCTAACGTGACCCGACGTGACCCCCTCGGCAAAGGTGTGCATCGCCGGCGGAGGACCCGCCGGAGTGATGCTCGGTCTGCTCCTGGCGCGCGCGGGTGTCGAGGTCACCGTGCTCGAGAAGCACGAGGACTTCTTCCGCGACTTCCGCGGCGACACGGTGCATCCGTCGACGCTCAACATCCTCGACGCGCTCGGCATCCGCGAGAAGTTCGACGCTGTTCCGCACAAGCCGCTGCCACGCCTCGACGTCGTGGCGAACGGCGTGCGCGTGCACGCGATCGACTTCACGACGCTGCCTCCGCCGAACCGCATGCTCACGCTCATGCCGCAGTGGGACCTGCTCGATCTGCTCGCGGCGACGGGCAAGCAGCATCCGACGTTCGATCTGCGCATGCGAGCCGAAGCCGTCGATGTGACGCGCGCGGCGGACGGCCGCGTGAACGGGGTGCGCGTGCGGAGGCGCGACGGAGGCGAGGACGAGATCGCGGCCGACCTCGTGGTGGCCGCCGACGGCCGCCATTCGACCGTGCGCGACGTGCTCGGCTTCACCCCGCGTGCTCAGGGCGTGCCGTGCGATGTGCTGTGGTTCCGCCTGCCCTACCCCGACACCGACCTGCCCGACACGCTCGCGTGGATCTCGGAGGAGGGCATGGTCATCACGATCCCTCGGCCGGACTACCTGCAGTGCGGCATGATCATCCCGAAGGGGTCGTTCGACGAGATGCGCGAGGAGGGGCTCGTCGCGTTCCGCGAGCGGCTGGCTCGCGCCGTGCCGCCGCTGCGGCCGGTCGTCGATCAGCTCGGCTCGCTCGCCGACGTGAGCCTCCTGTCGGTGCAGATCGATCGCCTCGAGCGGTGGTGGTCTCCCGGCGTTCTGCTCATCGGCGACGCCGCGCATGCGATGTCACCCGCGTTCGGCGTCGGCGTCAACTACGCGATCCAGGACGCGGTGGCCGCCGCCCGCGTTCTCGTGCCCGCCCTGAAGTCGGGCGACCCCGCCGAGATCGACGCAGCGTGCGTCGCGGTGCAGCGGCGCCGCGAGCTGCCCACGTTGCTCATGCAGCGGATCCAGCGCGGCGTCCACCGCACGATCGCGACCGGCCGGGGTGTCCGGCTGCTCGACAATCCTCCGACGCGGATGCAGCGGATCGTCATGCGCGTCGCCATCCCGATCGCGCGGCCGCTCATGGCGCGGCTCGTCGGATACGGATTCCGACCGGAACGGATATGAGACGGATGCCGCGTCACGCGGCCGTCGGCCGGGGATCGGCCGCGGCGACCCATCGTGTGCCCGTCCGTACGCGGGTTCTCGAATAGAAGAGCTAACGAACTGGCATGAGCCATGTGGCGGGTACGATCTCGTCATGCTGGCGTGCCCGTGGTCAACTAACCAGTTGAAAAGCCTGAGCCGGCACATTCGGGACGGAACAGCACCGCCGCCGCACCTGCCTGCCTACAGCGACGTGATGCTCTGGTACAACGATGTTGCGGCATCGGTTCAACAAGACATCAACAAGTTGGACTGGACGCCGCTGCTCGGCGAGCGAGCTTTCGAGGTGTCATCCCGCCCAAAGACGATCGACACTCTGAGGCAGAAGCTGCAACGTGACCCTGGGACCCCGCTTCCGTCTGTCCAAGATGTCGCAGGTGTGCGGTTCGAAGCTGAGATGTCGCTCGACGAGCAGGACGCGGTTGCACTCGCCATCGCTGGCCTGTACGACCATGATCCGTCGTGCATTAAAGATCTCCGAGCCACTCCGCACAGCGGCTATCGCGCCGTTCACGTGTGGCTTCGGCTACCCGTGAGAGTTGAGGTCCAGGTCCGTACACACATGCAGAGTGCATGGGCGAACGCATACGAAGCCGCGGCGGATGTCATTGGGCGTGACATCCGATACGGCACGATGCCCAACGACGAACTGCAGCGCGGAATAGTAGAGGCCTTGCAGTCCATCTCCCTCCACACGATTTCCGCGTCTGAGGAAGCGCGGAATGCCCGTGAACGCGAACTGTTGCGGATGCGGGAGAACGCAGGCGCTGCGACCCCAGTCTTCGACGAGCAATTGAGGGTTAGGCTTGAGGCGGAGGCGGCCTCCCATCGAGATGCCGAACTCAAACTGCGCGAGGATCTTCGTGCGATCCATGACCAGTTTCGAGCGATACGTGGGAAGGTGTGAGCATGCCAGGTTTCGTGATCGAGTACCATCGCCCCACCGGCGCCCGCAGGGTCCACGAGTTCCTGGGCCCGGACGGGCACCGAGAAGCAATGCTGTGCCGTTTGAAGCTTGAGGCAGAGCGTGTAGATGAGGACTGGGAGATCGCCTCACTCAACAGCGATTCGATCGACACGCTTATGAAGACCCACGCTCGCTACTTTGCCGAGAGCGAGCTGTTGAGGTCGGCCTAATCTAGTCGGTTGCTTCGCGCGGAGGATCCCGGTGGAGTAGCGCCCCAAGGCCACCACTGTGGAGCCCCGCCGCGTCAGGCGGGCGTCGCGCGGTCGACGGTGCTCGGGGCGGTCGCGCCGGTCGGGGCATCCGTCTTCGTCCGCGTGTCGAGCTCGGCGACCGGGCCCGCGAGCGCCCGCAGCGCGTAGAGGATCGTCGCGAGGTCGACGAGCTCTTGCACGAGCGCACCCACGACGGCCGGGATGACGCCCGTGGTCGCGACGAGCATGAGGCCGATGCTCAGCGCGATGCCGATCCAGATCGCGGCGTACGCGACGCGGAGCGTGTGCCGCCCGATCGCGACCGCGTCCGCGACGCGCGCGAGCGAGTCCTGCAGCACGACGGCGGCCGCGGCGTCACCGGCGGCGGTCGCGCCCTTGGCGCCCATCGCGATGCCCACATCCGCGGCCGCGAGGACGGGAGCGTCGTTGACGCCGTCGCCCACCATGAGCACGGGCCGCGGCCGAAGCTGTGCCGCGAGGTGCACCTTCTCGGCGGGCAGCAGCTCGGCGTGCACCTCGTCGATGCCGACCGACGCCGCGATGGTCTCGGCGGTGGGGGCGGCGTCCCCGGTGAGCATCGCGATGCGCTCGACGCCGTGCGCCCGCAGCCACGACACGACGGCCGGCGACTCGGGGCGTGGGTCGTCGGCGAGCACGAGGGCTCCCGCGTAGCGTCCGTCGATCGCGACGTACGCGGCCGCCTGCCCCGGAGCGAGCGGCGTGCGCTCGGCGTCGGGCGCGAGCGAGCTCACGTACGCGGGCTTGCCCACGACGACCGTCTGCCCCGCGATGGTCGCCGTGACGCCGTTCGTCGCGGCTTCGCTCGCGCGCTCCGCGCGCTCGATCGTGAGGCCGCGCGCGACCGCGGCACGACGGATGCCGTCGGCGAGCACGTGGCTCGAGTACTGCTCCGCGGATGCCGCGAGCGCGAGCACGCGGTCGGCGTCGAAGCCGGGGGCGGGCCGCACCTCGACGAGGTCGGGGCGGCCCTGCGTGAGCGTGCCCGTCTTGTCGAACGCGGCCGACCTCACGCGCGCGAGCTGCTCGATCACGGCGCCGCCCTTGACGATGACTCCCGCCTTGGCGGCGCGCGACAGCCCGCCGAGGAAGGCGACCGGAGCCGCGATGAGCAGCGGGCACGGGGTCGCGAGCACGAGCACCTCGGCGAACCGGGTCGGGTCGCCCGAGATCCCCCACGCGGCGCCCGCGATCACGAGCGAGACCGCCGTGAACGGGATCGCGAACCGGTCGGCGAGCCGTACGACGGGGGCTCGCGAATCCTGCGCCTCGCGCACGAGTGCGACGATCTGCTGGTACTGACTGTCGCCGCTTCGGCGCACCGCGCGGATGCGCACCGCGCGCGAGCCGTTGATCGCGCCGGACAGCACTTCGTCGCCGGCTCGCCTCGTCACGGGCAGGCTCTCGCCCGTGATCGACGACTCGTCGAACGAGCCCGACTCGGTGAGCAGCTCGCCGTCGACCGGGACGATCTCGGACGGCCGCACGAGCAGCACGTCGCCCACGCGCACGTCGTCGGCCGAGATGTCCTGCACGTCGCCCGATGACTCGTCGGACGGGTGCACGATCACGTGCGCGATCTGCGGCGACCGGTCGAGGAGGTTCGTCAGCTCGCGCCGCGCGCGGCGGCCGGCGTAGTCCTCGAGCGCCTCGCCGCCGGTGAGCATCAGCACGATGATGAGCGACGCGATGTACTCTCCGACCGCGAGCGTCGCGACCATCGCGACGACCGCGAGCACGTCGAGTCCGACATGCCCGCGCAGCACGTCGCGCACCATGCCGACCAGCGTCCAGGCGATGATCGCCGACACGTAGACGATCGAGATCCACTTCGCCGTGCTCGTCGCCCCTGCGCTCTCCAGCACGAGCACGGCTATGAGCACGACGAGTGTGACGAGGATCACGGGATACCGCAGAACGGCCCGGAAGAAGCGGGGCATGCGGCCATTCTGCCTGGAGATGCGGTGCCCCTGTGGATGGTGCGTCGCCGGTTCGTCGCGCCTGTGAGAATGGTCGGGGCAGCGGCGCTGTCCGCGCAAACCCCCGATCGCCCACCCGCGTGAGCGAGTCGGCGATCATGAGAGGCCCTCCCCCGGATGCGATCACCTGCCCTGGCGCCGTTCGTTCTGACCGTCACCCTTCTCGCGAGCGGCTGTTCGCAGACGCCGTCCGCGACGCCGTCCACGGATGCCGCCTCGGCACCGGCCACCACCCCGTCGACTCCCATCCCCGCCCCGACGGAGTCGCGGTCCGAGGAAGAGGTCGTCCTCTCCATGGAGACCTTCGTGTACACGCGCGACGGCGTGACCGAGACGATCTCCTTGGACGACGGCGCGCGCATCCTCGCCGCGCTCGAAGAGATCACCGGTCACGTGCCGACGCCGGTCGAGCTCGACGAGTGGTACAGCCGTGGGCTGGTCGAATACGAATGGCCTCATGTGCGTGTCCTCATGTCCGCGGAAGATCAGTCCCGCGTATGGATCACTGTGAGCGCGCCGGAGATCGACGGAGTGCCGTTCCGGACGGTCGAGGGGATCGCGGTGGGCTCGACACGAGCGGATGCCGTCGCCGCCGGGGCGTCGGACCTCTGGGACGAAGACGGGGACGGCATCGCCGACCACCTGCGGCTCGGTCGTCACGAGGTGCCCGGCACGACGTCGCTCGTCACGGGCGAGGTCGGCATCCTCTTCGTCGAGCTCGCCGTAGAGGACGACGTCGTCAGCCGGATCAGTGCGCCGATGAACGACTTCAGCGACATCTGACCTCGTCGATGTCCGACCCCCGCGCGACACTGGCCCCACCGACGCGAGGAGTGCGCCATGGCTGATGGTCGTCACGTGATCAAGCCGCTCACGCCCGAGACCTTTCCGGCGTGGCTGGCGCTCGCTGAGAAGCACAACGGGGTTTGGGGCGGCTGCTACTGCACGTACTTCCACGACGACACTGAGACCACGACGCGCGCCGAGTACAAGAACCCGGAGTTCAAGCGGCGCCTCGTCGAGGAGGGGGTCGCGCACGCCGCCCTCGTGTTCGAGGGCGATCGGGCGATCGCGTGGTGCGAGTACGGGAGCCCCGCGCAGCTGCCGCGCATCTACCACCGCAAGCAGTACGACGCGGGCGAGGCGAACCCGGCACCGTGGCGCATCACGTGCTTCTTCGTCGACCGCGACCACCGGCGCTCCGGCGTCGCACGGGAAGCACTCGACGGCGCACTCGAGCTGATCGCGCAGGCCGGCGGGGGAGAGGTCGTCTCGTTCCCCAACGAGCTCGAGCCCGGCAAGAAGACGTCGGCGTCGTTCCTCCACAACGGCACGCGGGCCATGTTCGAGAAGGCGGGCTTCACGTTCGAGCGTCACATCGGCAAGAGCAAGACCGTCATGCGCATCACTGTCCCGCCGGCGATCGCCCGCTGAGCGGGGCTCACCGCGCCGTGAGCGGGCGCCCTCTCCACGCGAGCACTGCGAACACGACCGCGACCGCCACAGCGAGGCCGGCGATGAGCGGCCAGACGGCGGATGCGGCATCCGTCGCAACCGTCAGCAGGACGACCACGCCGATCGCAGCGAGCACGACCGCGCCGACCTCGAGGGCCAGCGCGCGCAGCAGGAGCACGTGGAGCCGTTCGTTGAGCTCCCGCGCGGAGCGGATGCGCACCGCGAGCGTCGGCAGGATGCGCGTCTCGAGGTCGAGCGCGCTCGCGGCGGCCAGCTCGGGGTGCGTGTACTGCGCCAGCGTCTCGTCGCTCAGCCGCGGGAGGCGTCTGAACGCCTGCAGTCGGAACGCGGTCACGCTGCTCGCGAGCAGGGTCGCGGCCGCGGCGACGAGCAGCGCGAGCGCGGCGGGAGCCAGCGGCTCCTCGGGGCCCTGCACGAGCCCGGCGAACGCGAGGAACAGAGTGGCGAGCGCGACGGAGGTCGTGATGACGGTGTTCGCGCGTGCCTGCAGTGCCTCGCGGGTGGTGTCGGCGGCGGCGAGCTCCTGCTCGAACAGGTGCATGAGCGCGGGGCCGGCGGGGCGCTCGGCCGGCTGCGGCTCCTGCTCAGTCGCCATCGTCACCCACCGGTGCGAGCGACAGCGAGCCGGGGTCGATCTGGGTCACCGTGAAGTGCTCGGCCACCGTCCCCGTACCGGCGTGCGTCTCGGCGGGATACAGCTCGAGCTCGACCTGATGTGGTCCGACGATCGCGACGCCCCGGTGGGGTCCTGTCGCGTGCACGGTCGTCTCGCCGGCGCGCAGCGCCGACAGCACGTCCTCGAGCTTCGGAGCGGGAAACGGATTCTCGACGCGCTCACCCGGGAGGTGGCCGGGCGCCGGTGCGACGGAGGGCGGGGCGCCCGAGGCATCCGTGATGCTCACGATCTCGACGTCGATCACCGTGCCGATGTCGAGGTCGGGGAAGCTCTCGTTCGCCTGCGCCACGTCTCATGCCCCTTCGCCTCGGTCGACTTCACGCTCGCAGAGGCGCGGGCGCGGTGTCAACGCGCGGGGAGCGCCCCGGCGCTGGACTTTCGGCCATCACGCCGCATGATGGACGAAGCAACTCATCGGAGAGAGGCGACCGCACGTGACGACACCCCGGCGACTCGCGCCCCTCGGCGCGGCTGCGGCCCTGGCGTTCGTCCTCACCGCCTGCACGGCCGATCCGCAGCCGCCCACACCCGTGTCGACCGTCCCGGTGATCCAGCCCGGGGCGCCCGGCGAGCCGAACCGCACGCTGTCGCCGGAGGAGGCCGCCGACGCCCTGAGCAGCCCGCCGTACACCGAGGAGGACGTGCGCTTCGTGCGCGACATGCTGCACCACCACGCGCAGGCGCTCGTGATGACCGGCTACGTGGACGATCGCACGACGAACCGCGACATCCGCCTGCTCGCCGAACGGATGGAGATCAGCCAGACTGACGAGATCGCGCAGCTCGAGAAGTGGCTGCGCGATCGTGCCGAGCCGATACGCGATCCGGATGCCGCGCACGACGCCCACGCGGACATGCCGGGTCTGCTCACCGACGAGGAGATCGCGCGGCTCGAAGCGGCGACGGGGACCGAGTTCGAGCGGCTCTTCCTCGAGTTCATGATCAAGCACCACGAAGGTGCGATTCAGATGGTCATCGACCTCGACGGAGCAGGTGGCGGGCAGGAGACGGAGATCGGCCTGTTCGCACGTCACGTCGAGGCTGACCAGGGAATCGAGATCGCACGGATGCAGCAGCTGCTCGCGCAGTACGACTGACCTGACGCCGCCGTCGCCCGCCGCGCGCGGGAGTGCAGACGCCGGAATGCCCGGCGGCCGAGGCCACCGGGCATTCCGTCCTCGTGGGGAGGCTTCGCCTCGGGCGGGCTAGCTGAGCGCCGCGGCGAGAGCCTTGATCGCCTGCACGACCGCGGAGTCCGCCGGCAGGCCGGACTTGCGTGCCGCGTTGTCGAGCTGCGCCTGGACCGCGCGGCTGTTCGCCGGACCCGCCGCGAGCTTCTCGGCCTGGTCGACGTGCTTGCGCACCTCGGTCAGCGCCTTGCCCGCGAGCGAGCCGTCGCGCTCGGCCTGGTCGACGAACGACCGTGTCACCGCGAAGCTCGGCTGGTTGACGATCTTCGACTGCAGCTGGGCGTTGAACTCGTCCATCCGCACTTCGGCCGCGGCCGCGATCTCATTCGCCGACAGCATCGCCGTCGGCGTGAACGCGAGCGTGTCGAACCCGCGCGCGATCTCGCTGCCGAGGACGTTGCCGTTGTACCAGTACGTCGACCAGTACCCGCCGAGGTTCAGGCCGGTCGGGTTCGGGAAGTCGATCGGACCGCGGTCGAGATACGCGATCTCGACCGGGTTCGCCGTGTCGGTGAAGTCGATCACCGAGACGCCGCCCTGGTACCAGGCCTGCACCATGATGTCGCGGCCGGGCACCGGCACGATCGACCCGTTGTGGGCCACGCAGTTCTCCTGCGTGGTCTGCGCGGCCGGGATCTTGTAGTAGCTCCGGAACTCGAGCTTCTTGCCGTCCGGGGTGTCGACGATGTCGAACAGCGCGTCGGCGCCCCACTCCGGCGCATCCGTCACCCGGCAGCGAGCCGACGTGCCGCCGCCCCACTCGTCCGTGAACACGACCTTCGTGCCGTCGTTGTTGAACGTCGCGGAGTGCCAGTACGAGTAGTTCACGTCGGCTACCGCGTCGAGGCGGACGGGGTTGGCCGGGTCGCTGATGTCGAGCAGGATGCCGTTGCCCTGGCACGCGCCCGCCGCGAGCCCGATCTCGGGGTACGCCGTGATGTCATGGCACGTCGTCGTGTTGGGGCTCGGCGAGTAGGCGCCGCCCGACGGATGCGTCGGCTGCGTCGGCCCGTTCTGCAGGCCGTTCACCGCGCCCGTCACCGGGTCGGCGAAGATGCGCGGCTGGCTGACGATCGCGGCGGACGCCGGGTCGGCCAGTGGCACCTTGATGACGTCGATGCGCCAGTGCGTCGGATTCTCGGTCGTCGCGCCGCCGTTGTTGCAGTCGGCCAGCTCGGCCGCCGGACGGATGCTCGACGTGCCCGAGTTGTAGACGTAGATGTTCGCCGGGTCATCCGGGTCGGTGACGAGCGTGTGCGTATGCGAGCCCTTGCATGTCTGCACGCCGCCGATCTGCACCGGATTGTCGAGGTCCGAGATGTCGAAGATGCGCACGCCGCGGAACCGTTCGGGGTTCACGGCTCCCGATGCCCCCTGCGTTCCGCAGTCGATGCGGCCGCGGGTCTCCTCGACCGACATGAAGAGGAGGTCGCCGTAGACCGAGACGTCGCCCTGCCCGCCGGGACACACGACCTGCGTGCGCAACTGCGGCGCCGCCGGGTCGGAGACGTCGTAGATCTGGAAGCCGTTGAAGTTGCCCACGATCGCGTGGTCGCCGGTGAACGCGAGATCCGAGTTCACGAACCCGAAGTTGCCCGGGTTCGCGTCGAACGGTCCGGAACGGGGCAGGTTCGCGAGCACTTCGATGCCGCTCGCGGCCACACCGGCGTCGAAGTAGCCGGGCTCGAGTCCCTCACGTGGATCGTTCTGCGCGGAGGCGGCGTTGGCGGTCAGGAGCGATGCCCCGAGCAGGATGGCTCCCGCGAGGGCGAGGGTCCTGCTCCGCCACCGCGCGGATGGGCGGGTCGTCTTCATCGATGTTCCCTCTCATTTGCGCGTTGGTTCTGTCGCCTCCGGCAGGGGAACTGCGCGCACAACGTCGTGCGGGGAGCCGGCCCTGGGGAGGCCTGTGACGCGAAATCTAGCGGCTGCGCGAGGGGGCGCACCAGAGGTGTCGTCGCGTGCGGAGCGCAAGCGCGTGAACGAAGGATGCGGCGCACGTTTCCTCGTGGAAAGCAAAACCCCCGCGATGTAGAAGCTACGCGGGGGTTTCTGGGGTGATGTAACGGTCACCCTTGTGGCTCCGACCGGCATCGATCCGGTGACCTTTCGATTTTCAGTCGAACGCTCTACCAACTGAGCTACAGAGCCGCGCGGCATCCGTTTCGATTGCTCGACGCGATGCCACGTCCTAGACGAAAGGCCCTCTTCGAGAAAAGGGCCCGTCGCTCGGAGCGACCCTGACGGGACTTGAACCCGCGACCTCCGCCGTGACAGGGCGGCACGCTAACCAACTGCGCTACAGGGCCATGCTTGTTCAGTTGTGGGTTTGGGCTGAGTGACCCCAACGGGATTCGAACCCGTGCTACCGCCGTGAAAGGGCGGCGTCCTAGGCCGCTAAACGATGGGGCCGGGTGAACCCGGGGGCTCACGCTTACCGACGATCCAGCATACGCAGGAGACCGCCGATCCGCCAAATCGAGGGCGCGCGGCCGGGCCTCGGAAACCGACCCGCCGTAAGGAAACTGATGCGTTCTCGCGGCTCTGGGCGCAATATGGGAGGCACAGTGTGGTCCTACCTGTTGCGCGTGTGACTGATGTTGCTAGTGTGATGTGCGTCGACGACCGCAAGGAGGGGTGCGCGTGCAGACCGAGGAGGCGTACGACGACTGCGGCTGTGCGCCCACGCCGCGTGAGCGCAGCCTGCTCTGGCCCGAGTCGGTATCGCGGCGCGGCGTGCTCGGCCTGGGTGCTCTCGGGGTCATAGCCCTCGGCTCCATCGGCGGCGCCTTCTCCGCTGCGCCGGCTGCCTTCGCTGCGCAGTACCCCACGTGGGAGGAAGTCGAGAAGGCGCGCGCGAACCAAGCCGCCAAGGCCGCCGAGGTCTCCAAGATCGAGGGCCTCATCCGCAACCTCCAGAACGAGGTGGCGCGCACGCAGGCCGAGGCCAAGCGCACGTCCGACGAGTTCTACGAAGCGCAGCAGGCCTACTTCGAGGCCGCCCTCTATGCCGAGCAGCTCCAGGAGCAGGCTGACGCCGAGGCCGCGAAGGCCGACGAAGCGGCCGCCAAAGCCGGACGCGTCGCCGCGCAGCTGTACCGCAAGGGCGGCGACGACACATCGCTCGAGCTGTTCTTCTCCGGGTCGGCCGCGACCGCCGACGACCTCCTCGCGCGGCTCGGAACGATGGACAAGCTCCTCGAGCGCAACCAGGCGGTGTACGCCGACGCGATCACGGCGCGCGACTCCGCACAGAGCCTCAGCGACCAGGCCGCCGTCGCGCGCGACGAGCGCGATCGGCTGCAGAAGATCGCCGAGCAGAAGATGATCGAGGCCCAGCAGGCTGCGGATGCCGCAGAGGCCGCCCTCGCCGAGCAGAAGTCCCGCAAGGTCGAGCTCGACGCACAGCTCGCCGCGCTCAAGGACACGACCGCCAAGACGCTCGCCGGCTACAAGGCCGGCGTCGAAGCCGAGCGCAAGGCGCGCGAGGAGCGCGAGCGTCGGGCTCGCGAAGAGGCCGAGCGCCGTGCCCGTGAGCAGGCCGCGTCGGGCGGCGGCGGTGGCGGCGGTGGAGGTGGAGTCGTCGGGTCCGGCTGGGCGCGCCCGTCCTCCGGATGGCGCAGCTCGGGATACGGCCCCCGCACGGTGCAGTGCGGCAACAGCTACTGCTCGTCGGGCTTCCACTACGGCGTCGACCTCGCCGCCGGCTGCTACTCGGGCATCTTCGCCGCGGCATCCGGTCGTGTCGTCTACGCCGGCTACAACGGCGGCTACGGCAACTACATCAAGATCGACCACGGCGGCGGCATCGGCACCGGCTACGGTCACATCGCGACCGGTCACATCTACGTGAGCTACGGCCAGTGGGTCAACGCCGGCCAGCTCATCGCCGGCGAAGGCAACACCGGCAACTCGTTCGGCTGCCACCTGCACTTCGAGACGTACGTCAACGGATCGCCGGTGAACCCCATCGGCTTCATGGCGGCGCGAGGCATCTCCGTCTGACCTCGGGCCGGTTCTCAGACGAAGGGCGGATGCCGAAGCATCCGCCCGTCTGAAGAAGGAAGTCAGATCGTCTTCGGTGCCTCGCCCGCGCCCTGGGTCGCGGTCTGGCCCTCGTTCTCGTGGAAGCGGTCGAACGCCTCCGACACGAGCCGCTCGGCCTCGGCGGCGTTGGCCCACTCGTCGACCTTGACCCACTTGCCGGGCTCGAGGTCCTTGTAGTGCTCGAAGAAGTGGCCGATCTCGGACTTGGTCCACTCGTCGATGTCGTCGACGTCCTGGATGTGGTCCCAACGCGGGTCCTTCGCGAGCACCGCGACGACCTTGTCGTCGCCGCCGGCCTCATCGCTCATCTTGAGGACGCCGACGGGGCGCACCTTCGCGAGGATGCCGGGGTAGAGGTCGCGGTCGAGCAGCAGCAGCACGTCGAGCGGGTCGCCGTCCTCGCCGAGCGTGTCTTCGAAGAAGCCGTAGTTGGCGGGGTAGCCCATCGGGGTGAAGAGCACCCGGTCGAGGAAGACGCGGCCGGTGCCGTGGTCGACCTCGTACTTCACGCGGCTGCCGCGCGGGATCTCGATGACGGCGTCGTAAGCGCCCATGTGGTGCTCCTTCTGAAGACTGCGGGAATGCCGCGGACAAGCCTAGTCGCGGGCGTCGCGCGTGCAGAACTCCGGAGATTCCGGCCGTTCGACGCCCCGATGCGGCCGATCAGGCGCCGAAGAGCCCGAATCTCCGGAGTTCTGCACAGCGGTTTCGGCGCTCGGCACGGCGGTTCCGGCGCTCTGCACGGCGGTTTCGGCGCTCGGCACGGCGGTACGGTGGGCGCGTGGAACACCGACCCGGCCTCGACCCCGCCGTCGCGGAGGTGCGCCTCGCCGTGCGCCGCGCACTCGGCGACCTCGCGCCGGGTTCGGCGGTCGTCGTCGCGCTCTCGGGCGGGGCCGACTCCCTCGCGCTCGCGTCCGCCGTCGCGTTCGAGGCTCCGAAGATCGGCCTGCGGGCGACGGCGGTGACCGTCGACCACGGTCTGCAAGACGGTTCGGCGGATGCCGCGACCGGCGCGGCCGGCAGGGCGCGTGCGCTCGGGCTCGACGCCCGCGTCGTCAGGGTCGAGGTCTCGGGCGGCGACGGCCCCGAGGCGGCGGCTCGCGCCGCGCGGTACGAGGCTCTCGCAGCCGAGGCCCGCGCCACCGGAAGCATCGCCGTCGTCACCGGCCACACCCTCGACGACCAGGCCGAGACCGTCCTCCTCGGACTCGCCCGCGGGTCGGGCGCCGCGAGCCTGCAGGGCATGGCACCCGTCTCGGCTCTCGCGAACGGGGTCGCGCTGCTCCGTCCGCTTCTCGGCGTGCGCCGTGCGAGGACTCGCGCCGCATGCGCGGCGGAGGGCCTCGAGCCGTGGGACGACCCGCACAACCTCGACCCGCGCTTCGCGCGCGTGCGCGTGCGCGAGAGGGTGCTGCCGGTCCTCGAGGAGGAGCTCGGGCCGGGGATCGCCGAAGCGCTCGCGCGCACCGCCGAGCAGCTGCGCGAAGACGCGGAGGCCTTCGCCGACATGATCGACGAGATCATCGAAGACATCGTCGAGCACGCCGAGGCCGGCATCTCGGTGTCGGTCGCGGCGCTCGCGGCCAACCCCGCGGCGCTGCGCAACCGGATCATCCGTCACGTCGTCGCGGCGGAGTTCGGCGAGAGCCTCACGCGCACGCAGACCCTCGAGGTCGCACGCCTCGTGACGGACTGGTCGGGCCAGGGCCCGATCGACCTTCCCGGATGCCGCGCCCACCGCGCCGGCGCCCGCATCGTCTTCACCGCGAACGCGCGACGCTGACGTCCGCACGCGGCGGGTGAGGCATCCGTCTCTACTTGTTGCCGCCGAACAGCCCGCCCAGCAGCCCTCCGATGTCGAGGCCGCCACCCTGCTGCTGCCCGCCTCCGCCGCCGAGCAGTCCGCCGATGAGGTCGCCGATGCCGCCTCCCGAGGACTCCTGCGGCTGGGCCTGGGCCTGCGCCTCGCCCGCCGGCTGCTGTTTCTTCGCGAGGAGGCCCATCACGATGGGCGCGAGCATCGGCAAGAGCTTGCCGAAGTCGATGCCCGCGGTCTGGGGCGCCTCGGTGAGCGTCTGCTTGACGGCCTGCTCCCGCTCGCCGAACACGTGCTGGAGGATCTTCTCGCCGTCCTGGGTGTCGACGCTGTCGACGTCGACGGAGTCGCCGAGGCCCTGGTGCTGCCCGAGCGCCTTCTGGATCGCTGCCGCGCCGTCGGGCGACTGCGCGTTCTTCTGCAGGCCGGTGAGGATCGCGCCTCCGCCCTGCTCGACCGCCTGCGCGGCCGTGTCTGGGTCGACCCCCAGCTTCGACGCGAGTTGATCGATGGGGATCATCTTGAGGATGTCGTCCAGTCCAGCCATCGCAGCCACCTCCGGATCGGTCCGCGGGGGCTCCGGTGCCCCCGGGGCTCGCGCTCAGCCTATTGACCGGGACGACCGCCCGACAGGGTCTTCGAGAACGGCCCGCCGACTCTAGACTCGGAGCCATGCGCGCCGCCGAAGTTCAGAGTGACATCACCGAAGTACTCGTCACCGAGGAACAGATCCACGAGAGGCTGAAGGAGATCGCGGCGCAGGTCGACGCCGACTACGCCGACAAGGACCTTCTGCTCGTCGGCGTGCTCAAGGGCGCGATCATGGTCATGGCCGACTTCTCGCGCGCGCTCAAGCGCGTGGCGCCCATTGACTGGATGGCGGTCTCGTCGTACGGCAAGGGCACGAAGTCGAGCGGTGTCGTGCAGATCCGCAAAGACCTCGACACCGACCTCACCGGCAAGCACGTGCTCATCGTCGAGGACATCATCGACTCCGGCCTCACGCTGAGCTGGCTGCTCGAGAACTTCGAATCCCGCGGAGCGGAATCGATCGAGGTGTTCGCACTGCTGCGCAAGCCGGAGGCCGCGAAGGTCAAGGTCGACTGCCGTTACGTGGGCTTCGACATCCCGAACGACTTCGTCGTGGGCTACGGCCTCGACTACGCGGAGCGGTACCGCAACCTGCGCGACGTCGCGGTGCTCGCCCCGCACGTCTACTCCTGACGCGGGAGATCTCCGCGTCTCCTCGCGAGAGGACGGGGTGTGAGCGGATGCCTCGGGCCTGAACGTGCGTTCAGCCCTGGGCGAATGCACAGGCCGCGCCGAGCAACGCCGCGATACCCTGAAATCCACCGTTGCCGAGGCATCCGGACGACCCGGCGGCGGATCGCCGACGAAAGGTAACGGGCCGCGCCCGAACGATGGACGTGAAGAAGATCACACGCAACCCGCTCTTCTATGTTCTGCTGATCGGGGTCTTCCTCATCGTCGGTTTCTCGCTGATCTCCACTCTCGGCGGGGCGAAGCAGATCTCGACCCAGCAGGGCCTCGAGCTGCTCGAAGGCGACACCGTGACCGAGGTGCTCAACACCGACGGCGACCAGCGGGTCGACATGACGCTGTCGAAGCCCTTCGAGGGCGCGACCGAGGTGCAGTTCTACTACGTGTCGGCGCGCGCCGAGGAGGTCGTGCAGGCGATCGACGCCGCCGCCCCCGAGGACGGCTTCAACGACGCGGTGCCGCGCCCGACGTGGTTCGACGGATTCCTGTCGCTCATGCTCCCGCTTCTGCTGCTGGGCGTGCTGTTCTGGTTCCTGCTCTCGTCCGCTCAGGGCGGCGGCAGCAAGGTCATGCAGTTCGGCAAGTCGCGCGCGAAGCTCGTGACGAAGGAGATGCCGCAGGTCACGTTCGCCGACGTCGCGGGTGCCGACGAGGCGATCGAGGAGCTGCAGGAGATCAAGGACTTCCTCAAGGACCCGGCTCGCTTCCAGGCGGTCGGCGCCCGCATCCCCAAGGGCGTGCTGCTGTACGGCCCTCCCGGCACGGGCAAGACGCTCCTCGCACGCGCGGTCGCGGGCGAGGCGGGCGTACCGTTCTACTCGATCTCGGGTTCCGACTTCGTCGAGATGTTCGTGGGCGTCGGCGCGAGCCGCGTGCGCGACCTGTTCAACCAGGCGAAGGACAACGCCCCGGCCATCATCTTCATCGACGAGATCGACGCCGTGGGTCGCCACCGCGGCGCCGGCCTCGGCGGCGGTCACGACGAGCGCGAGCAGACGCTGAACCAGATGCTCGTCGAGATGGACGGCTTCGACCCCAAGGCGAACGTCATCGTCATCGCGGCGACCAACCGCCCCGACATCCTCGACCCCGCGCTCCTGCGTCCGGGCCGCTTCGACCGGCAGATCGGCGTGGACGCGCCCGACCTCCAGGGCCGCAAGAAGATCCTCGAGGTGCACGGCCGCGGCAAGCCGCTCGCCGACGGCGTCGACCTCGAGGTCGTCGCGCGCAAGACCCCGGGCTTCACGGGCGCCGACCTGGCGAACGTCCTCAACGAGGCGGCTCTGCTCACGGCGCGCTCGAACGCGCAGCTCATCGACAACCGTGCGCTCGACGAGGCGATCGACCGCGTCATCGCCGGTCCGCAGCGGCGCACGCGCGTGATGAAAGACAAGGAGAAGCTCATCACGGCCTACCACGAGGGCGGTCACGCGCTCGCGGCGGCGGCGATGAACCACACCGACCCCGTCACGAAGGTCACGATCCTCCCGCGCGGCAAGGCCCTCGGGTACACGATGGTGCTGCCGCTCGACGACAAGTACTCCGTCACGCGCAACGAGCTGCAGGACCAGCTCACGTACGCGATGGGCGGGCGCGTCGCCGAGGAGATCGTGTTCCACGACCCGACCACCGGTGCATCCAACGACATCGAGAAGGCGACGAACATCGCCCGCAAGATGGTGACCGAGTACGGCATGACCACCGAGGTCGGGCCGGTCAAGCTCGGCTCCGCGTCGGGTGAGATGTTCCTCGGCCGCGACATGGGCCACGGCCGCGAGTACTCCGAGACCGTCGCCGAGCGTGTCGACCAGGAGGTGCGCGCGCTCATCGAGCAGGCGCACGACGAGGCGTACGAGGTGCTCAACGCGAACCGCGAGATCCTCGACCGGCTCGCGCTGGCGCTGCTCGAGAAGGAGACCCTCGACCACATCGAGCTCGCTGACATCTTCAAGGACGTCAAGAAGCTCCCGCCACGCCCGCAGTGGCTCTCGAGCGCCCGGCGGCCGGTCTCGGCCCTGCCCCCCGTCGAGATCCCGCGACGCGACGAGCCCGCGGGCGTGGCGGCCAGCGTCGAGGCCGAGCAGGGCACGCCCGAGAAGAAGCCGCGTCGCCGCCCGACCGGGCAGGCGCGTCCCGCGACCGCGTAGGGTCGTCGGCATGGCTGTCGACCGTGAGCGCGTCGCCGCGGCGATCCGCGAGATCCTCGACGCGATCGGGGAGGATCCGGACCGTCCCGGCCTGCGCCTGACCCCCGGACGCGTCGCCGACGCCTACGCGGAGTTCTTCGCGGGGGTCCAGGCGGATGCCGCGGAGCCGCTCGCCCACACGATCTCGATCGCGCACGGACCGGCACCCGAGACGCAGCCGTCCGGAGCGGTGATGCTCCGCGACATCCAGTTCCGCTCGGTGTGCGAGCACCACCTGCTGCTGTTCCGCGGCAAGGCGCACGTGGCGTACCTCCCGGGTGACAAGGTCGTCGGGCTCGGCGCGCTTGCGAAGGTCGTCGAGATCCTCGCCGCTCGTCCGCAGGTGCAGGAGCGGCTCGGCGAGCAGATCGCCGACACGATCTCCGAGTCGCTCGAGGCGCGCGGCGTGCTCGTCGTGCTCGAGGCGACCCACGGATGCGTGACCATGCGCGGCGAGCGCCAGCGCGAGGCGTCGACCGTCACGATCGCGGCGCGCGGCGAGTTCACCGAGCCGGTCGCGCGAGCCGAGCTCATCACCCTCATGACCACGGCGGGGCGCGAATGACGCTCATCATGGGGATCGTCAACGTGACGCCCGATTCCTTCAGCGACGGCGGCCGGTACGACGACACCGAACGGGCGATCGCCCACGGTCTGGCGCTCAGCGCTCAGGGGGCCGACATCGTCGACATCGGCGGCGAGTCCACGCGCCCCGGTGCGGAGCGCGTGTCGCCCGAGGTCGAGCGAGCACGGGTCCTCCCGGTGATCGAGGCCCTTGCCGCCGCGGGAGTCACCGTGAGCGTCGACACGATGAACGCCTCGACCGCGGTCGCCGCCGTCGAGGCCGGCGCCCGCATCGTGAACGACGTGTCGGGCGGCCTCGCCGACCCCGAGATGCTCCCGGCGATCGCCGCCACGGGGGCCGACATCGTGCTGCAGCACTGGCGCGGGGCATCCGCCGACATGTATGCGAACGCCCGGTACGACGACGTCATCCGCGAGGTCGTCGACGAGCTCGTCGCGCGCATCCAGGCCGCCGCGAAGGCGGGCATCCCGCCCGCGCGCATGATCGTCGATCCGGGCATCGGCTTCGGCAAGCAGGGCGACCAGAACTGGGACGTGCTGCGTGGCCTCGAGCGCATCGTCGGCATCGGACCGCGCGTGCTCGTGGGCGCGAGCCGCAAGCGGTTCCTCGCCGAGACGCTCGGCCCCGACGAGCCCGGCGGCGACACCGTCTCGGAGCACCGCCGCGACCTCGCGACCGCCGTCACGAGCGTGCTCGCGGCCGAGGCCGGCGCGTGGGCGGTGCGCGTGCACGACGTCGGCGCGACGAAGGACGCGCTGCGGATCGCCGAAGCATGGAGGGGAGAGGACCGGTGGAAGGTCTCGACGAGATCCGCCTGACGGGCCTGCGCGTCTTCGGCCGTCACGGCGTCTACCCCGACGAGCGACGCGACGGGCAGTGGTTCGTGATCGACTTCGCGGTCGGCGTCGACACGCGCCCCGCGGCGCACAGCGACGACGTCGCCGACACCGTCCACTATGGGGAGCTCGCCGAGCGCGTTGCCGCGATCGTCGAGGGCGAGCCCGTCGACCTGATCGAGACGCTCGCGGCGCGCATCGCCGACGCCCTGCTCGAACCCGCCCCGGTGCGGTCGGCCGAGGTCACGGTGCACAAGCCGGATGCCCCGATCCCCCTGACCTTCGTCGATGTGGCCGTGACGATCCGGCGTGCGAAGGGCGCGGCATCCGCGTCGCCCGCGGGAGACAGGGGAGTGGCGCTGTGAGCCGCCGACTCGCCGACGGGCCTCGGGACGAGATGCCCGCGCGGCACGACCGGCCGTGGGTCGATGCCGTCGTCGCGCTCGGCGCCAACCTCGGCGATCGCGAGGCGACGCTCGACGCCGCGGTGAAGGATCTCGCGAGGCTTCCGCTGGTCGCAGAGGTGCGCGTGGCGACGCCGATCGAGTCGGTCGCGGTCAAGCCGGAAGGACCCGACGAGGACGCCCCGGCCTACCTCAACTCCGTCGCGATCCTCACCACGCGGCTCGCGCCGTCGGTGCTGCTCGAGTACCTGCACCGCATCGAGGCACGTCACGGGCGTGAGCGTCGCGAGCGGTGGGGTGACCGCACCCTCGACCTCGACCTCGTGTCGTACGGCGACGTGCAGTCGACGAGCCCCGCCCTCACGCTGCCGCACCCGCGCGCCGCCGAGCGCGAGTTCGTGCTCGCGCCCTGGCTCGCAATCGACCCGGATGCCGACCTGCCCGGCGTCGGACGCGTCGACGCCCTCCTCGAACGGGTGCGAACGGGGGATGCCTCGTGAAGCGCACGAGCGCCGGCATCCTCATCGTCGCCGCGGTCATCGGCATCGGCGTGGGCTTCCTCATCGACCAGGTGCTCACGTCCGCCGGGAGGCCGACGTTCACGCCCGCGGTGACGCTGCCGATCCTCCTCGTGCTTCTCGGTGCTGTGGTCGTGGCGCTCGCCGTGCCGATCCGCCGTGCGATACACGGCAGGTCCGCTCAGGCGGTGAACCCGTTCCGCGCGGTGCGCATCGCGATGCTCGCGAAGGCGTCGAGCATCGTCGGTGCCGCGGTCGGAGGGGTCGGTCTCGGCCTCGCCCTCTTCCTCGTCACGCGGCCGGTCACGCCCTCGCTAGGCTCGATGGGCACGATCCTCGCGACCGCCGCCGCGGGCGCGCTGCTGATCGCGGCCGGCCTCGTGGCCGAGCACCTGTGCATCATCCGGAAGGACGACGATGACGAACAGCCCGGAGGCGAAGACCCCGGACTCGAAGCCCACCACCACTGACGAGACCCTCGATCACGGCACGTTCGGGCGACTCATCGAGCCGAGGTCCGAGAACCGGCTCGTGCTCGAGAGCGGCAGGTGGCACCAGATCTCGCCGAAGTACGTGTGGGTGCAGCTCATCTCGACGGGGTCGTTCCTTTTGATCGTGATCGCGGCGACCCTCGTGCTCACGCTCGTGATGCACCAGGTGTGGGCGTGGATCCCGGGCGGCATCCTCACGGTGATCCTCGCGTGGACGCTCGCGATCATGCCGCGCCAGGCGCGCGCGATCGGCTACCAGCTGCGCGACGACGATCTCGTGTTCCGGCGCGGCATCCTGTGGCAGCGCTTCGTCGCCGTGCCGTACGGCCGCATGCAGCTCGTCGACATCACGCACGGGCCGCTCGACCGAGGCTTCGGCATCGCGCAGCTCAAGTTCGTGACGGCCGCGGCGACGACTGGCGTCACGATCCCCGGACTCGAACAGGCGACCGCCGAGACGCTGCGCGACCACCTCATCCAGGTCGCCGAGAGCCGGCGCACGGGGCTATGACCGAACCGCAGGCCTTCGCGGACGGACCGGTCGTCGCGGGCGCCGTTCGGTCGCCGCTCAGCGACGGGGACTGGCACCGGCTGCATCCGCTCACCCCGCTGCTGCGCGGCGGCATCTTCCTGCTCGTCGTGATCGGCGTCATCGTCGCGAACCTGCGCGACCGGCTGGTGTTCCTGTTCCTCCCGTGGTTCGCGCCCGACGCCGAGATCCAGGACTGGGACACCGGCGACCCGATCGACTGGATCGTCGCGAACAACCTGTACTTCCTCGCGGGCGTCGTCGTGCTCGTCGTGCTCATCCTGCTCGTCGTGCTGTTCTACCTCTCGTGGCGGTTCCACACGTTCCGCATCACCGAGGACGACGTCGAGGTGCGCAGCGGCGTGCTCTTCCGTACGCAGCGGCGCGCGCCGCTCGACCGCGTGCAGGGCGTCAACCTCGTGCGTCCGATGGTCGCGCGGCTGCTCGGCATGGCGAAGCTCGAGGTCGTCGGCGCGGGCACCGACGCGAACGTCAAGCTCGAGTACCTTTCGACGGCGAACGCCGAGGCGGTGCGGGCCGACATCCTGCGGCTCGCGTCGGGTCGACGACTGACGGATGCCGGACCCGGCGCCGCGGGACCGTCCGGCGCGCGCTCGCGTGCTCACGCTCTCTCCGAGACCGTGAGTCGCGGGATCACGGGACTCATCGAGGGCGACGAGGCTCCGGTCGCGGAGCCGGAGTCGGTCGTCAGCATCCCGGTCGGACGCATCGTCTTGTCGCAGGTCGTGAGCATGTCGACGGTGGCGTTCATCGTCGCGCTCATTGCCGTGGGCGTCGCGGCGTCGTTCGGCATCACGTGGGTGCTCTTCGCGTACGTGCCGGCGCTCATCGGTCTCGGCGCGCTGTGGGTGCGCACGATCTTCCGCTCGCTGCGCTACTCGATCGCGCCGACGCCCGACGGCGTGCGCATCACGTTCGGCCTCCTCACGACGATCACGGAGATCGTCCCTCCCGGACGCGTGCACGCGGTCGAGGTCGAGCAGCCGATCCTGTGGCGGCCGTTCGGCTGGTGGAAGATCCGCATCAACCGCCTGTCGGGCCGAAGCGCCAGCGAGGGCAACACCGACCAGTTCACGACCGCGCTCCCTGTCGGCACGGCCCTCGACGTCGAGCGAGTGCTGCGCCTGCTCCAGCCGACGGTCGGCGAGGACGAATGGGCCCTCATCGTGCGCGAGGGCATCGTCGGCCCGACCGGCGAGGACTCGTTCACGACGACGCCGAAGCGCGCGCGGATCATCCGGCCGCTGTCGTGGCGGCGCAACGGCTTCCGCCTCACCGACGATCTGCTGCTGCTGCGGCGAGGTTTCATCTGGCGCAAGCTCGCGTTCGTGCCGCTGGCCCGAATGCAGAGCTTCGGCGTGAACCAGGGTCCCGTCGATCGCGCGCTGCGCGTGGCCTCCGTCCGCGCCCACGTCGTGAGCGGACCCGTGTACGCGTCGGTCGCGGCGGTCGACCGCGACCGGGCCCTCGAGCTCTTCGACGACGTCGCCCGTGCAGCCGTGCACGCGGCCGAGGTCGATCGCTCACACCGGTGGGCCGAGGCCGCCGCGGCCGAGGTCGAGGCGGGCGCGGGTGGTGTCGAGGCCGGTGTGGACGTGGCGGATGCCTCGCCGACGCTGCGCCCGCAGCCCGAGGCTGCCGGGGTCGAGTCCGGCGCCGAGGTCGCACCGAAAACCTCCGCATCACCACCGGCCGACGGGGACAGCGCGTGACGCGCGACGGACGCCTCGGGGTCGGCGTCATCGGCGCGGGACGTGTCGGTCCCGTGCTCGCCGCGGCCCTCGCGGGCGCGGGGCACGCACTCGTCGGGATCACGAAGGGCTCCGACCCCGAGCGGGTCGAGGCGCTGCTCCCCGGGTTGCCGGTGCTCGACGCGGTCGAGGTCGCGCGCCGCGCGGAACTCGTCGTGGTGGCGGTGCCGCACGATCAGCTCCCCGCCCTCGTGAGCGGCCTCGCCGATGTCGGCGCGTGGCAGCCGGGGCAGCTCGTGCTGCACACCGATCCCGCGTTCGGCACCGCGGTGCTCGCGCCCGCGGTGGCGAAGGGCGCGATACCGCTCGCGCTGCATCCGGCCATCGCCTTCACCGGCACGTCGATGGACCTGCGCCAGCTCTCCGGGGCATACGCGGCCGTGACCGCCCCGGCACCCGTGCTGCCGATCGCGCAGGCGCTCGCGGTCGAGCTCGGGTGTGAGCCCGTCGTGATCGCGGAGTCCGATCGCGCCGCCTACGGCGAGGCGATCGCGACGGCGACGGCGTTCTCGCGCTCGATCGTCGCCCAGTCGATGTCTCTGCTCTCGGACGCGGGCGTGTCCGACCCCGGGTCGTATCTCCGCACGCTCGTGCACTCGACGATCGACCACGCACTCGCGGACGGGGCGTCCGCCGACATGGGGCTTCCCGGTGGCGGTCTGGCGGGTGGACCCGCCGATAGCATCGATGGATGATCACGACCATCGACGGACTGCGCACCCGACTGGCCGAAGCCAGAGTCGCAGCCGGCGAAGGGGCCCGTGTCGCGCTCGTCTCGACCATCGGCTCCCTGCACGACGGCCACATCGACCTCATCCACACGGCGCGCGAGACCGCCGACGTCGTCGTCGTCTCGCTCTTCGTCAACCCCCTTCGGTTCGCGACGGTCGCGGAGTTCGACGCGTACCCCCGTACGCCCGACGAAGACGAGGCACTCCTGGACTCGCTCGGCGTCGACGTCGTCTTCGCACCGACGAGAGACGAGCTCCTGCCGCCGGGCTCGGGCACGAAGGTGAGCGCCGGTGATCTCGGACTCCGGTACGAGGGGCGCTCGCGGCCGTTCTACTTCGACGGACTGCTGACGGTCGAAGCCAAGCTGCTGAACCTCGTGCGTCCCGACGTCGCGGTGTACGGGCTGCGCGACCGCCAGCGCGTGTTCCTCGTCAAGCGCATGATCCGCGACCTCTTCGTCGGAGTCGAGGTCGTCGAGGTCGAGACCGTGCGCGGCGATGACGGCCTTCCCGTGTCGACCCGCGTCGGCATGCTCGACGACGCCGACCTCGCAGCGGCCGCCAAGCTGCCGCAGGCGCTCGACGCCGCCGCGTCCAACGCCGATCGCGGCGTGGACGCCTGCATCGCCGCAGCGCAGTCCGCCCTCATGGGCGAGCCGCGCATCGCGCTCGACTACCTGAGCGTCGTGGATCCCGAGACGTTCCTTCCCGTCGACGAAGGACACGAGGGCCGAGCGATCGCGCTGATCGCGGCGACCGTAGGCGGACACCGGTTCGTCGACAACGCCGAGATCTACATCCACTGAGCGAGCGGCGCGCTCGCCGCGCCCAGCCGCGCGCGTCGCGAGCAGCTGGGCGCGGGAGCCGAGCGCGCCGTTGCGCTCGCTCGGTCCGCTGCGGCTACGAGCCCTTGCGAACCCGGACCATGCCCTCCTGGGCCTTCGCCCGCTTCTGTTCGCGCTTCTCCTTGAGCGACATCTTCGCGGGCTTCTTCTGCTGCTGCTTCGCCATGTCGTCCTCGCTTCCCCTATCACAGTTGGCGATTGCCCGAGACCATAGCCCACTTCCTCGAGGAAGTCACATCCGTGTGATTCGCCCGCATCGAGCGTCCAGGAGGCCGCCGATAGACTTGAGGGTCCGCCTTCTGAGGAGCCCCCATGACCGACGCCAACGCGCAGAACGACGCGCCCGCCGAGCCGACCGAAGAAGAGGTCTTCGAACAGAAGGCTGTGCGGCTGGGCAAGCGCGAGCGGCTGATCGCGGAGCGTGCGGATGCGGCGGGCGGCGCCTACCCGGTGGCCGTGCCGATCACCGACACGATCCCCGAACTGCGCGAGCGCTTCGGCGACCTCGAGGCCGGCGCCGAGACGGGCGTGATCGCGGCGGTGTCGGGGCGGGTCGTGTTCAGCCGCAACACCGGCAAGCTGTGCTTCGCGTCGCTGCAGGCCGGTGACGGAAGCCGCATCCAGGCCATGGTGTCGCTCGCCGTCGTGGGAGAGGAATCGCTCCAGCGGTGGAAGGAGCTCGTCGACCTCGGCGATCACGTCTTCGTCAAGGGCGAGGTCGTCTCGAGCCGCCGCGGCGAGCTGTCGATCATGGTCTCGGAGTGGGAGATCGCCTCGAAGGCGATCCTGCCGCTGCCGAACATGTACCGCGAGCTCAGCGAAGAGAGCCGCGTGCGCAGCCGGTACCTCGACCTCATCGTGCGGGAGCGTGCGCGCGAGACCGTCGTCGCGCGCGCCAAGGTCAACGCGAGCCTGCGCGAGACGTTCGCGAAGCACGGCTTCCTCGAGGTCGAGACCCCGATGCTCCAAGTGCAGCCGGGCGGCGCATCCGCTCGTCCGTTCATCACGCACTCGAACGCGTTCGACGCCGACCTGTACCTGCGCATCGCGCCGGAGCTCTACCTCAAGCGCGCCGTCGTCGGAGGCATCGAGCGGGTCTTCGAGATCAACCGCAACTTCCGCAACGAGGGCGCAGACTCGACGCACAGCCCCGAGTTCGCGATGCTCGAGGCGTACCAGGCGTACACCGACTACAACGGCATCGCCGACCTCACGCAGGAGCTCGTCCAGAACGCCGCGATCGCGGTCACCGGCTCGACGACGGTGGTCCTCGCCGACGGCACCGAGTACGACCTGGGCGGCCAGTGGGATCGGCTCCCGATGTACGACTCGCTGTCGGATGCCGCGGGCCGCCGCATCACGCCCGAGACGCCGTTCGACGAACTCGTCGCGCTCGCCGAGGCCGAGGGTGTCGAGCTGCCGCCGCATCCGATCCACGGCAAGCTCGTCGAGGAGCTGTGGGAGCACTTCGTGAAGCCCACCCTCACTCGCCCCACGTTCGTCATGGACTTCCCGCTCGACACGAGCCCGCTCGTGCGCGAGCACCGCTCGATCCCCGGAGTGGTCGAGAAGTGGGACCTCTACACGCGCGGGTTCGAGCTCGCGACGGGATACTCGGAGCTCGTCGACCCGGTCATCCAGCGTGAGCGATTCGTCGAGCAGGCGAAGCTCGCGGCGAAGGGCGACCTCGAGGCGATGCGCATCGACGAGGAGTTCCTGCGTGCGCTCGAGCACGGCATGCCGCCCACCGGCGGCATGGGAATGGGCATCGACCGGCTGCTCATGGCGCTGACGGGCCTCGGAATCCGCGAGACGATCCTCTTCCCTCTCGTGAAGTGATCGGCGCTTCATCGCGCAGAGCCGCGATGGAACGCCCAGTCGGGCAGGTGACCCGCGGTCACGAACGACAGGACGATCTCGGCGAGACCGTGCTCCGGTTCGGTTTCGACGGCCCGCTTCGCGTACGACTCCGCGTGCGTCGATCGGCCCGCCGCCCACGACAGCCACGCGCACACGGCGAGCGGCCCTGCCCGGTGCGACTCCGGCGCGAGGGCGGCCACCGCACGGATCACCGCGAGCGCATCGAGCAGGCGACGCGGCTCGGGCTGGGCGCCCTCTCCCCACATGATCTGTGCGAGCTCGGCCGGGTACGGCTCGCCCTTCTCCCACCGCAGCTGCGCGGCGAGCGCCTCGTCGCCCCGCTGTGGTCCGGCGGTCCACCCCACGAGCGCGATGTCGCGCAGCGCGGGTCGCGAGAGGCACCACGCCGCCGTC
>NZ_DASRXZ010000036.1:0-1739 GCF_035687345.1 Microbacterium sp.
CTGAACCCTTGATTCAGGTGAATCGCTATGGGACGATTGCTTAAGCAGTGTGCTCCCACAGCGTTGTGGGGCGAGTATCGCTCGCACTCCCACAGGGTATCGGAACCCGAATCCGGGCTCTGTTCTGATCATCATTCCGCATCAAGGAGCACAACCATGGATTGGCGCGACAAAGCCGCCTGCCTCACCGTCGACCCCGAACTCTTCTTCCCTGTGGGCAACACCGGCCCCGCGGTCGACCAGATCGAGAAGGCCAAGGCCGTCTGCGCCCGCTGCACCGTGACCGAGATCTGCCTGCAGTACGCCCTCGAGACCGGGCAGGACTCGGGCGTGTGGGGCGGTCTCTCCGAGGACGAGCGCCGTGCCCTGAAGCGCCGCGCCGCCCGCGCGCGCCGCGCCTCCTGACGCGACGCCGATTATCCCGGATGCCGCGGCTGCGGCATCCGTCTCGCTCAGTTCGTCGCGCGCTTGATGTAGCGCAGCGGGATCTCGATCGTCACCTCGGTGCCGCTGCCGACGAGCGTGTGCCAGTCGATCGTCCCGCCGAGCTCGCCCTGGATGAGCGTGCGGACGATCTGCGTGCCGAGCCCCCGCCCGACCTGACCCTCGGGCAGTCCGACGCCCGTGTCGCGTACGCGCACCTCGAGCCGCTCGTCGGTGCGATCCGCGATGATCTCGACGTCGCCCTCCTGCCCCGCGAGGCCGTGCTCGACCGCGTTCGTGACGAGCTCGGTGAGGGCGAGCGCGAGCGGTGTCGCGTACTCGCTCGGCAGCGTGCCGAACTTGCCCGTCGAGCGGGTCTTCGCGCGCGTGTTGGGCGCAGCGGCGACCTCGGCGACGAGCTTGAGCACGCGTGCGAACACGTCGTCGAAGTCGACGCTCTGCGTGAGACCCTCGGACAGCGTGTCGTGCACGACTGCGATCGCCGACACGCGGCGCATGGCCTGCGTGAGCGCCTCGCGCGCCTCGTCGGAGTGCGTGCGGCGCGCCTGGATCCGCAGCAGCGACGCCACCGTCTGCAGGTTGTTCTTGACGCGATGGTGGATCTCGCGGATCGTCGCGTCCTTGGTGATGAGCTCCTGCTCCTGGTGCCGCATCTCGGTCACGTCGCGGCAGAGCACGATCGCGCCGATGCGCGTGCCGTGGTCGCGCAGCGGGATCGTGCGCAGCGACACGGTGACGCCGCGCGCCTCGATGTCGGTGCGCCACGGCGCGCGGCCGGTCACGACGACCGGCAGCGACTCGTCGAACTGGCGCTTCTCGGGGAGGATCCGCGTCACGACCTCGACGAGGGACTCGCCCTCGAGCTCGTCGTCGAACCCGAGGCGGTTGAACGCCGACAGCGCGTTCGGGCTCGCGAACGTCGTGATGCCGTCGACGTCGAGCCGGATGAGCCCGTCTGACGCGCGCGGCGCGCCGCGACGGGGCCCGGTGGGCGCCGACAGGTCGGGGAAGTCGCCCGTCGCGATCATGCCGAACAGGTCGTCGGCACAGTCGTTGAACGTGATCTGCTGACGCGACGGCGTGCGCGTCTCGCCGAGGTTCGTGTGTCGCGTGAGCACGCCGATCACGCGCGGCTCCTCCCCCTGCTGCGCGTGATCGCGCACGATCGGCACCGCCCTCACGCGTGTGGGGGTCTCTTCGAACCAGTCGGGCGAGGCCGAATCGACGATCCGCACGGTCGTGAACGCGTCGCGCACCTGCGTGCGCCACTGCGGTCGAACGCGGTCACCCACGAT
>NZ_DASRXZ010000037.1:0-16832 GCF_035687345.1 Microbacterium sp.
GCCGCCGAGACGGGACTCGCGCGAGAGCTCGAGCCTCCGCTGCGCCCGCGGGCGTTCGTGCCGCAGCCCGGGCCCCTCGCGCTCGACCTCCGCGCGCGAGGCATCGGCTCGGTCGTGGTCGCGACGGGGCTGCGGCCCGACTATTCGTGGCTCGACGTTCCCGTCACAGGCCCCGACGGGCTCATCGCGCAGCGCCGCGGTGTCACCGAGGTTCCGGGCCTCTACGTCGTCGGACAGCCGATGCAGCATCGACGCGACTCGACGCTCATCGACGGAGCGCGGCACAACGCGCTCGACGTCGTGTCGCACCTGCTGCGCAGCCGGCTTTCGGACGACGTCGAAGGTGCAGCCGCGGCCATCGTGTAGGCGCCGCGCAGCCGGGGCTATGCTGACCGCGGGCGGCCACGCGGCGACGCGCCGGTCGCCGGAGTCACTCCGAACCGGGGAACGGAGGCGGCCGTGGCGGATGTCTCGATCCGACTGCTCGGCGGGTTCGAGCTGCGCACCGCGCGGGCACGCGTGACCCCCGAGTCGCTCGGACGCCGCGATCCGCTCCGGCTCGCCGAGTACCTCGCCCTCGAGCCGGAGCGTCGCGCGCACCGCGAGCAGGTGATCGACGCACTGTGGCCCGACGCCCCGTTCGAGACGGTCGCGAACCGACTCCACAAGGCCGCGCACTTCGTGCGGAAGGCGGCCCAGCGCACGGACGCGGTCGTGCTCAAGGGCGAGATGGTCGCGCTCTTCCCGGATGCCGCGGTCGACGTCGACGCGCAGGAGTTCGAGCGGATCGCACGTCAAGCCGTCTCCGGCGATCCCGGCGCCATCGATGAGGCGATCGCGCTCTACCGGGGCGACCTGCTGCCCCACGACCTGTACGAAGAGTGGACGTTCCACCACCGCCAGCGCCTCCGGCTGCGCCATCGCGAGGTGCTGCGCGCGGCAGGGCGTTATGCCGAGCTCGTCGCCCTCGACCCGACCGACGAGGACGGCCACGTGGGGCTCATGCGCGCGATGATGCGCGACGGCGACCGGGTCGGCGTGGTCAAGCAGTTCGAGGTGCTCTCGCGCGTGCTCGAGGAGGAGCTCGGCGTGGGCCCGAGCGCGGAGGCGCGTGCCCTGCGCGATCTCGCCGCCGGACCGCGCGCCGAGGACGGCGGCGTACGCGAGACGCTGCGAGCGCGCTCGGCGTCGCTCGGCACGCAGAAGGTCGGCTTCTGCTCCACGATCGACGGCGTGCGCCTCGCCTACGCCACGAGCGGCACGGGCCCGCCGCTCGTGAAGGCGAGCAACTGGCTCACGCACCTCGACTACGACTGGGACTCCCCCGTGTGGTCGCCGTGGTGGAGCGCGCTGTCGCGCAACCACACGCTCGTCCGCTACGACGAGCGCGGCTGCGGACTGTCGGACTGGGACGTCGGAGCCGACTCGTTCACGCTTGAGGCGTGGGTGCGCGACCTCGAGACGGTGGTCGACGCGCTGGGGCTCGAGCGGTTCCCTCTGCTGGGGATCTCGCAGGGCGGGCCCATCGCGCTGACGTATGCCGCGCGGCATCCGGAACGCGTCAGTCACGTCGTCGTGTACGGCACGTGCGCCCGCGCGACCTGGGCGCGCGCCGACGACGCACGCCGCCGCGAGCTCACCGCACTCGGCGAGCTCATCAAGGTGTCATGGGGCAGCGATCAGCCGGGATTCCGACAGGTGTACGACGCGAAGTTCCTGCCGGACGGACCGCTCGAGCTGTGGCGCGCGTTCGACGAGCTGCAGCGCCGCTCGACGTCGGCACGCAACGCCTACCGGCTGTGGCGCTCGTTCGGAAGCCTCGACTGCGCCGAGGCCGCGCAGCAGGTGACCACGCCCACGCTGATCCTGCACTCGTCCGACGACCTCGTGTGGTCGTTCGCCGAGGCCGAGGAGCTGCACTCCCTCGTACCCCACAGCCGCCTCGTGCGGCTCGAGAGCAGAAACCACATCCTGCAGGGCGACGAGCCCGCGTTCGCGGAGTTCCTGTCGCACGTCGAGCGGTTCCTCGCGAGCTGACCGGTGTGGGGTGCCGGCGAGCCCGGCGGGAAGACGACGGGGCCGGCCGGGCGTCCGCCCGGCCGGCCCATCCCCGCGAGTGCGATCAGAAGACCGACACCGCGACGTCGACGGAGGTGCCGTTGACGAGCACGTCGTACACCGCCGAGCGGCGCTGCGACTGGGCGACGAGCTCGCGGACCGTCTCTTCGTCGGCATCCGCGTCGATCTCGAACTTCACGCGGATCGCCTGGTAGCCGTTGCGGACCTCGCCGCCGCCCATGCCGAGGATGCCGAGCAGGTCGATGTCGCCCTCGACGGTCGAGGTCACCGAGTTGAGGCGCACCTTGCGCGCGGCCGCGATGTTCGCGAGGCCGGCTGTCAGGCACGCGGCGATGCCGTGGAGCAGGTACTCGACGGGCGTCGGTCCGTTGTCCTCACCCACGAGCACGGCGGGGTGGTCGGAGTCGACCGTCGTGACCGCCTTGTGCTCCATCTCCTGCATGGCGCCGTGGAAGCCCTGGAACATGCTGCGGCTGTGCGTGCCGGCAACCCAGGTGTTCGAGGCGCGGAACTGGAACTTCGCGATCTCGGGCGTCTCCTTCACGGCGTCGAGCGTGGCGAACAGCGTCGCGACGTCCACGCCGTTCATGCGGGCGCGCTCTTCGATCATCGTCATCGTGTGTCTCCTTCTTCCTTCTTCCGATGCCGGCGTCCGGCGTTCGGTGGTCGTTCCGGTCGCGGTCTGCGTCCGGGTCATCGCAACGATCGCAAGGCGGCCTTCCGCGAACCTTCCCCACGAACCGCTGCGCGCGCGGGTTCGGGAAGAGCCGAGGAAGGAATCGGGCGCTCGGCGAGGAAGGTCACCTCGTCGGCCATCGCTCCCGTCAGCTCGCGCAGGAGGCGGCCGATCCCGTCGGTGTCCCAGTCGTAGGCCGAGATGCGGTCGGCGACGTCGAAGACGCCGGATGCGAGGGCGTCGCGCTCGCGCATGTACCGCGCGAACGCGCGTGCCTCCGCCTCGCGGCCCGACAGCACCCGCAGCACGGCATCCGCGAGCAGCTCGGCATCGCGCAGCGCGTCGGTGATCCCGTGCGTGCTGATCGGGTCGCGGAAGAGCCCCGCGTCACCGACGAGCGCCCACCCGTGCCCGTACGGTCGCCGCATCCACCCGGGCGACCCGCCCCAGCCGTGGAGGCGCAGGCCGGTGCGCGGAGCGCGCGGGACGCGCTCATCCAGCTCGACGGACGCACGGCGCAGCAGTGTCGAGAAGGCCGTCGCCGCCCCGGATCGCCGCAGCGCCCGCATCCGGGCCGGCGACGTCGCCACGAAGACGCACGACTGACCGTCGTTCGTCGGGATGAGCCCCGCCGCGGCGCCTCTGCCGTACGCCCACTCGTAGCCCGCGGCATCCGTCTCGACGTACGCGTAGAGGACGGCGCTTCCGCAGCGGCCCGCGCACACGGTCGGCGCCTGCACCTCACGGGCGACGAACGACGCGAACCCGTCCGCGCCGATCGTGAGCGCCGCCCGCAGGCGCCGCGTGCGGCCGTCGCGGTGGACCGCGGTGACGCCCGTGACCCGCCCGCCGTCGTCACGCGACAGTGCGGTCACGGCCGTGTCGGCGAACACGACAGCGCCCGCGCGCTCAGCCGCCTCGAGCAGGATCGTGTCGAGGCAGTGGCGGCGCGGCGCGTACAGCGCGTCGATGCCCACAGCGGAGCGGATCGGCACGGTCACCGGATCAGCGCCCGCGTAGTGGAACACGGTCGTGCGGATCGGGGGCGTCCCCGCGCCGACCACCTCATCGAGCACGCCCCAGCGGGCGAGCTGCAGCACACCTCCGCGCATCAGCGCGTGCGTCGAAAGGGCGTCGGAGCCGCGCGGCATCCGCTCGACCACGGCGACCCGCAGGCCCGCACGCGCGAGCAGCAGCGCGGTGGAGGCGCCCGCGACCCGGCCCCCGACGACGACCACGTCGAAACCGTCCATTCCTTCCTTCCTCTCATCGGCGAACGCTCCGAGGATCCGACACGCGTCTTCCCCGGACCTTCCCCGCTTCCGGCCGATCCCGCAGGTGCGATCCGGGCTTAGGCTCTCCTCGTGACGAGCGCCCCGCGCCGGCGGTGGCTCGCCGCTGCGGCGGCGGGCGCGGCATCCGCTGTGCTCGCGGCGGGTCTTGGCGAGCTCGTCGCGGCACTCCTCGCGCCCGAGTCGAGCCCGTTCGCCGTGATCGGCGGCGGCCTCATCGATCTCGCGCCGCCGTGGGCGAAGGACGCGGCGATCGGCCTCTTCGGCACGGCCGACAAGGCTGCGCTGCTGACCGGCATCGCGATCGTGCTGCTGATCGTCGCCGCGGCGGCGGGTGTGCTCGAGTCGCGCTTCCCGCCGTGGGGTCTCGTCGTCATCGGCGCGTGCGGGGTCGCGGGTGCTGTCGTGTCGATGACGCGCGCGGGCGCCGGTCCGATCTCGTGGGTCCCGTCGGCGGTCGCCGGCATCGTCGGCGTCGTCGCGCTCCGGCTACTCGTAGGTCTGCTGGGCCGGGGCGCGGCGACGGCGACCGTGCCGGCCGACGCCGACTCCGGCTCAGACCGGCGCAGGTTCTTCGCGTGGGCAGGCGGGGTCACGGCGGCGGGAGTCCTCGCGCTCGTCGCGGCCAATCTGGCCCGCACGGGAACGCGTGTCGTGACCACCGTGCGGGACGCGCTGCGGCTGCCGTCCCCGACCGGGGCGCCGGTCGAGATCCCGCCCGGTGCCGACCTGCGCATCCCCGGCCTCGCGCCGGTCATCACCCCGAACGACCGGTTCTACCGCATCGACACGGCGCTCATCGTGCCGCAGGTGGATCCCGCGGACTGGAGTCTGCGCATCCGCGGCATGGTCGACCGCGAGCTGACGCTCACGTGGGGCGACCTTCTCGAGCTCCGGTTGCAGGAGAGCGTGACGACTCTCGCGTGTGTGTCGAACCCGGTGGGCGGCGACCTCATCGGCAACGCGGTGTGGCTCGGCTACCCCATCCGCGAGCTGCTCGCCCGCGTCGGGCCGCACCCCGACGCCGACATGGTGCTCTCGAGGTCGATCGACGGATTCACCGCGTCGACGCCGATCGAGGCGCTCACCGACGACCGCAACGCGATCCTCGCGATCGGCATGAACGGCGAGCCCCTGCCGGTCGAGCACGGCTTCCCCGTGCGCATGGTCGTGCCGGGGCTGTACGGGTACGTGTCGGCGACGAAGTGGGTCGTCGAGCTCAACGTCACTCGGTTCGACCTCGAGCGCGCGTACTGGACCGACCGCGGGTGGTCGGAACGGGGTCCGATCAAGCTGCAGTCGCGCATCGACGTGCCGCGGCGGGGCCAGGGTCTCAAGGCCGGCGACGCCGTCATCGCGGGCGTCGCGTGGCAGCAGCACGTCGGCGTCGCAGGGGTCGAGGTGCAGATCGACGACGGGGCGTGGCAGCAGGCGACGCTCGCCCCCGCGATCTCCGACGACACGTGGGTGCAGTGGAGCCTCCCCTGGACCGCCGATGTCGGCGGGCACGTCATCCGCTGCCGCGCGATCAGTGCGACCGGCGACGTGCAGACGTCAGAGCACGCGCCCCCCGCTCCGAACGGCGCGACGGGCTGGCACGAACGGTTCGTCGAGGTCTTCGAGTAAACGGATGCCGTCGGCCAACCTCCTCCGGCCGGATCACCGGCATCGGGCGAAATGTACGGATAGCGTTCACCTGTACGGATAGCGGTTGACCTCCCTCCATTCGCGAGGAATCCTGGAAGACGGCGCGCGACCCTCGAGCGCGCCCCACGGACGGCGACGGAGGCGACATGGGCCAGACGATCACGGTGGCGGAGGCGGTCGGACGCACGATCGCGAAGCTCGGAGCGGCGCACATCTTCGGAGTCGTCGGCAGCGGCAACTTCCATGTGACGAACGCGATGATCGACGCGGGCGTGCCGTTCACGGCCACACGCCACGAGATGGGCGCCGCCACGATGGCCGACGCCTTCACGCGCACCTCGGGGCGACTCGCGGTCGTGTCGCTGCACCAGGGGTGTGGCCTGAGCAACGCGCTCACCGGCATCGCCGAGGCGGCGAAGTGCCACACGCCGATGCTCGTCGTGACGGGCGACACCGCCGCGGGCGACATCACCTCGAATTTCCACATCGACCAGGACGCCGCCGTCGCGGCGGTCGGAGCGACCCCCGCGCGCATCCACAGCGCCGCATCGGCGGTGGCGGATGCTGCATCCGCCGTGCACACCGCGCTCCTCGAGCGCGAGACCGTGGTGCTCTCGCTCCCGGTCGACCTGCAGGAGGAGCTCGTCGTCTTCGACGACGAGGCCGTCCCCGCCGTGCCCGACGTGCTGCGACCGGGCGCATCGCCCGAGTCGCTGGAGCGGCTCGTCGACCTGCTCGTGCACGCCGAGCGACCCGTCGTCGTGGGCGGGCGCGGCGCGTGGGGCGCGAAGCGCGAGCTGCGGCGGCTGGCCGCGGCATCCGGCGCGCTCCTGGTCACGTCCGCCGCGGGACGCGGGCTCTTCGTCGACGACGAGTGGGCCCTCGACATCATGGGCGGCTTCGCGACTGAGGGCGCCGCCGACCTCATCTCGTCGGCCGACGTCATCGCGGTCTTCGGAGCGGCGCTCAACAAGTGGACGACGCGCGACGGCGCGCTGCTGCGGTCGGCGACCGTCGTGCAGGTCGACGACCGGCCGTCCGCGGTCGGGCTGCACCGGCCGGTCGACGTCGCGATCCTCGGCGATGCGGCGGTCGTCGCTCAGGCGGCGGCTGAGGCGATCGAGGCGAAGGCGCCGGGCAAGGTCGGCTACCGCACGCCCGAGACCGCCGAGCGCGTGCGGTCATCGCGGTACTGGAAGGACCAGCCGTTCGACTCGCGCTCCGACGACGAGCGCATCGACGCGCAGGAGCTCACGAACGCGCTCGACGCCCTCCTTCCGCTCGAGCGGATCGTCGTGCCGGACGGCGGCAACGTCAACTGCTACCCGGGCGCGCACCTGCGCGTGCCCGACGAGCGCGGGTACTGCATCCCGCTGTCGTTCCAGGCGATCGGCATGGGCCTCGCGGCCGGCATCGGCGCGGGCGTCGCCCAGCCGAGTCGCCTCCCCGTCGTCGGCACGGGCGACGGCGCGTTCATGATGTCGCTCGTCGAGCTCGACACGGCCGTGCGTCTCGGACTCGGCATGGTCGTCATCGTCTACAACGACGACGCCTACGGCGCGGAGGTGAACCTCTTCGATCCGTACACCGACAAGCTCGACCTGGTGCGCTTCCCCGAGACCGACATCGCCGCCATCGCGGCGGGATACGGATGCCACGGCCTCACGGTCCGCGCGCTCGAAGACCTCGACGGGGTGCAGGCGTGGCTCGACGGTCCGCGCGACCGCCCGCTCGTCATCGACGCGAAGATCGTGAAGGGTCGCTCGTGGCTCATGGCGCGCCGCCACGCCCAGCCCGCCGCGGACGGCGAGCCGGTGCGCATCCGCCACTGACGCACCGCGTCAGAACGGAATGGTCTCGAGGCGCACGAGCCGCGGCGGGCCCGTCAGCAGCGGCCCGATCTCCGGAACGGCGCCCTCGCCGGCCCGGAAGTCGCGGTACGCCTGCTCGGCCTCCCACGACGACCACTCCTCGTACAGCGTCCAGTTCGCGGGGTCGTCACGGTCGACGAGCCAGTCGAGTCGCTCGCATCCGTCGAACGCCCTCGACGTCTTGAGCATCTCCGCGAAGACGGCCTTCGCCTCCTCGACCTTCTCCGGGACGATGCGGAACTCCACGATCGCGACATGTGCCATGTGCTCAGCCTCTCTCTTCGGGGCGGGTTCGGGCGACATCACTCGCCACGACGACAGCGCCGCTTCGCTCGCCCCACCAGCCCACGGCGCCCGCGACGACGCTCAGCGTGAAGCACGCGAGCATCACGACGGCCATGGGCGCCGCGGTGTGCGGACCCAGCACACCGCCCAGCGGCGAGACGAGCGAGCCGACCAGGAACTGCGTGCAGCCCATGAGGGCCGCGCCGGACCCGGCGGCGAACGCCGCACGCGCGAGAGTCAGGGTCGTCGCGTTCGCGAGGATCGCTGAGCCTGCGGCGCACGACGGCACGATCGTCGCGAGGAACGTCGCGACCGTGAAGGGCCCCGCCGTGGCGAACCAGACCATCGCGGCGGTCGACGCGATCGCGACCGCTTGACACACGATGAGCATGCGGCGCGCGCCGAATCGCGCCGACAGCGGCGCGTTGAGACTGCTGCCGACGAGCACCGCGAGCGCGTAGCACATATAGAGGAACGAGAAACCCCACTCGTCGGTGTCGAGCACGTCCTGTGCGATGAACGAGGATGCGCTCACGTGTGTCGCGAGCGCCGCGAACGCGACGGCCATCGCGAGGGCGTTGCCGGCGTACCCGGGGTCGCGCAGCAGACGGCGGTAGTTGCCGAGGAGGCGGCCGACACGCACCGGGGTCCGGGCACCCGGATCAAGCGTCTCGGGTACCGCGAACACCGACATGACCAGGTACGCGGCGCTCAGGACGATGAGCGCAACGAAGGTCGTGCGCCAGCCGCCCGCCTGCATGAGCAGGCTTCCCAGCAGCGGACCGACGAGCGGCCCCACCGCGAGCATGCCCATGAGCACGCTGTACGACGCGGCGGCCTGCCGGCCCCGCGCGGTGTCGGACACGATCGCGCGCGCCACCACCACGGCGGCCGACGATCCGAGCCCCTGCATGACGCGACCGGCGATGAGCAGCTCGATCGTGGGAGCGGCGGCGACGATCACGCTCGCGCCGGTGAGCACGCTGAGTCCGAGCAGCAGCACGGGCCGGCGACCCAGGCTGTCGGCGAGCGCCCCCACGATGAGCTGCCCCGCGGCGACGCCGAGCAGGAACCCCGTCAGCGCGATCTGCGCGCCCGCGATCGTGGTGCCGAGATCGGCCGCCATCTGGCTCAGGCCGGGCAGGTAGATGTTCGAGGCGATCGGGTTGACCGTCATGAGCAGGCCGAGCACGCTCAGCAGCCCCGTCGTCAGGACGGGGGTCGCGGCATCCGTCGCCGCGGCGCGACGCGCTCGTCTGCCCATCACTCAAAGGTACGCATTGCGACCAATCAACCGCAATGCGTACACTAGGACGTATTGCGGATACATCGACCCGTCGATTCCGCGATGACGCACGAGAAAAGGACGATGATGCCCGACCTGCGCAGCAACCTCCCGCCGACCTCAGCGCTCGGGATCGCGAGACGCGCGCAGTGGCGGTCGCTCGGGATCCCGGCATCCGACCTGTCGAAGCCGAAGGTCGCGATCGTCAACACGTCGTCCGAGCTCGCCGCGTGCTACGCCCACCTCGACGACATCGCCGACGCCCTCAAGGAGGAGCTGCGCGGACTCGGTGTCCTGCCGTTCGAGATCCGCACGACCGCGCCGAGCGACTTCGTCACGAGCGCAGGACGCGCGGGGCGCTACATCCTTCCGAGCCGCGACCTCATCGTCGACGACATCGAGGCCGCCGTCGAGGGCGCGAAGCTCGACGCGATGATCTGCCTCAGCTCGTGCGACAAGACCACGCCGGGCCACCTCATGGCCGCGGGTCGCCTCAACATCCCGACCGTCATCGTGCCGTGCGGCTACCAGCACTCGGGTCTCGCCGAAGGGCGCGAGGCCGACGTCGAGGAGGTCTTCCTGCTCGCCGCCATGGCCGCGGTCACGGGTGAGCCGACCGACGACCTCGAGGAGCTCGCCGACGACGCGATCCTCGGCCCGGGCGTGTGCGCGGGCCTCGCGACCGCCAACTCGATGCACATCGTGGCCGAGGCACTCGGCATGGCGGTGCCCGGCGCGGCACCCGTGCGCGCCAACAGCGAGCGCATGTGGGACTCCGCGCGCCGCTCGGCGGCGGCCCTCGTCGACCTCATCGAGCGCGACGTGCGCCCGCGCGACATCATCACCGATGGGTCGGTGCGCAACGCGATCCGCGCGATGCTCGCGGTCGGCGGCTCGATCAACACGATCAAGCACCTGCAGGCGATCGCCGTCGAGACCGGGCTCGACATCGACGTGTGGGAGGAGTTCCGCGTCCTCGGCCGCGACACTCCCCTGCTCGCCTCGGTGCGCCCGAACGGACCGTGGCTCACCGAGCAGTTCGAAGACGCCGGCGGCGGTGCGACGGTGCTGCGCGAACTCCTTCCCCTGCTCGACGGCCACCAGCTCACGGTCGCGGGCGGAACAGTGGCCGAAAGGGCGGATGCCGCGCGCCCCGCCGACGGCGAGATCATCCGCCCCATCTCGAACCCGTTCGGCACCGACCCCGCGATCGCGGTCGTACGCGGGACGCTCGCACCCGGCGGCGCGGTCGCGAAGCGCCCCGTCCCCGACCCCGGCCCGCGCCGGTTCACCGGACCCGCGCGCGTCTTCGCCAACCGCGAGGAGGCGATCGAGGGCATCTCGAACGGACGCCTGCGCGAGGGCGACGTCGCGGTCATCCGCGGCATCGGCGTGTCCGGTGCCCCGGGCATGGGCCTCACGAGCGCGTTCATCTTCGCCCTGCACGCGCGCGGGCTCGCGCAGTCCGTCGCACTTGTCACCGACGGGCAGTTCTCGGGCCTTGTGAACCAGGGCATGACCGTCGGCGAAGTCTCGCCCGAGGCCGCGACCCCGGGCGCGCCGCTCGGCCTCGTGCAGGACGACGACATCATCGACATCGACCTCGAGACCGGCCGCCTCGACCTGCTCGTCGACCCGGCCGAACTCGCCGCCCGACCGCCGTACGTCCCGCCCGCCGACCGCGACACGGGCGGCGGCATGCTCGACCAGTACGAGCAGCTCGTCCAGCCTCTCGGCTGCGGCGCGGTGCTGTGCCCCCGCACGGCCGGACCCTGCCAGAAGACCGCGGTGGGAGCATCCGCCGTCTCGACCACCCCGGAGAACGCATGACCACGTCGACCATCCACCTGCCCGCCGCCGAGGTTCCCGTCATCGGCGAGTACGACGTCGTGATCGTCGGGGGCGGACCCGCGGGACTGCTCGCCGCGACCGCCGCGTCGCGGGCCGGGCGGTCGACGCTGCTGATCGAGCGATACGGATTCCTCGGCGGAGCCGGCACGATGGGCGGCCTCAGCACGTTCTGCGGTCTGCACGCGAACGTGCACGGCGAGCACCGGCTCGTCGTGCACGGCTACGCCGACGAGCTGTACGACCGGCTGAAGGCGCTCGATGGGCTGAACGAGCCGCACCTGTCGGTCGAGGACCGCATCCAGGCGGTCGCGTTCGACATCTCGGCGTACAAGATCGCCGCCGACGAGCTCGTCGTCTTGGGCGGCGGTGAGATCCTCTTCCACGCGACCGCCGTCGACGTCGTCATGAAGGACGAGTCCACGATCGACGCGGTCGTCGTCGAGTCGAAGTCCGGGCGCGCGGCGGTGCGCGGGCGCTTCTTCATCGACGGCTCGGGAGACGCCGACATCGCCGCGTGGGCCGGGGTGCCGTACGAGCACGCCGAGCACCTGCTGTACCCCTCGCTCATGTTCCGCATCAACGGCGTCGACTACGAGAAGGCCGGTCCCGCGTGGAAGACGATCCGCCGCATCATGGAGGAGGCCGAGGCCGCGGGCACCCACCGCTTCCCGCGCAAGAAGCCCATCGTGCGCCCGCAGATCAACCCGCTCGAGTGGCGCTCGAACCTCACGCAGCTCAGCAACGAGGACGGCTCCGCGATCGACGGCACCGACGTGCACCAGCTCACGCGCGGCGAGCTGCAGGGACGCCGGCAGGTGAAGGACACGTTCGCCTTCATCCGCGACAACACCCCCGGGTTCGAGAACTCGTACGTCGTCGACATCGCGCCGCAGATCGGCATCCGCGAGACGCGCCGCATCGTCGGCGAGTACCAGCTCACCGAGGACGACGTGCTCGACTGCGTCGACTTCGAGGACACGATCGGGGTCAACGGCTGGATGGTCGAGGCGCACGTCGCGGGCGACGTCGAGTTCCGCTTCCCGCGCGCCGAGGACTCGCGCGGCTTCAACCACCTCCCCTACCGCATGCTCGTGCCGCAGAAGGTCGGCAACCTGCTCGTCGCGGGGCGGTGCGCGTCGATGACGCAGCTGGGGCAGTCGTCGGGACGCGTGACGGGTCCGTGCTTCGTGATGGGCCAGGCGGCCGGCACGGCTGCCGACCTCGCCCTCGCGGCCGGGGTCACGGCGCGCGACGTCGATGTGCCCGAGCTGCAGCGGCGCCTCGAGGCCGAGGGCGCCTACCTCGGCACGGACATCCCGGCCGACGTCGTCGCGGCGCGCTGAGCTCAGCGCACGGCGCGGAAGAGCTGCGGGTTCGCGTTGCGGTAAGCACGGCCGATCTCGCCCGCGGCGTCGCGCAGCACGGGCGCGACGACCTCGGTGAGGCTCTTCTCGTCTTCGCGCACAGTCGTGGACGACGCCGACAGGCCGCCCACAGCGCGCCCGTCGATGAGAATCGGCACCGCGACGGCCACCTGACCGGGGTGCAGCTCTTCGATCGAGACGTCGAAGCCCTGCTCCTTCACCTTGTCGAGCCGCGCACGCAGCTGCGCGACCTCCGTCACGGTGTGAGGGGTGAACGACTCCAGCTCGACGCCTTCGAGCAGCGCGTCGAGCTCGTGGGGCGGCAGGTGCGCGAGGAGCACCTTTCCGACAGCGGTCGCGTGCGCAGGCAGCCGGTTTCCGATCCGGACCGAGTCCGGCAGCGGCCGACGGTCCTCGACGCGCGCGACGTGGATCACCTCGAGCCCGTCGAGCACGCCGATGCTGCACGTCTCGCCCGTGCGCTCGACGACGTCGGCCATGTAGCCGTACGAGATCTCGGGAAGCGACGACGCGGCGAAGTATCCCGAGCCGAGCTCGAGGATGCGGGGCGTGAGGCTCCACAGGCCACCGGCGGACTCCGCGTAGCCGAGGTGGGCGAACGTGAGGAGGATCCGGCGCACGACGGGGCGCGCGAGACCCACCCGCTCGGCGATGTCGGCGATGGTCAGCGAGCCCTCGCGGTGGTTGAAGGCGCGCAGCACCTCGACCCCGCGCTCGATGCTCTGAATCCGGTCCCGCGACCTCTCGTCGGCCATCCCCACCCGTCTCCTCGCTGTACGCTCTGCGTCCGGCGGCACCATCCTACGGTCGGCCACGCGAGATCGCGGGGCGGCAGGGCGGGACCTAGGCGACCGTCCGCACGGCTTCCGTGTCGCCCGTGTACGTCTTCGCCTTCTGGATCTGCTCGTACACGTGGTGGCGCAGCTCGACGAAGCGCGCGTCCGAGCGCGTCTCGAGCTGGTCGCGGGTCTCCGGCAGATCGACCTTCAGGTCCTCGAGGATCACGGTCGGCGACGACGACAGCACGATGACCCGCTCGCCGAGGTAGACGGATTCGTCGATGTCGTGCGTCACGAAGAGGATCGTGAGGCCGAGCTTGGCCCACACTGACCGCACGAGGTCTTCGAGGTCGGCACGCGTCTGCGCATCGACGGCCGCGAACGGCTCGTCCATGAGCAGCACCTCGGGCTGGTACGCGATCGCGCGGGCGATGGCCACGCGCTGCTGCATGCCGCCCGACAGCTGCCATGGGTACGACGTGGGCACGTGGGCGAGGCCGACCGCCTCGAGGGCCTCCTCGACGCGCCGCTTGCGCTCCTCCTTGGGCACGCGCGCGACCTTGAGCGGCATCTCGACGTTGTCGGCGACGCGCAGCCACGGATACAGCGACCGCCCGTACTCCTGGAACACGAGCGCCATGTTGCGCGGCGGCCCGTCGACGACCTTCCCGTCGAGCACGACCTCGCCGCTCGTGGGCGCGAGCAGGCCCGAGATGCACTTGAGCAGCGTCGTCTTGCCGGAGCCCGACGGTCCGACCAGGCACGCGAACTCGCCCTTGCGCAGGTCGAAGGTCAGGTTCCGCACGGCCTCCACGCCGCCGGTGGGGGTCGAGTAGATCTTCTGAACCCCGCGAACCGACAGCAGGACCTCGTTCGTCGTGGCGTCAGCGCTCACTGGTCTCCACCTCTCGTTGTCCGAAGTACCAGGCCAGCACGCGGCGCTCGATCACGCGGAAGATCCACGCGAGCACGATGCCGATGAGGCCGATGATGACGATGCCCGCCCACATCGGGCCGATCTGGAAGATCTGCTTGAAGAGCATGATCTGGTAGCCGAGGCCGTCGATCGCCGCGTACATCTCGGACACGACCATGAGGATGATCGCGATCGGGAGGGCGAGACGGATGCCGGTCATGATGCGCGGCAGCGACGCGGGGAGCACGAAGCGGCGGAGCTTCTGCCACCCGGTGACGCCGTAGGTGCGCGTCGTGTCGGCGAGCACCTGGTCGACGCCCCGGACGCCGTCGATCGTGTTGAGGAGGATCGGCCAGAGGCATCCGAGGAAGATCAGGAAGATCTTGGAGCGGTCGTCGATTCCGATGACCAGCAGCAGCACCGGGAGCAGCACCGGCGGCGGCACCGCGCGGATGAACTCGAACAGCGGCCCCGTGAGCTTGCGTGCGACGCGGCTCGACCCGACGACCACACCGAGCACGACGCCGACGACGATCGCGCTGATGAGCCCGACGCCGAGCCGGTAGAGCGACGGCAGCACCTGCTGCACGAGCAGCGGCCCGAACCACGACCCGAAGAAGTCGCTGACGATCTGGCCCGGCTTGGGCACGAACGGGTTGGTCTCGTTGAGCGTCGCGACCCACCACACCGCGATGATGAGGACCGGGAGGGCGAGCGCGTACACGAGGCGCATGCCGATGCTTCGCGTCGTCATGAGATGACCTCCGCTCGAACCGACGGATGCCACCCGAGCACGGCCTCTTCGAGGCGACGCAGTGCGAGGTTGATCACGAGGCCCAGCACGCCGGCGAGGAGCGCGAGGGCGTACACGACCGGTGCGTTGCCCGCGGACTGGTACTGGGCGATCATCTGGCCGATGCCGGGCGCCTGCACGACGATCTCGATGGTCACGGCGACGACGAGCGCGATCGTGCCCGACAGGCGCACGCCCGTCATGAGGTAGGGCAGGACGGTCGGCCACACGACGTAGCGCGCGCGTGCGAGATATCCGAGGCCGTAGCTGCGCGCCGTCGAATCCGCGACCGGGTCCACGTCGGTGACGCCGTAGACCACGTGGATGAGGATCACCCAGAAGCACGCCCACACGACGATGGCGATCGTCGCGGCCGGGCGGACGCCGAAGATGACGACCGCGATCGGAATGAGGCCGACCGACGGGATGGGCCGCAGGAACTCGATCGTGGAGTGGGTGAACTCGCGGACCCAGCGGTTCGATCCGATGATCACGCCGCACACGACGCCCGCGACGAGGGCGATGACGAGGCCCACGCTCCAGCCGAGCATCGTGTTGCCCAGGGCGGTCCAGAACTGCGCGCGGTACTGCTCGCCGGCGACCACCTCGATGACCGTCGCGAAGACCTCTGTGAACGGAGGCAGGTAGGTGGGGTTCACGAGGCTGAAGCGCGACGCGAGCTCCCAGACGAGGATGAAGCCGACGATGCCCAGCGCCCCGAGGACGGGGGTCGAGAGCTTCGACTGGCTGAACGGTGTGCGGGTCTGCGGGCGGGTCGCGGCATCCGCGGGCGCCGTGATGGTCGCCATGCTCGTCCTCCGCTTGCTGGTTCGTGGGGGAAGGGGGTGGTGCGGGCCCGTGCCCGGTGGCACGGGCCCGCGTACCGGCGGGGTCACTCCCGCCGTGTGGGTTCTTACGGCTCCCAGATGAGCGTGTCGAAGTCGACCGGCTCCTTGAGGTAGCCGAGCTCGAGCGACCAGTCCGCGATCGGCTGCAGGTTCTCGACGGTGAGCGGGAGCTTGCCGTACGAGCCGAGACGGATGCGGGCCGCCAGCGCCGGGTCGATCTTGGTGAACTCGGCGATGTTCTCGCGGAGCTCCTCGTCGTTCTCGAGCGCGTAGGTGTTCGCCGCGTTGATCGTGTCGACGACCTGCGCGAAGTACTCCGGGCGCTTCTCCACCTCGGAGCGCAGCGCGTACCAGACGCCCGCGACGACCGCGTGGTCGGACAGGTACTCGAACGGGTTCGCCAGAGTGCGGAAGTTGTTCTCCTCGCGGCCGAGCGTGCCGAACGGCTCACCGGCGACGAACGAGTCGATCGCACCGCTCACGAGCGCGGCGGGCTGGTCGGGCACGCCCATCTGCACGTACTGCACCTTGGCGGGGTCGCCGCCGTCGGCCTTGACCGCGATGTCGGCGAGCAGCTGCGTGTAGCCGCCGGGCGCGTTGACGGCGACCTTCTTGCCCTCGAGGTCCTTCGCCGACTTCAGTTCGCTGTCGGCCACGACGAGCAGGTCGTTGATGCCGTTCTCGGGGTCGTCGGGCGTCGCGCTCGCCGCCGCGATGATGACGAGGTCCACGCCGTTCTCGACGGCCTGGAAGACGCCCGTCGAACCGCCGTAGCCGATCTGCACCTGGCCGGACTGCATGGCCTGGATGATCTCGGTGGACGAGCCGGCGGGCTGCAGCGTGAGGTCGAAGCCGTTCTCTTCGAACAGGCCGTTCTGCTGCGCCATGTACACCGGACCGATGTCGGTCACGGGGATCACGCCGGCGACGAGCGGCTGGACCTCCTGCGTGTCACCGCCGGCGTCGCCGCCCGCGGTGTCGGTGCCACCGCCGCCGCAGGCGGTGAGACCCAGGGTCAGGACCGCGCCGATTCCGATGAGGAACGACGCTCGGGTGCGCAAAGCCTTCATGACTGCCTCCATTGCCAGTTCGAGCTCTCAAGCGAGTCGGGACGAACGAGATGCT